>CAYJPR010000467.1:0-1003 GCA_964372075.1 uncultured Desulfovibrionaceae bacterium | reverse complement strand
TCGCGGCAAACTTACGGATATTGGGTCGCTCTTTTCGGGGTTCCGCCTTTCGGCTTCATTCTCGACTGCAGGGGGTTTGCCGCGAGCAAACCTCTGCAGTCGAGAACCGCTACGCGGCCCCTACAATAGCTAACGCATGTCGCGTAGCTTAATACTTTTTCACAAAAGTTGAAACTTTCTATACTCTTTATGTACTTTATGCTACTATAGCCAGTAAGAGGTAAATATGAAAAATCCCTGGGAAATCATTCCATTAGTGGACTATGAAAATCATATGAGCTATGAAGGCGTAGAGCAGCTCCAAACATTGAATAGAATAATGGAAAAGCAATTAAAAACAAAAGATATTTCTTCTGCTATGATTTTAGGAATTGCGGGGGGAAATGGATTAAACCATGTTATAGATTCTATCGACATTATTTATGGAAATGATATAAATGAGAAGTACTTAGAGCAGTGCAAAGCAAGATACCAAAATCTAAAAGATCGCCTAGTCTTACTACAAAAAGATTTATCGAAACAGCAAAAAGGTTTACCGTATGCAGACTTAGTTATAGCCAATTTATTTGTTGAATATATTGGTTATGATATGTTTTCTAAGCACATTGAAAAAATATCACCAAAATATATATCCGTTGTGTTACAAAAAGAAGGCTCCGTAAAAAAATTGGTATCCGACACTCCATACGCACATAATCTTGAACAAGCCAATACAGTATATACAAAAATTACAGACGAAGATATTATAAATGCATTGCAAAAAATATCCTTCCAAGTAGACAAAGAAGAAATCTATACACTACCCAACGGAAAAGAATTTGTTGTATTAGATTTTAGAAAAAGTTCTTTAAAAAACAAACACTAAGCACCTTGCTTTATGTATTATTCTTATTTTCCTTCATAAATTTACGCATGTTTTTCATGCCTCCAACATCTTTAAACATTCTTTCTAGTTTTTTCTTTTCTAGCTCTTTACTGTTTAACCCTTCATACGAGGATTCAT
>CAYJPR010000466.1:0-1004 GCA_964372075.1 uncultured Desulfovibrionaceae bacterium | reverse complement strand
CTATTTTTTTTTGCTTGTCATAACTGCATGTTGTAAGCTATAGTCCTTGGGCCTAGAGGGCAACTATAGAAAACTTTATGGTCATGCCACTTGTTAGTACGGTATGACTACGTCCTCGCCACGCAAACACAAGGATACCATTGTGAACACCACAAAACGCTTATATATTTTACTTATCGCCTTTAGTTTTTTCCATTTATCTGCTTTTGAAGCTCTTGCCGAACTAAAATCCCGCGCCGCTATTTTAATGAACATGTCCAATGGGCGCATTCTTTATAAACACAATCCCTACGACCTTATTCCACCGGCATCTCTCACGAAAGTACTTAGTATGTATGTAGCGCTAGATCTTGTAAAAGCAAAGAAACTTTCCCTTAAGAAACAGACAAAAATTAGTACCAGCGCCATAAGAACAGGCGGCTCTAAAATGCGCTTGCGTAAAGGCGAAACCATTACCATTGAAAAACTTCTTCTTGGCATGGCTGTCTCTTCAGGAAATAATGCCAGCGTGGCTTTGGCCCAAGCAGTGGCTAAAAGTAATGAATCCTTTGTTAAAATGCTCAATGCCAAAGCAAAAAAAATCGGCATGAAAAATAGCACCTTTAAAACACCGCACGGCCTTCCTGCCTCAGGCCAGCTCACCACAGCCTATGACATGCTCAAAATGGCACGTAGCTACATAAATGCACACCCCAAAGCCATGAGCTTTCATAATACACGCTCTTTCAAACATAATAAAGTGCTCCATAAAAGCACTAATAAACTCTTAGGGCGCGTTCCCGGAGTCTATGGCCTCAAAACCGGCTATACCAACGCCTCTGGCTTTAACCTTATTTTTACAGCCAAACGCGGTAATGTAGAGCTTCTCGGTGTTATCATGGGTGGCCCTACCCGCGCCATTCGCGACGCAGAAGCTACAAAAATCCTTGAAGCAGGCTTTGCTAGCCCCAACTCCTCCACCAAAGTAGCTAGAACATTAAGTAAGAAAAGCTATAACGCTAGCA
>CAYJPR010000465.1:0-1005 GCA_964372075.1 uncultured Desulfovibrionaceae bacterium | reverse complement strand
GGGTGATCTTTTGTACCCTGTATGCAAAATTTATCTTTTAGGCGCGCACTGTGTCAGATTTCCTTTTTTGAACGCACGCGCCTAGGCGTACGATATCCGTAAGGCTCGTACCTCGCCAACGGCTACGCTTCGCGCCCTTTGGGTCGAACTTGAGTACGGTTACGCAGGAAAAAAATGTCTTCCTTGTGCGCACCTAAAATCTGAAAATTTAAACACATCCTACAAAAACAACTATTGGCGTTTTTGTTGCCTAAAGATTATGGCAGTTCTGATTTCATATCCTGTCAAAGGAGACAAAAACGCCAAGTAAGGGAATATAACCCCCCGTCACTTCACGGCGCTTTGCTTGTTACGTGCCACCCCCCTTATAGTGCTGCGCACAAGGGGGAAAGGTGGGGGCTTTTAAAATGGCATGCGGCTGGGAGCCTTATACAGTGACAGAGTAAGGTCGCCATTAAAAAATTTTGGAAGTGGGGGGTCTGGGGGGAGAGAACCTTTTTTAAAAGGTTTCTCCCCCCAGAAAGTCCTTCACAAAAAAAGGCCCTGCAATGCAGGGCCTTAGTATTATTCAGAAGCGATATCCACAAGGATTGGATTATCTTCCAATTCCTCAAGGAATTTATCTGGTCTTTCCTTTTGGTCTGGCACGTGAATTTCGCTATGTACGTATTCACGATAGCCGGCGCCGGCAGGAATTAAGCGACCCACGATAACGTTTTCTTTCAAGCCGCGTAAGTAGTCCATTTTACCGCGCAAGGAGGCTTCGGTAAGCACCTTGGTGGTTTCTTGGAAGGACGCAGCAGAAATGAAGCTGGAAGTGGTGAGCGAAGCTTGAGTGATACCAAGTACCAGCGGCTCAGCGGTGGCGGGTTTACGCCCTTCAGCCTTGGCTTTTTGGTTTTCCACTTTGAATTCGTTTTTATCCACTTGTTCGCCCACGAGGAAGCTGGTGCCGCCTGGATCGATAACGCTAACTTTCTTCAGCATTTGACGAACGATAACTTC
>CAYJPR010000464.1:0-1007 GCA_964372075.1 uncultured Desulfovibrionaceae bacterium | reverse complement strand
CGCTTACCTTTGGCTTCGCCGGCATAGGCCACGGTACCTGCGATTTCAGAAACCACAGCCATGTCCTTGGGCTTACGAACTTCAAAGAGCTCAGCAACGCGTGGAAGACCACCCACGATGTCCTTGGTTTTGGATGTTTCGCGGGGCTTACGAGCGATGATGTCACCAGCTTCGATGGCAGAGCCGTCGCGCACCATGATAATAGAGCCTACTGGGAGGCTGTAGGTGGCGGCAACGCTGTGTTCAAAGCGCATTTTTACATTGCCATCTTCGTCGCAAACCGAGATGGTAGGACGGAAGTTGGTGGTACGGTATTCGATGATGGTTTGCGTGGTCTGACGGGTAATGTCGTCCATTTTTTCTTGAACGGTTTTACCTTCGATGATGTCGGCAAAGCGAATGTTACCGCCCACTTCAGCAATGAGGGGCTCGTTGAAGGGGTCCCAATCGGCCAGCAAGGTACCTTGTGGTACTTCTTGACCGTTTTCCACATGAAGGTGGGCACCGTTGGGCAGGGTATATTTTTCACGCTCGCGGCCTTGGGCGTCCACAATGGTGAGCTGACCACTCTTACCAAGTACGAGGGAGTGACCTTCGCGGTTGGTAACAGAGCGCACACGGGTTAGGATAACGCGACCGGAGTTTTGCGATTCAAACTTATTCTTTTCAATGGTACTGGAGGCAGTACCACCGATGTGGAAGGTACGCATGGTAAGCTGTGTGCCGGGTTCACCGATGGACTGCGCGGCAATGATACCCACAGTTTCACCAATGTTAACCACATGACCGCGAGCAAGGTCGCGACCGTAGCACAGGGAGCAAATGCCGCGTTCAGCTTGGCATGTGAGGGCAGAGCGTACCATAACAGAGTTAATACCCTTATCGGTGAGCAGCTGACAAGCGGCTTCATCAAGTAAGGTATTTTCTGCCAAGAGAATCTTGCTGGTATCGTCTGGATCTTCCACAGGGTAGAGAAGTACACGACCAAGTACACGCTCGGAAAGAGG
>CAYJPR010000463.1:0-1008 GCA_964372075.1 uncultured Desulfovibrionaceae bacterium | reverse complement strand
ACGTCTTTATTAAAGAAAAACCATGCAGACTGTTCAAAGTCTTGTTCAATGAACATGCCGCCATAGTTTTGGAGCGTTTGATTTATTACAGGGTCAAGGTCATTTTGCCATGAAAACCACAAAACATACCCTTGCGCACTCATGCGGGTTTCTGTACTCTTGGGCAGCTTGGCTAAAAGATCACTAAAAACAGCCATTGGTATACCTCATAATAAAAAAAGGAGCTCTCTATGGATATCAATAAAACGCTTGCTGAATTAAAACAACGTCCAGGATTTTCTGACAATGTTGGCATGATGCTCGTCCACAACGGCGTGGTGCGTGGTTGGTCTCGCAATGAGCATAAAACCGTTTCTTCCATCACCATTCGCCAAGACAAAGAAAAAATTCGCGCCATTTGCGAAGAAATGGAACAAAGACCCGGCATTTTCGCCATTGTCTGGGACGCTCGCGAAGGCCAATTCAAGCCCG
Organism: uncultured Desulfovibrionaceae bacterium; assembly: GCA_964372075.1. Classification (GTDB taxonomy): domain Bacteria; phylum Desulfobacterota; class Desulfovibrionia; order Desulfovibrionales; family Desulfovibrionaceae; genus CAYJAD01. The sequence goes on along the minus strand of CAYJPR010000463.1, from coordinate 537 downwards.
GCGATGACGTACTTTTCCTTGTTGTGGCTGGTGACATTCGTGAACATGTCAAATCCACTTTTTCTGACTTATTGGAACGCATCAAAGCTGAAGGCGTTACCAAACAAGAACAATTAGAAGACTAAGCATAGCGGGGGAAGGTTCGCCTTTCCCCAAAGATCTTATATTCTTCTTAGTTACATGCTTTCGTCATTAATCTGACGACTTTTCAACGCCCAAAAGGGCTAATGCAAAATCCTTTCCATTGAAGGGGCGTAAATCTTCTAATTTTTCGCCAAGCCCCACATAGGTAATGGGAATTTGGAATTGTAAGGCCACAGAAATAGCCACACCACCCTTGGCTGTACCATCCAATTTACTCAAAATAATTTCATCAATACCGGCCGCTTCTTTAAAAAGCTTAGTTTGAGACAAAGCATTTTGCCCTGTGGTGGCATCCACCACCAAGATACTTCTATGCGGTGCACCGGCATGTTTTTTAGTAATAACATTGCGTATCTTGGTGAGCTCTTCCATAAGGTTCACCTTGGTTTGCAA
>CAYJPR010000462.1:0-1008 GCA_964372075.1 uncultured Desulfovibrionaceae bacterium | reverse complement strand
GTGGGCTTTTTAATTAGTAAAGCACTCTGAAGTTTTCCTAAACGAGACTAAGAGTAAATTAATCTCTGTTGCCACCCATAAAGCGTAGCATCATAAGGAAAAGATTGATGAAATCAAGGTATAAGGTCAGTGCGCCCAAGATAACGCCACGGCGTACGGCTGTGCTGTCGTTTAAAGGAGCATTGGCGCCAAATTCTTTAATCTTCTGTGTGTCATAAGCGGTTAAGCCTGTGAAGATGAGCACGCCCACAGCGCTGATAACATAGTCCATCATGGGGCTTTGTAAAAAGATATTTACAACCATGGCAATGATAATGCCAAAAAGACCCATCATGAGGAAAGAGCCCATGGCGGTAAGGTCACGCTTGGTAACCCAGCCATACACGCTCATAGCAAGGAAGGTGCCGGCAGTAACCACAAAGGCATTTACAATGGAACCCATGGGGTAAACAATAAAAATGCTGGAAAGGGTTAAGCCTGTAAGGGCAGAATACAGCATGAAAAGAGCTGTGGCAGTAAAAGCAGACATGCGCTGAATGGCGGCAGAAATGCCCACCACAAGGCCTAGCTGTGCAATAACCAAGGCAATAAGAGCAAAGCTATTGCCAAAAATAAGTTGTTGCATAGTTTGAGATCCGGCTACCATCCAAGCGGTAACGGCGGTAAGAGTAAGGCCCATGGTCATCCACTGATAAACCTGGCGCATGAAAATTGAAGCAACGCTTACATTAGATTGACTTAAAGTTTGCGTAGAATGCATTTTTTCCTCCAAAAAAAGTGTAGCCCGCATAAAATGTCATGAAATATCACGAAATATTTGGGGCAAAATAACATAGTTAACCAATACAATATAAGGCAGGCTTACGCAAAAGGCAAGGCCCAGAAAGAGCTATATTATGTAGAGCGAGTAGGGCTGAGTGTATGGGGGTAATTTACCGTACAATGAAAGTTGATTTTTTTTGTTAAATTGGTGATACTTGGGTGCTTAAGGTAGTGTTTAGCAGTAAA
>CAYJPR010000461.1:0-1009 GCA_964372075.1 uncultured Desulfovibrionaceae bacterium | reverse complement strand
TTCCAGCATGTAGGTGTGCAATGTTGCCAATTGCTCAGGGCTTACCTTTAAATCTAAAGGTACAGCACTGTGCAGGCCTTGTAAAAGGTCCGGAGCTATGTCGTAGACGCCCAGTTTAGCCTGTTGCACATAGATGGTTTTATTTTCCAGCTCAGGCATGATACGCGCATTTAAGGCATAGTCTTGAGGGTTAAGGAAGCTGGTGGGCCTGTCGGTCCAGCCCTCGTCAAAACCTTCACCTGTGTCTACATCTTGATAATATTCCACATGGTAAACAAGACCCAATGCCTTTACATTGATGCCAAACTCTGGATCAGTAAGGCTCTCGTTGGTGGAGGCGCTACCTTGTGCATGTATCAATTTTCCATCAAAAGCCGCATCTAAAGTGCTTACGGAAGGTAGAGCAAGTGCTCTTTGCTTGATATAGTCTAGTGAACTTTTCTGCTCAGAAAAGTGTTTTTCCATGGAAAAAAGCCCCGATCCAAATAAGAAAATGAGGAAAATCCCAAGAATTAAAAAAAATACCGGTGGAGTTTCTTTTCTTTGCTCATCAGACATAAATCTGTTGAGAGTAGCCTCTGAACCTTTCGCTTGAACTCTTTGCTCGTCAGACATAAATACCTCCCCTAGAAATATAGACTAATATTACAAAATACGCGCCACAAAGGCAATAGCTTATTGTGATTTTTCACGCTTTCCGTTTTTATTTTTTACATCTATTTTAAATGTTTAATTTTTATGACGGATTATAAGTAATTTTACGGAAAATAAAAAAGGAGGCAAAGTCTCCTTCAGAGTAATGACAAAGCCTAGGACAAAAATTTGATTTTGATTTTTACGAATTGAACTTCATTTTTTTAAAATAAACAGCTTAAATAAAGTATTATTTAAAAAATTGCATTGCGGCAAAAACTTACTTTCAAAGGTAAGGTCTTGCCGCAATTAAAGTTTTTTGGAAGGGGGGTCTGGGGGGAGAACCTTTTTTTCAAAAAAGGTTTCCCACCAGTAG
>CAYJPR010000460.1:0-1012 GCA_964372075.1 uncultured Desulfovibrionaceae bacterium | reverse complement strand
CACTGGATTGGTAAGGTTATTCCGGCTCTTAAGGTGACCACTCCTTTAGAGTTGACTAATCCCATTAAAATTCTGGCAAACCTTGGTGCTTTAGCCATGGTGCTGGGCTTGGGATTATTGACACTTCGCCGCATGAAGTTGAATCCCAAATACCAAACGTCCTCCTTCTATGACTGGTATCTCTTAGGTATCATCTGGGTGGTGGCACTCACCGGTATATTGAGCCAAGCTTTCCGCTTGATGGACGCTATTACGCCAGCCTTTATTGTATACTATTTCCACTTGGTCTTTGTGTGGATGCTTTTTGCTTATCTGCCTTGGTCTAAGCTGGGACACTTTGTGTACAGAACTGCCGCACTTACCTATGTGCGCATGGTTGGTCGTAGTAACTAATTTTTTTAATACTCTCGATCTCCCAAGGAGGAGGCCGTATGTCTGATAGTGCTCGTAAAGTCTTCCCTATGGAAAATATTCTTGCCCTTGTTGTGGGTAAGGAAGACGCTGATGTAAAAGAGTTGGCCGGTTACCTGACCGGGCGTACCATTGCTTGCGATTGTTGTGCCCGTGTTGTAGCCCCCCTTGCCGCCGGATGGGTGGCATCTTTATACCCTGACTTCGTTGGCATGGAGTGGGATGGCGCTCAAGAATGGGATGCCTATGTGACCACGACTATTAAGTCCATTGGTGATAATGTATCCTTGCCGCCCATGAATGCAAAAATGCAAGCCTTGGCTGGCAATACCTTAGATTGTCTTATAGACATGGACGAAACCAATAAAGCTCAAAGTGCTGAGATTGCCGCATTGCATGCTAAAATCGAAGTGCTTGAGCCAGCAGAAGCTAAAGCTGTAGAACTTGAGAAAAAGTGCGATCAGCTTGAAGCTAAGATCAAAACCATGAATACCGATATGGGCGCCTTGCGTAAGGACCTTCTGCCCTTCCAAGGTAAGATGGCTGTAGATCAAGCTGAGCTTTTGAGCATGATTAAGGGTGCCATTAAAGACAATATGAA
>CAYJPR010000459.1:0-1030 GCA_964372075.1 uncultured Desulfovibrionaceae bacterium | reverse complement strand
GGCATTTTGCCTTCTTCCATAATATCGCCGGTACGGTGACCCAATTGCAAGACCTTACGTACGGAAGCTTCAATGGCATCGGCCTCGGTGGAAGCATCAAAAGCAAGGCGCAACATCATGGCAGCAGATAAAATGGTAGCTAAAGGATTAGCCTTATTTTGCCCTGCAATATCAGGGGCAGAGCCGTGGCTTGGTTCAAAAAGACCGGGACCACTGGCACCAAAGGAAGCGGAAGGTAACATACCCAAGGAACCTGTAATAACAGCAGATTCATCAGATAAAATATCACCAAAAATATTACCAGTCACAATAACGTCAAATTGCGAAGGATCGCGCACAAGCTGCATGGCGGCATTGTCCACATACATATGCGAAAGCTCTACATCGGCATATTCTTTATGCACTTCTTCCACCACATCACGCCACAATTGCGATGTTTCTAGTACATTGGCTTTGTCCACAGAGCACACTTTTTTATTACGCTTTTGCGCCGTTTGGAAAGCCACATGGGCAATACGACGAATTTCTTCTTCGTCATAAATCATGGTGTTAAAGCCCACACGCTTACCATCACGCATTTCAATGGCGCGGGGTTCACCAAAATAAATATCGCCGGTAAGTTCGCGGATAACAATTAAATCCAAGCCTTTGGCGGCAATATCAGCACGCAATAAACACGCGCCGGCAAGTTCTGGAAAAAGCGTTGCAGGGCGCAAATTAGCAAATAAGCCAAGGCCCTTACGAATAGCCAATAAACCCTTTTCAGGACGAATGCTTTTGTCAATTTTATCCCACTTAGGACCACCCACAGCGCCCAAGAAAACAGCATCGGCCTTGCGGCAAGCTTCCATGGTGCTGTCCGGTAAAGGAACACCTTCAGCATCAATGGCAGCGCCGCCAATATTGGCATATTCATAAGTAAAATCATGGCCAAATTTAACAGCCACAGCATCCATTACTTTTTTGGCCTCTGCCACAATCTCAGGACCAATACCATCGCCAGGTAATACGCATATATGCTTTTTCATAG
>CAYJPR010000458.1:0-1048 GCA_964372075.1 uncultured Desulfovibrionaceae bacterium | reverse complement strand
GCAGAAGGCCACTCTCATAGACCTCTGCCAGCAAATACGGTTTGAGCATGATTTAAATTAATTTGTGACAGAACAGCATTTTTTTGCAACGTATAGTGCAATTTACGCCCATAAAAGGGTATATTTCCCAAGGGGGGGCATATCCCCCTTGGGTGTCATTTTACTTAAAAAAGCCTACTTCGGATGAGATTATTCTTTAAAAATCATATCTAAAGGTAGCGTTTACCATATGCCCCGTTTCGTGCTCAGAGGCTTGTAAGGTATAATTTAAGCCCACGCTTACGCCATTATCTGCATTGGCAAGGTCAAAGCCAAGGCCGCCGTTGAAGGCAAAGCCATCCACGTTGGTGGTTTCTTTTTCTATGGTAGCATTTACGCCAGACATGCCGGCGGAGCTATTGGCCTTCAAGTCACCGGCGGCGGCGATAAAGCCCACATCCAGTTTGGGTGTCAGTATCCAGCCATTGCTGGTTACAATTTCTTTGCTTAGGGTTACGCCCACGGGGAAGTACCAAACGCTTTGATGGTCGCTGTCCATATTCAGATCAGCAATATCATATGCATAGGTGTTTGCGCCCACGTAGCGCACACCCACATGAGGCGTGAGGCTCATAAAATCCGTGTTAAAGGTATAGGCAAGACCTAGTCCTGCTGTCCACACATCAGCAAAAATGTCGGCTTTATAACTGGTCACACCCATTTTTTGTGTAACATCGTGCGCACTTGCGCTATACCCCACATCGGCGGAAATATTCAAATTCTCATAGCTATAGCCTGCATATAAGGACACGCCATAAAAATCGAAATCATTATCCGTGCCGCTGAAATCGCCTTTGGATTCGGTATATCCTGCGCCTAGATTAAAGGCAAAACCCAAGCGGAAGTTATTATCAAAAGTGTAATCAGCTCCAAGGCTAAGCCCCCCGAGGCCGGTTTCATAGCCGCCATCAAGTACGCCGGACTCTATACCACTTATAGTGCTCCACTTATACAGCGGCATAAGCCATACACCAAAGCCATTATTGATAGTATTACTTAATTGCGCATC
>CAYJPR010000457.1:0-1049 GCA_964372075.1 uncultured Desulfovibrionaceae bacterium | reverse complement strand
TCTAAAGCCACTTGACCGGAAGCGTACAGGGTATTGCCCATGCGCACGGCTTGGCTGTAGGGACCAACGGCACAAGGAGCCGCATCTGTTTTAATAACTTCTTTCATGATTTCTCCTTACTTAGCATCAATAATAGCTAGTATTTCTTGGGTTTTTTCTTGCATAAGTGCTACGTCACCGCGGGATTCCACATTAAGACGCAATAAAGGCTCTGTATTGGAAGAGCGCACATTAAAACGCCACTTCTCAAATTCCAAGGAAAGACCGTCCAAACGATCTTCGCTCACAGCATCCTTGGCATAAGTCTCATAAATTTTTTGTGTAATAACTTTGGCATCACTGACTTTACGGTTAATCTCGCCGCTACAAGGGTATTTTTGCATGCACTCTTGCACCAATTCAGCCAAGGATTTTTGGCTTTGCGTAATGAGCTGAGCCACCAAAAGCCAAGGAATCATACCCGAATCACAATAAGCAAAATCACGGAAATAATGATGCGCGCTCATTTCACCGCCATAGAGGCCATCTTCTTCACGCATTTTTTCCTTAATGAAAGCATGACCGGACTTAGACACAAGGCAAGTACCACCGGCGGCGGCGGTAACATCTTGCGTATTCCACACAAGGCGCGGATCATGAATAATCTTGGCCCCGGGGAATTGTTGCAAGAGGCTTTGCGCAAGTAAGCCTACAAGGTAATACCCTTCAATGAAATTACCCTCAGCATCATAGAAGAAGCAACGATCAAAGTCGCCATCCCAGGCAATGCCCATATCTGCACCATGTTCGCGTACGGCTTGCGCTGTGGCCTCGCGGCGCTCCGGCAAGAGCGGGTTGGGAATACCGTTGGGAAAGGTGCCGTCGGGCTGCATATGAGCAGTGGTGAAGGTGAAGGGTAATTTATCCATCAGTTCTTGCATAACAAGCCCTGCACAACCATTGCCGGCATCAGCATGAATTTTTAGCGCCTTACCAGAAGAGCCGGGAGCAATCTTCACATAGTCCACCAAAAAATCCACATATTCCTTACGGAAAGATTTTTCCGTGTA
>CAYJPR010000456.1:0-1053 GCA_964372075.1 uncultured Desulfovibrionaceae bacterium | reverse complement strand
TCACCGCCACCCAGCGCAAACCGTGTACACGGGTAAAAAAGTCGGCTATGGCCACCAACATATCCGGAGAGCTTACTGTTCCCACATGGGCATAGGCGCCATTTTTACAGGTATGTAAGGAGCGAAAAGCGTGGGAAAAAAGTGGTAACCACTCAGGCAAATATTCACTGCGTAAAATACGGCGCAATAAAGCCGCATCGCTATGGCGCGAAAGCCATTGATAGGCGCGAAAGTCCATTTCTATACCGCTACGTTCAAAAAGAGCTGTATCTGTGCGGATGCCGTATTGTAAGGCTGTGGCTAAAAGCTTACTGGGGCGAATATCCATTTCACGTAAATACTGCCAAAGCATGGTGCAGGTGGCGCCCATTTTGGGGCGAACGTCTATATATTCAGCCACATGGCAATAACCTTCCGGCGCAGGATGATGATCTATAATGAGAGAAAAAGGAATGCCGTCAAAGGCTTTATTATGATGGGGCTGTGAATCTACTATGGCAAAACGCTGAAAATCTTGAAGCATTTCCGGTTGCCAGCGCACCAGAGGAATACGTAAATAGCGTATCATGGCTAAATTATCAGGGCGCGTCACTTCATTGGTACTGGCAATGACAATCTCTCGCCCTTTGCGCATCATAATACGTTTTAAGGCCATGGCCGCCCCCATGGCATCGGGGTCTGCTGTTATGAGAATACACCAGCGTTCTTCCTTGGGCAAAGCGCTGAGCCATTCTTGAAAACGTTGATGATATTTAGCTTTTTTAGGCATATTCACCTCGCAGTAAACGCTGTAAAATAGGCGCTGAAGTTTCAATGCCTTGCCAATTAAACACCTCTATCATATGCGTGGCCTGCGCCGGTAAGAGCGCTACCAATTGCTGCACCAAGGCCCATTGCTGCGGCGTAAATTCTGTTAAGGGTAAATGTTCATCCCTTTTGCCCGGTGCAGACCAATGGAGGAGTTGTACCTTACGTAACAAATCCGGCCTTTGCAAGACGCCTTGTTGACCAAAAGCTAACATATGCCCCACATCTAGGCAAATGCCATATTCT
>CAYJPR010000455.1:0-1066 GCA_964372075.1 uncultured Desulfovibrionaceae bacterium | reverse complement strand
GAATGAGGAGGATGAGGAAAACCATGTTAGAAAAACTTTTCTCGTTAAAAGAGCGTGGAACCACGGTACGCACGGAAATTTTAGCCGGCATTACTACCTTTATGACTATGGCCTATATTTTGGCTGTAAACCCCAGTATTTTGAGCCAAGCCGGCATGGATGGTCCTGCCGTATTTGTGGCCACAGCGTTAAGCGCCACCATTGCCACATTAATTATGGGCTTTACGGCTAATTTACCGGTGGCTTTAGCGCCGGGTATGGGCTTGAATGCCTTTTTTGCCTTCTCCGTTGTGTTGGGCATGGGGTATTCTTGGCAATTTGCTTTGACAGCCGTGTTTTTAGAAGGTCTTATCTTTATTTTCCTCACCATTACTAATTTGCGCGAAGCCATTTTGCATTGCATACCGGAGGCCATGAAGAAAGCCATTTCCGGCGGTATTGGGCTTTTCATTGCCTTCATTGGCTTTAAGTCTGCCGGTATTGTGGTGGATAATGAAGCCACCTTGGTTTCCATGGGCTCCATGACGGCTCCCGGCCCCATGGTGGCAGTAGTAACCATTGTTCTTACAGGTATTTTACTTTGCTACAAAGTTCGCGGAGCCTTGCTCTTTGGTATTTTAATAGGCACAGTGGTGGGCATTCCCCTTGGTGTTACCAATATAGCCGGCTTTGATTCTTCCATGCTTTTCTCAGTACCTAGCGTGGCTCCTACCTTTATGCAATTTCAGTGGGAACATATTTTTACTTTAGATATGGCGTTGGTGCTTTTTACTTTCTTATTTGTAGATTTATTCGACACCTTGGGCACCCTTGTGGGACTTGCTACCAAGGCAGATATTTTGGACGCAGAAGGCAATATACCCAATGCTAAAAGCGCGCTCATGGCAGATGCCATTGGTACCACTGTGGGTGCCATTTTGGGCACTTCCACGGTAACTTCCTATGTGGAAAGTGCCAGTGGTGTGGCAGAGGGCGGCAGCACCGGCCTTACAGCGGTGACGGTGGCTGTGCTTTTTGCTCTTTCTTTGCTCATTGCACCTGTATTCTTGCTTATTCCTGCACAAGC
>CAYJPR010000454.1:0-1070 GCA_964372075.1 uncultured Desulfovibrionaceae bacterium | reverse complement strand
CGCGTGAAAGGCAAGGAAGCTTTAATCATGCTTTGCATTTCAGCTTCAATGGCAATTAAATCATCGGCGGTAAAGGGACGCTCTACGTCAAAATCGTAATAAAAACCGGAGTCAATGGCAGGGCCAATGGTAACCTTGGCGGCGGGAAAAAGCTTTTGCACTGCAGCTGCCATGATATGCGCTGCGGAGTGACGTATAATTTCAAGGCCTTCAGCAGAGTCCATGAGCACAGGCTCTAAGGTATCACAGCCTTGAGGTACGGTGGTTGAAAGGTCAAGAATATCCTCACCTGCTCTGCAGGCCACCACACTTTTCATCTTTTTGCCGCTTAAAACAGCTTTAAGCAGGTCAAAAATACTGGCATCGGCACTGCAATTTTCTGCAGGCACTTCCAAAGCTGATCCATCCATGCGCACTATCACACATAACTCCTATATACAAAGAAAGGGGAGGTTAAACCTCCCCTCTTGTAAGTAATATTGGTAGGAACGAGCAGACTTGAACTGCTGACCCCTTCCATGTCAAGGAAGTGCTCTAGCCACCTGAGCTACGCTCCTACTCTGAGGTAGGAGTGCACTATAGTCCTGCTTTTATGAAGAGTCAATATTTTTTTAGGGAAATACAATTTATTCTTTAAGGTACAGACAATGCCTCTCACGCTACATAAGTTGCGCGTCATATTAGAATTAGCGCGTTTTGAGGGGGGTCTGGGGGGAACTTTTTGGCGCTAGTAAAAGTTCACCCCAGAAAAAACTATACAGTCGCAAATTTACGTATACGGGCCAAACTTTCATCCTTACCAAGCACACCCATAACTTCTGGCAAATGCGGTCCCCCCATATAGCCAAGCAATGCCACGCGTAAAGGCGGCCCCACTTGCTTAAATTTCAGGCCCTTCTCTTCCACAAAAGCGTTCAATGCGGCTTCTGTACCGGCGGCGCTGAAATCTTCCACAGCGGCAAAAACCTCTGCTAACGTACCCATAAGAGCGGCGCTGTCAGCGGAATGAGCTTTCTTCATGGCGGCCTCGGCAAATTCAAGCTCTGACGCTGTAATAAGCAAAGGACGCA
>CAYJPR010000453.1:0-1078 GCA_964372075.1 uncultured Desulfovibrionaceae bacterium | reverse complement strand
AAAGCATTGGCTAGGGCTTGCCATTCTCTTTTGGCCCAGCCAAGACCAAAATTTTCTATAATTTCTGGGCTAAGTTTGCGTCCCTGCATGTAGGTTCGACACTCTTCCCCATCCGGCCCTTGTAAATTGGCCTTAAAATGCGCTTCGGCCAGAGCATACATACGCAACATATTTTGCCGCGCCGATTGCTTTTGGCGTACATTTTGCGCGCCGCCTTGGCCTGCCTGCCCACTTTGCCCTTTTTGCCATGTATCTAAAGTGATACCGGCTTCCAAGGCTAATTGTTCCAAGGTTTCGCGAAAGTCTAAACCATTTATGCGGCCATAAAAGTCAAATAAATCTCCGCTGGCTTGGCAGCCAAAGCAATAAAAAAAACCTTCCTCTTCACTGACCGAGAACGAGGGTTTGGTCTCTTGGTGAAAAGGACATGGGGCTGCCCAACGCGGGCCATTGCGCTGTAAATCCACATAACGACGAACCATATCCACAAGGCTAATGCGTTCTTTTATGTATCTTACCGCTTCTCTGCCTTGCATGTGTTCCCTTTATGTTACCGTATTTTAGAAAAATTGGGCAAAAAAAATGCTTTTGGCTGGCATCTCGCATACGCAGCGCTACGTTCTACCCTAATTACTTCTAAAAAATACGAAATATTTCGACTTTGTGTATATATAAGTCCTTATCTCAAATGCACAATAGTCATGCCGTCACCGCCCCTATCTTCAGGGGCGAGAGTAAAGCTTTCAATACCGGGAAAAGAACGTAGAAAATTATGTACTTCCTTACGTAAAACCCCTGTGCCGCGCCCGTGTACAATTTCTACACTTTCACGCCCTGCCAAAATGGCTTTGTCTAAAAAATTGCCCAATTGGCCTAATGCCACATCGGCGCGTTGTCCGCGCATATCAAGGCTCAATAGGGGGCCTGTAGGTTCGGTACGGGTGAGCACGCCAGAGCTTTTGTGCTGCTTTTCAAGCAAGGCACGTCCTTGCGCTGTGGGGGCATTGCCTGTACCTAAATCTTTCATGTCGGCCCATAGCGTCACACCGCCCATTTCCAATTGAACGCGATTTTTACG
>CAYJPR010000452.1:0-1086 GCA_964372075.1 uncultured Desulfovibrionaceae bacterium | reverse complement strand
GACTTTGTTATTGTAAATACCATTGCCGGTAATCATTACACCACTACGCAAGTGTACCTTTTTAGACATATGTTCTCGTCGGGGCAATTTGTCAGCGCCATTGTGGTGGTCTTGTTCTTTGTTACCTTTATTATTTCCTTAATTGCTTTTAGAAAAAGCCAAAAATTAGAAAAGGGCCTTCGTAAGGATTAATCTCATGAGTTATATTCAATTTAAAAATATTGTTAAAAGATTTGGCGAAACCACCGTTCTCAATAATATTTCCTTAAACATAGAACAAGGCCAGTTGGTTACCTTACTGGGGCCTTCCGGTTGCGGAAAAAGTACCTTATTGCGTTGTTTATCCGGTCTTGAGCAGGTGAGTGATGGGGCCATTATTCTTAATGGGGAAGATATCACCCGTAAAGCGCCCAAGGATAGAAATATTGGCATGGTATTTCAACAATACAGCCTTTTTCCCAATATGAATGTGTATAATAACGTAGCCTTTGGCTTGAATTTAAAAAAATTAGACAAAGAAGTTATTCACTCTAAGGTGCGCACAGCTTTGATTATGGTGGACTTATTGGGTAAGGAAGATCGCTATCCGCATGAGCTTTCTGGCGGACAGCAACAGCGTGTGGCCTTGGCGCGTTCCATAGTCAATGAACCTAAGGTTCTTTTGTTGGATGAGCCATTATCCGCCATCGATGCTAAATTGCGCCGTTCTTTGCAGCAAGAAATCCGCGCCATTCAGCAAGAAATGGGCATTACCACGCTTTTTGTGACCCATGACCAAGACGAAGCCATGATTATGTCGGATGTGGTGCATCTTTTCCATGCCGGCCAGGTGGAGCAATCCGGCGCCCCCATGGAGATTTATACCAAGCCCAAAACGTCTTTTGCTGCCAGCTTTATTGGTAATTATAATATTTTAAGCAAGGATGATTTTGTGGTTTTGAGCAAAGAAGCAGCGCTCCAAATGCAAAATATTAAAGAAGTGGCCATTCGTCCTGAGACCGTAGAACTTTTATCTACCTTGGAAAGAGATGATGAGGCCTATCAATTTGAAGGCAAGATTGTTTCTTATTCCAATAGGGGCAATGT
>CAYJPR010000451.1:0-1089 GCA_964372075.1 uncultured Desulfovibrionaceae bacterium | reverse complement strand
CAATGGTTTGAGCTTTCTGCTAACCAATTCGGCGCCTTTGTGGGCGTGGGTGTTATTAACTCCGCGCAAGTGCTAGCTGCCGGTTTTGCTTATAGCCAAGATGCCGGTGTTATTGCCGGTGTATATAATATTGGTCGCGTTATCTTCTTGCCCTTCATTGTACTTACTCTTGCCATTATGGTGGCAACGCAAGATGCTGAAGTGCAAAATCAAATGGCCGGTTCCAGCAAAATGAAGATGATTATGGATAAGTTCCCCGTCTTCGTGGTGGGCTTCTTGGCCATCGTTACCTTAAATACTTTTGGTTTCTTAGAAGCTCAAGAAGTAAAGCAAGCCACCACCTTTATGGACTGGTGTTTCTTACTGGGCTTTTCGAGCATTGGTTTAACCACACGTTTATCGGACATTAAAGCCGCAGGCCTTTCCGGCGCTGCCATGGGCTTTGTGGTGGCCGGTCTTAAAGCTGTCTTGGCTTTGTGGGTTGCCTTGTATTTCTTACAATAATAGAGCGCTGTTAAGGAGAGTATCATGTGGAACAAATTATCCAAAAGCAGACGTCAGGACGTTATAGTTATAGTATTCGGCGTTTGTCTGGTATTGTTAGCCAAGGCTCTGGTGTAAAACATATTTGCTTGTTGTGCCAAGGGCGTAAAGATGCGCCCTTAGATGGTTTTTTACCTACGCAATTAGGGGCGGAGTTTCTTTCGCTCATGAAGAAATATGTAGATTCTGCTAAAAACGCACAAGCTGTGTATTACATAGCTTCTAGTTTGAGTCATTATGGTAAGGTGGATTCATTAGTAACCGCCGGAGCCATGGATGATTTTGTAGAATATGTGTACCAGCTAGAACAAGAAGAAGCGCAAAAGTATTTTGCTCCTGTGGAACAGGCGTTGGGCGTGAAGCTTACTATAAACTTTGTGCGTGAACCTGAAGATGAAGCAAAGCTTTTGCAAAGTTTGCAAAAGGACTATCATGAAATTTTGCTGTGTAGCTTTTTTTAGCGCCTAGTATGCAATGATATGAAAGGGGATGGGCTTTGTGCCTGTCCCTTTTTTTGTTTGTGAGAAGATAAAAATGCTGAGGGAA
>CAYJPR010000450.1:0-1090 GCA_964372075.1 uncultured Desulfovibrionaceae bacterium | reverse complement strand
CTTTTCGGCAATGTTTACGAATATCTTAATTAATGGGCTTCGCCCCAATTGTGTCCGGTGGCCCAGTCCACAGCCAAGGGCACTGTGAGAGCCTGACCTGCGGGCTTTACCGCGCTCATGAGCTCTGCCACACGGGCGCCGGCCTCTTGGGCATGTTCGGTGGGCACTTCCAGTACCAATTCATCATGCACTTGCAAGGCTAAGCGGGCGTTGAGTGTGCGTAAGGTGGTATCATGAGCCACAGCCAACATGGCTAGCTTTATGATATCTGCCGCGGAACCTTGAATGACAGTGTTAATGGCTTGACGGCGGGCCAAGGCAAATTTTTGCCCATTGCTGGAATGAATGTCCGGCACAGCGCGGCGTCTTCCCCCAAGGGTAGCCACAAAACCATGGGCCTTGGCATCGGCTTCAATGCCTTCATAAAAGAGCTTTAATTGTTGTAAATGCTTAAAGTAATTTTCAATAAAGGCCTTAGCTTCGCCTGTGGAAATGCGTAATTCTTGCGCCAGCTTTTGTGCGCCCATACCATAAATAAGGCCGAAGTTAATGGTCTTGGCATTGCGGCGTTCATCGCTTGTGACCGCATCCGGAGCAATGCCATAGATAAGGGCGGCGGTATTGGTATGAATGTCTTTATTTTGGCGAAAAGCTTCTAAAAGCACAGGGTCTTGTGACATATGCGCCAGCACACGTAATTCCACTTGAGAGTAGTCGGCAGAAATAAGAGTGTGTCCGGCTTTGGGGATAAAGCAGGTACGCATTCTTTGTCCCAGTGCGCCGCGTACGGGAATATTTTGCAAATTGGGATTGCTGGAAGATAAGCGCCCCGTGGCTGTGGCCCATTGGTTAAAATGGCTGTGTATGCGCCCTTCTGCGTCCATAAGGCGAGGAAGTGGCTCTAAATAGGTAGAGCGTAATTTTTCCAATTTACGAAATTCCAGCACGGCGTCCACCACGGGATGTCCGCTGAGTTTTTCCAAACGCTCTTGAGCTGTGGAAAGCTGGCCTCCCTTGGTTTTGCCTGCGCTGGGGAGCTTTAAGGTAGAAAAGAGCACTTCGCCCAGTTGCTGCGCGGAACGAATATTAA
>CAYJPR010000449.1:0-1093 GCA_964372075.1 uncultured Desulfovibrionaceae bacterium | reverse complement strand
ATGTAAAAGGCCAGCGCGTAGTCTTGCGTGAAGACTTAAACGTTCCTTTAAAAGACGGTAACATTAGTAATGATAAGCGCATTCGAGCCGCATTACCTACCATTCAAATGGCCCTAGAAAAAGGCGCTGCTGTTATTGTGCTCTCCCACTTGGGTCGTCCTACCGAAGGTGAGTTTGAAGAAAAATTCTCTTTGCGCCCTGTGGCCGCTCGCTTAGAAGAGCTCTTGGGTGTGTCCGTAGGCTTTGCCGCAGATATAACTCAAGTACAAGTACAACCTGGCGCTGTGGTGCTGTGCGAAAATATACGTTTCTTAAAGGGCGAAAAGAAAAATGACCCTGCTCTTGCTCAGCAATTGGCTGACCTTGGCGATGTGTATGTTATGGATGCCTTTGGTGCTTCTCACCGTGCTCATGCCAGCACAGAGGGTGCAGTGCACAAGGCTAAAGTAGCCTGCGCAGGCCCTCTTCTTGCCGCAGAGCTCGATGCCTTTGCTAAAGTGCTGGATGCGCCCAAATCACCTCTTGTGGCTATTATTGGTGGCTCCAAGGTTTCCACAAAATTAGCTTTGCTGGAAAATTTATTAAGCAAGGTGGACAGACTTATTGTGGGCGGCGGTATTGCCAATACTTTCCTTGCCGCGGCTGGTTATAGCGTTGGGGCTTCCTTATATGAAGCAGACCTTGTGGAAGATGCCAAGCGCATTTTAGAAAGCGCCAAGGCGCAGGGTAAACTCTTGCCTTTGCCCATCGATGTGATGGTAGCGCCAGCCCTTGCCCCCAATCAAGTGGTGCAAACGGTGGCTGTGGACGCTGTGCCCCAAGATCAAATGATTTTAGACGTGGGCCCGCAAACCATGGAAGCTTACAAAGCACTTTGCGCCGATGCTGCTACCATAGTTTGGAATGGCCCTGTGGGCGCCTTTGAAACGGACCCTTTTGGTAACGGTACTAAGGTTCTTGCCGAGGCTCTTGCTCAAGGCGAGTCTTTTGTAGTGGTGGGCGGTGGAGATTCCGTTGCCGCTGTAGAGCAATATAATGTGGCTGATAAAATGAGCTATATTTCCACCGGTGGCGGCGCTTCTTTAGAGCTTTT
>CAYJPR010000448.1:0-1108 GCA_964372075.1 uncultured Desulfovibrionaceae bacterium | reverse complement strand
CTTACCTCATTGAAGTAAATACCCGTTTACAAGTAGAGCACGGTATTACCGAGTCCCGCTATGGTATTGACCTTGTGGAAGAGCAAATTGCCATTGCCTTTGGTGCTAAATTACGTTTGAGCGAAGAAAAAACCGTACCCATGCACTTTGCCATGCAGGTGCGCATTAACTGCGAAGATCCTCAAGCCCAATTTAATCCCAACTCCGGTTTAGTAACACGTTATGTATCTCCCGGCGGCCCCGGTGTGCGCTTAGATACTAATATGACTGCCGGTTATGAGTTCCCCCCCAACTACGACTCTGCAGGGGCTTTGCTCATTACCTATGCTCGTCAATGGGATAAAACCTTAAGCATTATGGAAAGGGCCCTTGGTGAATACATCATTGGCGGTATTAAAACCACCATTCCTTTCTACAAGCAAATTTTAAAGCACCCACGTTTCCGTGAAGCCAATTTTGACACAAACTTCATTGCGCAAACGCCGGAACTTATGTGCTATACCGATATGGCTCCAGAAGGGGAGCGCCTTGCTAACTTGGTGGCTGAAATTTCTGCCAAGGGTTATAACCCCCATGTGAAGCTTGGTAAATATCGCAGCATTGATACACCGCGTATGCCTGAATTTGAGCCAGTACTGCCTCCTATCTTAGGGGCAGAGCGCCGCGCACCTTCTCCTTATCCTAAGGGAGATAGACAAGCTTTGCTTGATTACGTGCGTGATACAGATCATGTGCACTTTACGGATACTACCCCTCGTGACTTTACCCAGTCCAATAGCGGCAACAGATTCCGCTTGGCTGAAGATAAGCTCATAGGACCATATTTGGATAATGCCGGTTATTTCTCCATTGAAAATGGCGGTGGGGCTCACTTCCACGTGGCCATGCTGGCTAATATGACCTATCCCTTTACGGAAGCAAAAGAATGGAATTCTTTTGCCCCCAAAACCAACAAGCAAATTCTTGTGCGCTCCACCAACGTACTGGGCTATTCGCCACAGCCACGTAACCTCATGCGCTTAACGGGTGAAATGATTTGTGATCATTATCAAGTCATTCGCTGCTTTGACTTCTTAAACCATGTGGAAAATATGCTTCCCTTGGCAGA
>CAYJPR010000447.1:0-1115 GCA_964372075.1 uncultured Desulfovibrionaceae bacterium | reverse complement strand
TGCGCAAAGCGCACCAAGGAGGTAATTTCTTCTACGGCGATGGGCACATGCTGCACTTTTTCAAGGGCAGTGCCGCCATTACCGGGTGCAATGTAAATTTCTTTTACTGTGGGGCTTTGACTCAGTTTCCACACCAAAGCATGTTCTCTTCCGCCCGAACCAATAACAAGTATACGCACAATAACTCCTTTGTTTATATACCATTAAAAACTACTTTACTTTTTTGTATACAGTATGCCTTTTCAAAGAACAGAAAAAGAGCTATAAGGGAAAAGTTCTCGGCTGAGCATTTGTAGCGTGCTACTTTGCAAGCAAGATTTTTACCTTTTACCCTGTTTCTATACTGTTCATGACAAGACTTACTTAGCTTGTGTACCTTTTTCCTGCGTAAAAAGCAATCCCTGCCCGTACAGAGATTTTGAGGATTATATGAATAATATTAAGACCTTCACCAAGAGTATTCAAGACCTCGACCACATGGCTCACGAGGGAAAAAGCCTTGAAACCTATCAGCTAGAAGGTATTCGCGCCACCTTAAAACGCGCCCAAATTTCACCGCAATACCGCGCAAAGCTCGGTCATATTCGCCCTGAAGACATTCAAAGCCTTGCAGATGTGCGCAAGCTCCCCTTTACTTCTGTGGAAGATTTACGCGAAGGCTACCCTTTGCCTTTGCTCAGCGTTCCTGAAGAAGATGTGGTACGTATTCATGCCTCTTCTGGCACCACAGGTAAACGCAAAATTTTAGCGTATACGCAAAAAGATGTGGATACCTTTAATTTACAGATGGGACGTTGCTACACCATGGCCGGCCTCACTGCCATGGACAGGGTGCAAGTGGCTGTGGGGTATGGACTTTGGACCGCCGGGGCCGGCTTTCAGCAAGGCTGTGAAGCCCTAGGCGCCCTGGCTATTCCTGTGGGCCCGGGCAATATGGAAATGCACATTCAGCTTTTACAAGATATGCAAAGCACCTGCCTTGGCGCCACATCTTCCATGGCCTTACTCATGGCTGAAGAAGTGGAACGCCACGGCCTTAAAAATAAAATAAATTTACGCAAGGTTATTTGCGGCTCAGAAACCCGTAGCGAAAAAATGCGCCTTGCCATTGAAAA
>CAYJPR010000446.1:0-1122 GCA_964372075.1 uncultured Desulfovibrionaceae bacterium | reverse complement strand
CTAGAGTTGGTATTTTGAACTTCGCCGCTTTCATCTAGTGCTGTAAAATTAGTAGAATCAAAAGAGTTATCCAAGCTCAAAGGCTGGGCGGCATCATCAGCCAATAAAGAATTTACAAGTGTAGATGCAGCACTTAAAGGGTCTGCCTCTTCACTCGTTTCATCTACGCCATTGAGCGTATTTTCTTCTTGAATTTCTTGAATTCTTTCTACAATTAAGCTTGACCCGCCACTTTGCACCTGCGCCGGTTGTTCACCTGAAGCTGGTTGCAAGACAGCAGCCATGGCCTCAAAAAACTCTTCCGTACTTATTTCTTCACCATTAAGCACCAGAGCAGGCGTTGTACCAGAGCTTGAGACCGTATAAAAGCCGCTAATGGTTACAGTGGTCCCTTGCCCAAAGTCCAGCACCAAATCGCCATCCACACGCTGAACCTTGGCATCATCTGTTTCAAAAGAAAGTAAAAATTTATTGTCCTGTTCCGCTGTTATAACAACATTTCTGCCATTTTCTGGTTTTGAAATAATAATATCAGCCATAAACCCCTCCAATTATGATAGGACACGGCGCAAGCAAGAATGCACTTATTAAAACAAGAAACGTGAAGTGAAATGAACATGCACTCTAAACCATATAAAGCGCCATTGAAACTAAGGAAGGCAAGGGCACCATTGTGCCGCACGATTTCTTACATAAAATCACTGCCCCTAAACAAAAAAGAGTGACACTGTCTTTTTTAAGAGTAGTACATTGACACATACACGATAATACACTTTGCGTCAAGACTAAAAAAAACTTTGCCGCAAAAAAAGGAGAGTTAAAAACTCTCCCTTATATTCTGTAAATTTGCTAGGTAATAACTACCTATACCATCTTAACTTATCTCTTCAATTCCATGGCCTTTTGTAACATGGCATCGGCAGTGGTTACCACCTTACTATTACTTTGGAAGCCGCGTTGCGTAATAATCATATCTACCATTTCCGCGGCCATATCCACATTGGAGTTTTCTGTATAGTTAGATATAATATTAGCATAATTTTCTGTACCGGCCTTACCAAGCTCTGCAGGGCCAGAATCCGGTGTGGCTGAATATAAATTGCCACCTTCTCTGCGCAGGCC
>CAYJPR010000445.1:0-1139 GCA_964372075.1 uncultured Desulfovibrionaceae bacterium | reverse complement strand
TCAAGAGAACAATTGGCCTCGCGTCTTGGTTTTCTTCTTTTATCTGCAGGCTGTGCCATAGGTCTTGGCAATGTTTGGCGTTTTCCCTTCATTGCTGGACAATACGGCGGCGCAGTTTTTTTAGCAGCCTACTTTTTCTTTCTTTTTGCCGTGGGCTTACCCATTTTAATTATGGAATTTTCCATGGGACGCGCCGCACAAAAAAGCTGGGGACGCGCTTTTCATGTTTTAACAAAGCCCCAGTCTCGTTGGCAAAAATTGGGCTTTATTGGCGGCCTTGGGCCCTTTATTCTTATGATGTTTTACATACCCGTAGCTAGCTGGTTGGTGGCCTATTGTTACCATACAGCCACAGGCGCTTTAAGTACCTTAAATCCTGATCAAGTGGGGCAATTTTTTGGCACCATGCTCTCTAATCCTTGGGAAATGTATGGCTGGTCCATGCTGGTTATTGTGCTTGGCATCGGCACTTGTATGCTCGGTGTACAAAAAGGTGTGGAGCGCATAGTAAAATTTCTTATGATAGGCCTCTTAGGCTTGCTCTTTGTGTTAGCATGGCACTCCTTAACCCTTCCCGGCGCCTCTGAGGGCATGTCCTTTTATCTGGCCCCCGACTTTGCCAGAGCGAAAGAAGCCGGCTATTTAAACCTGCTAAATGACGCCATGAACCAAGCCTTTTTCACCATCAGTGTGGGTATTGGCTCCATGATGATTTTTGGTTCCTACCTTAGCAAAGAACGCTCTCTCACCAGTGAAGCTAGCTATATTATTGGCTTAGACACTCTTGTGGCCATCATGGCCGGGGTTATTATTTTCCCCGCTTGCTTTACCTTTGGCGTAGCTCCCAATGCCGGACCGCCGCTTATTTTCATTACCCTACCCAATATTTTCAATGCCATGGACGGCGGTGATTTTTGGGGTCTGCTCTTCTTCATCTTTATGGCTTGCGCGGCGCTTACCACCGTTATTGCCGTATTTGAAGCCATCATTGCCTACCTTATGGATGCGCATAATTTTTCCCGTAAAAAGGCAAATATTTTCACCTTTGTGGCCATAAGCCTTGGCGTATTACCCTGCATTTTGGGCTTTAACCTTTGGGCAGGCTTTGAGCCCCTGGGTAAAGGCACCAATATTTTAGA
>CAYJPR010000444.1:0-1142 GCA_964372075.1 uncultured Desulfovibrionaceae bacterium | reverse complement strand
CTTAACACTCGCAGTACCAGAAGGCGAAGATGTAGCTGTAAATGGTGGTGGAATTTTAACGTCACTTATAGTAAGTGGCGCTAATACAACTGTAACCGTTGGTAAAGGTATCACTATAAACGGTGGTTTAGCTGAAGCTGGCGGTGGTGTAATCGTAAAAGATGGAGCACATTTTATATTAGATGGTGGTATTATCACAGGAAATACAAGTACTATAGCTGATTGGACAAAAGGTGGAGGAGCTGTATCTGTTTTACATGGTACCTTTACTATGAATAGTGGTTCAATTACGGGAAATGCTGCTCTTCGGGGTGCGGGTGTTTTTGTATCGTCAACAAGTGTTGACACACCTTCAACGTTTATTATGAATGGTGGTTCAATTGATAATAATACAACTGTAATTGGTGCTGTTACTGCAAGCGGTGGTGGTAAAGCTACTGGAGGCGGTACAGGTGTGTTTATTTATGGATCAGGCGCTAGTTTTATTATGGGCGACGAAAAGACTGAATATACAGAAGAAACTATGCCGACAATTAGAAATAATGCAGCGTCACGTATGGGAAGTGCTATTACAGCGTCTACAAGTGCTACTCTAACTATAAACGATGGTCTTATTACAGAAAATATTGGACCGTATGGTGTAATAGGAACGGCTGGTGAAGTGTGTACCGTTAACTTACTTGGTGGAAGAATTGAGGGTAATTTATATGGCCCACTTAATGCAGATGGAACACCAAATACAGATTTAATTGCTACTACTGATGCAAATGCTTTAAGTGATGCTATTCCAGAAGTATGGGTAAAGGATATAAAATATAGTGTAGTGCAAAAACATGCTACACTAGCAAATGTTACTCATCCTGAAAACGGAACATACATTGAAGGTGCAGGTCCGATTGTAGTAGATCCAGATCCAGTAGACCCAGAAAGCGGTGAAACACTTACACCATAGAAATAGGTAAACATACGGAAAGGGTACTCAAAATGAGTGCCCTTTTTTATTATTATGTAAGGTTACGCAATTTTAGGTTATAATTGCATGTAAGCTGTAATAAGTGCGAAAAACAGTAATAAATGCGAAGAATATATATAGAATGTAGTACAAAGTATTGACAAAAGTTTACAAATACAGTAAATTCATC
>CAYJPR010000443.1:0-1146 GCA_964372075.1 uncultured Desulfovibrionaceae bacterium | reverse complement strand
GCCATATAATCACGCGGGTCTATTTGTAAGGCCTTTTGTAAAAGGCTATGCGCTTTTTGCACATCACCTTTTCTAAAGTGAAAGGTGCCGGCTTCGCGTAAGACCAGTGGATCTTTGGGCGCCGCGTTGACAGCTTTTTCAAAAGTAGCGCTGGCTTTTTGCACATTGTTTTCTCTTGCTTCTACCATGCCCAATGCCATGAGGGAAAGACCGTCTTTTTTACCGTTAAAGCGAGCCTTAGCCGCTTGTTCATTGCCATAGCGGGCCCAAAGCAAGGTCTGCACTCTTTTAAAGCGTCTATTATCCACAGTGCGCTTGGCAAGGGCTTGCGAGCCTGATTGCACCTTAGCCATAACGCTGGTTATGCGCGAGCCAATTTCTGGGTGTGTCGAAAGGTAGGTAGGCACATTGCCTCCCCCCACCGTGAGGCTCTTTTCGCGAATTTTCTTAAAGCCGCCTGCCATGCCGGAAGGGGGATAGCCTGCCGCCACAAGGTATTGGTAGCCTATATCATCGGCATCGGTTTCATCTAAACGGCTATAATTAAGCATGGCCGATTGACCTGCTCCCAGGGCGCCTGTAGCCAAGGCTGCGCCGCCTTCACCGCCGGCGGCAATGCCCGCCACGGCTAACAGTAAGGAAGCAATGCTGATAATTTGCCCGCGCTCTATGCGTGAGGCTACATGACGTTGTGTTACGTGGGCCATTTCGTGGGCGATGATACCAGCCAGCTCTGCTTCATTGTCCAGCTGCATCATAAGGCCGGTAAAGACAAAAATATTTCCTCCGGGAACGGCAAAGGCATTGAGGGAATTATGCAAAATAATACCGGAGGTAAAAGGAAAGGGTTGGGGCGGAATGACGGCATTCAGTCTTTGGACAATACTTTTTACATACAGCGACACTTCCGGATCTTCCACCAAGGGAAGTTTAGAGCGTATAAGCACCTCAAACTTACGGCCCATCTCTTTTTCATCGGCAATGCCAAATTTACCAAAGCCCAAGAAAGCTTGCGCAGGCGCCACAAAGACTTGTGTCAAAAACACAAAGCATAAGATGATAGAAGCTATGAATTTTTGCATGGTGAGGCTCTTTTTTTTCGTGGGGGGAAGGAGACCCCTTTTGCTAGCGCCAAAAAGGGGTCTC
>CAYJPR010000442.1:0-1150 GCA_964372075.1 uncultured Desulfovibrionaceae bacterium | reverse complement strand
TTTTATAGGCGGAATTTTCCGTGGTGGAGCCCATGGCAAATTCATCCATATTATTCTTTGCAAGAATAATGGCGCCGGCATCGCGCAATTTTTGCACCACGGTGGCATCATAAAAAGGCACATAATTGTGCAAAATTTTAGAACCTGCTGTGGTGGTAAGGCCCTTGGTACACAAAGCGTCTTTCACGGTAACAGGTACGCCCCATAAAGGCTTTTCTTGTGGGCCTTGAGCGTCCATTTGCTGAGCCTGAGCACGGGCGCCTTCTATATCTTGAGCTAAAAGAGCGCCAAGGCTTTCTTCGGTGGCAGCAATGCGCGCGGCAGCGGCATCCACCACAGCTTCGGCCTTGAGTTCTCCGGCGGCCAAAGCATCACGCACGGCACGTAAGGATAAAGTATGTATACTCATAAACACCTACACTATACGTGGCACAATAAAGTATTGGCCATCACTTTTGGGGGCATTGCTCAGCACATCAGCGCGCTTATCGGTATTTTTTACCGCATCTTCACGCAAAAGGGCGTCATGCAGCACAGGGCTGTATAAAGGCTCCACGCCTGTGGTATCCACACCGGATAAAATATCCATATAGCTAATAATATCTGCAAATTGCTTGGCAAAAAGCTCTTGCGTAGGCTCGTCTATATTTAGACGGGCAAGACTTGCCATGCGCTGAACGTCTTCTGTTGTAATGGCCATAACTATCCTATGTTGTTGTGCGCTCCCCTATTGGGCAGACGCTTTTTTGGTTTCAAAATTTGCTATTGCGGCGGCACGGCGCTGTGCCAACACGTTGGGATCTGCCAAGCTTACGCCTTGTGGACTTATGCCAAGCACCCAAAGCTTTTGCTTAGCCTTGCCCTGAGCATCCCACAGCACGGGTGCCATGGCGCTCTTAAAGCCTTGCGCCACTTGTAATTTGGTATTCATAAGGCTGGCAGGAGCTACGCTTTGCAAGCCCAAATTGGCCCCCAATTGCACAAAGTCATGCCCCAAAGCTGTCCACATATCAGGGGCAGGCACACTTTGCAAGGCCGGTGCCACCTGAGCAGGATTATAGGCAGAAGGAAATACTGCTAAAGCAAATTTTTCTGCTTGAGCCACGGGGCCTGAGCCTAGGCTTTGTCCCCAAATGGTGGTGCCCAATAA
>CAYJPR010000441.1:0-1153 GCA_964372075.1 uncultured Desulfovibrionaceae bacterium | reverse complement strand
ACTTTTTGGCGTTAGCAAAAGTTCCCCTTTCCCCCCTCAAGAAAGAAAAAATCTAGATGTTAAAATTAGAAATTAACAATAACGGCTTCTTCATCGGCATCGGTGCGTTTTTCAACGGTACCTATAATCCAAGCGTCGGTATTGCTGGCTTTAATGCGCTGTAAGATTTCTTCACAGTTTTCTTCAGGCACAACTAATACATAGCCTATGCCGCAGTTGAATATTTGCAGCATTTCAGGCCAGGTGAGCTTGCCTTCTTCTTGTAGCCATGTGAAGACGGGGGGCATATCCCAAGAGCCAAAGTCTATGGTAACTTTCACTTGTTGGGGAAGTACACGGGGGATATTGTCGTAGAAGCCGCCACCGGTAATGTGCACCATACCGGCCACAGGAACGTCACGAAGAAGGTTCTTAATGATGTCCACATAAATCATGGTGGGAGCCAGCATAACTTCAGCTACACTTTTATCGGTACCGGGGAATGTGTCGTCTTTTTTGAGACCGCTTTGCTCGAGAATTTTACGAGCCAAAGAGTAGCCATTGGAATGTAGACCGGAGGAAGCCATACCAATGATTTTATGTCCAATGCGAATGTTTCCGCCATCGATGAGTTTGGCATTGTCTACAAGGCCTACGCAAAATCCGGCAAGGTCATATTCGCCATCGGCGTACATGCTGGGCATCTCGGCTGTTTCGCCGCCAAGCAAAGCGCATTGGGCTTGTTTACAGCCTTCAGCAATGCCTTGAATGACTTGATCAGCTTTGTCCACATCAAGGTGACCTGTGGCAAAGTAGTCGAGGAAGAAAAGAGGTTTAGCACCTTGCACTAAGATATCGTTGACGCTCATGGCCACAAGGTCAATGCCTACGGTATCGTGCTTATCAAAAGCAAAGGCCAGTTTAAGCTTAGTACCTACGCCATCGGTGGAGGAAACCAGTATGGGGTCTTCCATACCATCTAAGTCGGGGCGGAAAAGGCCCCCAAAACCGCCGATGTCTGAAACTACACCGCGAGTAAGTGTTTTTGCTACGGATTTTTTAATGCGATCAACCAATTGGTTGCCGGCATGGATATCTACTCCAGCCTCTACATAAGCTTTTGCGCGCCCTGAGGACATGTTAGGCTCCTTGTGAAAATTGATAATATGGTGTA
>CAYJPR010000440.1:0-1167 GCA_964372075.1 uncultured Desulfovibrionaceae bacterium | reverse complement strand
AAAGAAGATGAGTACAAAGAGTAAAACTTTAAGATAACGCATTGCTAGGCCTCCTAGTGGGTGGGAAAAGATTGTTCAAAAAGGGGTTTAAGCGCTTCATAACTGGCGCAAAGATGCTCCGGAACCATGCGCACTTCGTCCATAACTGCCATAAAAGAAGAGTCTCCGTTCCAACGCGGTACAAGGTGAAAGTGCAAATGCTCTCTAATGCCCGCGCCGGCGGCTTCTCCAATATTTAAGCCAATATTAATGCCCTGACAATTGAATCGTGCTTGCAAAATCTTGGTGCATCTTTGCAAAAAATCCATCATCTCTGTGCTTTCTTCCAGCGTTAAGGCTGTGAAGTCCATGATATGTCTGTAGGGCGTAACCATAAGATGTCCGTTATTATAAGGAAACTTATTCATAATAACAAAACAATGCTTGCCCCTATGGAGGATAAGGCGCTCAGCATCCTCGTCTGTATGCTTGGGTAAGCAAAAGACGCAAGTGTCTGGTTTGGGGCCCAAAATATAGGACAAACGCCACGGCGCCCATAATACCTTCATAAAAATGCTCCTTCCACGGTCAAGGTCTTTATAGGTTATACACCTTTTGGCTTGCGTGGGCAAGTGTTCAAAGTAAAAAGCCCAAGGCAAAAAAGCTAGAGTACAAAGGGGAATGGAAGTAACACTATACCCATTGCATTGGGAGCAAGAGTCCTTTTTCCTCGGCAAGTTTTTTAGCCAGCTCCAATTGGCTTTGGCGACAAGGGGCCGCATCGTCCAATTTTGCCGCCATGACTGCGCGTAAAATCTCTCCCATGCCGGGGCCAGATTGTACGCCCAGCGCTATAAGGTCTTTACCGCCAATGGCAATTTTGCTCTGGCGCCATGTGGTGATATAGCGCGAAATAACCATACGTAATTCTTCAGAGTGGGTTCTGGCCATCATGAAGAGCAAGGCTTCGAGCGGCGCCCCCTGCAGAATTTGATAAAGCTCACTGATGGGGCCTTTATCATGATGCCAATGCTTAATTTTTGGGCGTAATAAACGAATGGTTTCTCGTAAATGCAGTAATTCTTCTCTTTGTATGGCCGGGATGCCTAAACGCTCTAGAATTTGCTCACTTTCTATATAATTATGCCTATGGCACAGGCCGAGGAAGTAAATCATCCAGCGCTGCGG
>CAYJPR010000439.1:0-1174 GCA_964372075.1 uncultured Desulfovibrionaceae bacterium | reverse complement strand
TAAGGTGCATGGCGATAAACGCTATTTTTGGTCTGTGCGTAAAAAGAAGGGCTAAGACTTTATAAGAGTAAGTTTAACAGTTTATTGAAAAATTTATTTCTCTAGAAATTTGGTTAAATGTTCTTTTTATTGCCTCTTTGCGGGCTGTTCAAAAAGAACAGTATGCCACAGGATGTGGCAAGCCCCGCAGGGGAGCAGAACAAAGCCAGCCAAAATTTACTTTTGGCGCCAGCGACTTTTGCGATAGCTTGTGTCGTACAGGACGTACGACCAAGCGTTATGCGTGCTGTTCAAAAAGTGTAAAGTGCGAGGAAGGCGAGGTTGTTTGCGCAAGGAATGTACTCTTTTAGTACTTGACTGGAGCAAAAAAACGAGTCTGACGAAGTAGATTGCACTTTTGGGGCAGCCTGCTAGTGGTGGTAGGGCACTCCGCGAAGTATAGCTTCCGCGCGGTATATTTGCTCTAAAAGTAGCACGCGGGCCAGCTCATGCGGAAAGGTCATGGGCCCCAGCGCCAATTTATGCGCCGCCGCTTTGCGTACCTTATCATCAAGGCCAAAGGCCCCGCCAATGATAAAGCAGGGGGTGCGAGTGGCATTTTCGGAAAGATGCTCTAAAAAACGCGCAAACTCTTGCGAAGTATAGTTTTTTCCTTTTTCATCAAGGCAGATGACAATATCTTGCGGGGTGAGGGAGGCAAGAAGCTTTTGCCCTTCAAAAGCATTGCGTTCGGGCACGGGCAAGGCCGCGTCGCCGTCTTTAACAATTATTTCTTGTAGGGTGCGCCAATGCTGTATACGCTGGGTATAATGTGCGGCGGCTTGTTTCCAATGGGCTGTTTTCAGCGCGCCCACGGCCACTATGCGTAAAGGTTTTTTTGCCATGACTACAGCTCCCATTGCTATAAATGCTCAAATTTCGCCCAGCATACGCACTTTGCCTGAGGCCGTCCAGCTTTTGCAAGAGGGTAATATTCTTATCTATCCCACGGAAACTTTTTTAGCTGTGGGCTGTGCCATGTTTTGCCACGAGGCGCTGGAAAAGGTTTTTACCTCCAAACAGCGCCCCCATGCTAAACCACTTCCTCTTTTGGCGGCTCATGTGGAGCAAGTGCAGCGCATTGCCACCATAACGGACCATGAAGCGGCCTTGGTGCAAGCTTTTTGGCCCGGCT
>CAYJPR010000438.1:0-1189 GCA_964372075.1 uncultured Desulfovibrionaceae bacterium | reverse complement strand
TCTTGATCGCCATGGGACCAGCCAAGACGCACCAAGTAATTCACCAAGGCTTCCGGCAAGAGGCCATCTTGTTCATATTCTATGGTGGCACGGGCGCCGTGACGCTTGGAAAGCTTTTGACGGTCGGGCCCTAAAATCATGGGTACATGACCAAAGCGTGGCAACTCTAAGCCAAGGGCATTATAAATGAGAATTTGGCGTGGCGTGTTGGAAATATGATCATCTCCGCGCATAACATGAGTAATACCCATGCCATGGTCATCCACAACCACCGCCATATTATAGGTGGGCATACCGTCAGAGCGGCGGATAATCATATCATCCAGCTCTGCCACATCCACCACAATGAGGCCTTTGACCATATCATCAAAGCTCACCTTACCTGTGGCAGGAATTTTCAAGCGCACGCAATGCCCTTCACCGGGGCCCACGTTTTTCTCACGACAACAGCCATTGTAACGGGGCTTTTCGCCCTTGGCGCGGGCCTCTTCGCGCATGGCGTCCACTTCTTCGGGGGTGCAAGAACACCAGTAGGCATGGCCTGTGGCAAGAAGCTTATCCACAGCGGCATTGTATTCGGCTGTGCGCTGTGTTTGATACACCAGCTCGCCGTCCCAATCTAGGCCAAGCCAACGCATGGAGGCTAAAATGGAATCGGTATATTCTTGCTTAGAGCGCTCAAGGTCGGTATCTTCAATGCGTAAATAAAATTCACCGCCATTATGGCGTGCAAGCAACCAACAAAAAAGCGCTGTACGAGCGCCACCAATATGCAAATGCCCCGTGGGGGAAGGGGCAAAACGTGTTTTTACTGTGGACATGATTTCTCCCATATAATCTGTAAAATTCTCTTGAGCCTGTCTAGCCCATTTACTCACCCTTGGCAATACAAGGAACTAGGACACGGCCTCTACGCGACGCACGCCGGGCACCGTTTTTAAAATAGTCTTCATAACCACATTTTTTAGTGTTTGGTCAGACTTTGGGCAATCACTACATCGTCCCAAAAGTTGCACTTTTACCACAGCATCCGGGGTAATTTCTACCAATTTTATATCGCCATCATCTGCCTGTAATATAGGGCGTATCAATGCTAAAGCATTGTGTACAGCCTCTTCGCTAACCTGTTGCATATGCTACTCCTTCCTTCATGGGGCGCATCATAGCAGACTGTTGAAAAACAGCAACC
>CAYJPR010000437.1:0-1192 GCA_964372075.1 uncultured Desulfovibrionaceae bacterium | reverse complement strand
GCGTCAAACTGCCCTTTATCCACAAATTCTTTAATAAAAGCCGCCCATTCTACTGTTCGTATTTCTACTTTAATACCAATGGCTTTTAACTGACTTTGAATAACAATGGACGTTAAAATACGCTGTTCATTGCCCTGATTGGTTAATAAGGTAAAGGAAAAATCTTTACCGTCTTTTTCTAAAATTCCATCCCTATTACTATCCGCAAAGCCAGCTTCTGCCAAGAGGGCCTTAGCCTTGGGGATATCTTGCACTATGGGTTGCAAAGATTTGTGATAAGCCCAGGTACCGGGTTTATACGGCCCGAAGGAAGTAATACCTTGCCCCATAAGTACACCTTTGACAATACCTTCACGATCAATGGCATAAGAAATTGCGCGGCGTACCTTTAAATCTTTAAAGAAGGGGTGCAGCATATTAAAGCCCATAAACACATAGGACGAAGATAAGTATTTATATTTACGGTAATTTTCATCCCACTGAGGCCCTGTGGTTTGGCGTAAATATTGCTGAGGGCTTAGCCCCATCATATCGAGCTTTCCGGCGCGCGTCTCTAAAAACATGGTGGAAATATCAGGAATTATGCGATACACAACTTCCTTAATATAGGGTTCACCCTCAAAATAGGTGGGAGAGGCCGTTAGCGTGACTGAAGTTCCCGGCACCCACGAGGCGAGTCGATACGGCCCAGCCCCCATAGGCTTGCGCGAAAAAGGTGTCTGGCGTAAGTCTTGCCCTTCTAAAATGTGTTTAGGTAAAATACTACTCATCCAAGATGAAAGAGATCTGGCAAAATAGGTATCGTAACGAACTTCAAAAGAATATTTATCTATCTTGGTAAATTCCTTCACAGCCAAGAAATCTTCGGCATAGGGAGAGGCCGTCTTGGGGTCTGTGACTATCTTCCAGGTAAATTCCACATCGTCGGTGGTAAGCTCTGTTCCATCTTCCCATAAAATACCGGGGCGCAAACGAAAGCGTAACAGCTTACCCTCTTCTTCTACACTATACCACTGGGCGGCATGGGGCTCCACCTGTAAATTTTTATCATAGCGTAGCAAGGAAACATAGAGCATACCTGCCACCTCATGTGAGGCCGAATCTGTGGCTAAATAAGGAATCAAGTTGGAGGCCTCACCTATGCTACCGGTCACAAAGCGGCCGCCGCGATCTTCTTCCTGAGGTAAAGTTA
>CAYJPR010000436.1:0-1193 GCA_964372075.1 uncultured Desulfovibrionaceae bacterium | reverse complement strand
GGTAAGGGTATTATCAACTTTAAGGTGACATCTAAGACAGGCCAAGTGGTGGGAGCCATGCCTGTGCGTGATGATGACGGCTTAGTTTTACTTACATCTGCCAATAAAATAGTGCGTATTGGCGTGGATGATGTACGTTCTAAGGGCCGCGCTACCATGGGTGTAATGCTGGTTCGCATGGACAATGGCGCCACTGTGGTGGGCTTTGACCGCGTGGATGAAGGCGGCGCCCGTAAAGAAGATTTTGATGATGATGAAGCCATAGCTATGGACGAAGAGAAAAAAGGTATTATCTCTGATACATCGGTAAGTGAAGTAGAAGGTTCAGAAACTTCTGCTCATGCTAGCGATGCCACATCAGATGCTACATCTGAAAGTTCAGAGGATACAGAGGAATAAGCTTGCGTAAGCTGCTCATTACTTTACTTATACTTTTATCTAGTGCAACAGCTTTTGCCATTTCTCAAGGTTTTTTTGAGGAGTGGCAAAGGCGGAATGCTTTTTCTCGTATAGAAAAAGTCATGGCAGATAAAGAATGGGTACAAGCAGAAAAATTGCTTGTGGATTATTTGCGTACAGAAATGGATATGGATAAAAGCTGGCACGCTTGGGTTTTACTCATAGAGGCCAGCCAAAAAGCACAATTACATGATGGTATATTGCTTTCTTATTTGGATGATATGTTGAAAGATTACAGCAAGGATGCAGATAAGAAAAAATATATTTTATTGCAAATTGCCCGCAGTAAAGAAAGGCAAGGCAGTGAGCAAGAAGCCATTGAGGCTTTGATACAATATGCAAACTTGCCAAATTTATTACCTGAAGAAGCTTTTGCTGCTTCGGAAAAGCTTATCCATTGGCACTTTAAACAAGGTAATTTTAGCGCGGCAGAAGATGTGCTGTATAATTGCTTATCCTTGACCTTGCCAGATAAAGATACGGCTTTTTGTATGTATTCTTTGGCAGAAATATATGCCGGAAAAGGATCTTATGAAACAGCCAATGAGCTTTTGCAACAATTACAAAGCTTAGATGTGGACGCGTATCAGCTTAGTCAAATTAATTTTTTGCACGGCGATATTTTAGAGCAACAAAGAAAATATACACAGGCCTTAACACATTTTGAATTGGCCTTACCTATGTATGGAAATAGAGCGGTGGTGGAACAACGCATTGCCGATCTTAAAAAACAT
>CAYJPR010000435.1:0-1199 GCA_964372075.1 uncultured Desulfovibrionaceae bacterium | reverse complement strand
TTACGAATTAGGAATTAAAAAAAAACTTGTGTTTTTTTGAAAAATTCATTATAATTAGTACGATTGCATTATGAAAAAGTTTTTTATTGTTATTAATATATTTGTATTATTTCTCGTATCTTGCAACATGTTTAATGTCGATGTTGCAGCCTTTTTTGATAAAAATAATCCACTCTATCAGGATCTTTCTTCAAAAACCTATACCGTTTCATTTGACACAAACGGTGGAACGGGTACAATGCCTTCTCAATCATTTGTACATGGAATTGCTAAAAAATTACACACAAATACGTTTATAGCCCCAAGCGATAAAAGTTTTGGTGGGTGGAACACTAGTGCAGACGGAACAGGCACACATTTTTCAAATACTCAACATTATACTGCAACAGCAGATACTATCTTATATGCAGAATGGGTAGGACAAGTTGAAAATGTACGAGCCGATTTAACCGATGGGGATACTATTCTTACCATAACACCAGACCCCTCGGGTACTACGCTAAAAGCTGCTATATTTGCAGCAGTAAATGATACAAATCGCAGCAGCATTACCAAGATAGTAATAGACGAGCCGGCAGGTGGTGCTAAGATTCTTCCCGAAACCGATTTAAGTCGTTTATTTAGTGATGGTGACGGAAATTTTAACTTTAAGCACTATACTTCATTGGTGAGCATAGAAGGCTTAAACCACTTAGACACATCAAGTGTAACAACTATGCTGAGTATGTTTAGTGGTTGCAGTGCGCTTATGAGTCTAGATCTTTCTAACTTTAACACATCAAGCGTAACAACTATGAGTGGTATGTTCTCTACTTGCAGTGCGCTTATGAGCCTTGACCTTTCTAGTTTTAACACATCAAGCGTAACAAATATGAGTAGTATGTTTAGTGGTTGCAGTGCGCTTATGAGTCTAGATCTTTCTAGTTTTAACACATCAAGTGTAACAACTATGCTGAGTATGTTTAGTGGTTGCAGTGCGCTTATGAGTCTTGATCTTTCTAACTTTAACACATCAAGCGTAACAACTATGCGTAGTATGTTTGGTGCTTGCAGTGCGCTTACAAGTCTTAACCTTTCTAGCCTTGATACTTCGAACGTAACCGAGATGCAGCAAATGTTCGATGGTTGCAGTACACTTACAAGCCTTGATCTTTCTAACTTTAACACATCAAGCGTAACAAATATGAGTAGTATGTTTA
>CAYJPR010000434.1:0-1205 GCA_964372075.1 uncultured Desulfovibrionaceae bacterium | reverse complement strand
TTTTTCAATTTATTTTGCAAGGTTGCGCGCGTAATACCTAATCGCCGCGCCGCTTCACTTTTATTATCATCCACATCTTGCAAGGTTTGTTCAATGGCTTTGCGTTCCACCATATCTAAAGACAAGCCCGCCAAGGTAAAGGACTCTTCTGTTGAGGCATATGAAGAGGTAAGTTCTGTTTCTGCAACACCTTGCACAGAAAGGGGAAGCTCCTTTTCTGTGATGGTATCTCCAAGGCACATAATAACAGCGCGTTCCACGGCATTTTCCAGCTCACGCACATTACCGGGCCAAGAGTAACGCAACATAACATCTAAAGCATGTGGTGAAAAACCCTTAATATTTTTACGATTTCGCTGAGCAAAGCGTTCCAGAAAATAGGCCGCCAATAGCGGAATATCTTCGCGACGCGCTCGTAAAGAAGGTACATCTATGGTAATTACATTGAGGCGAAAATATAAATCCTCACGGAAATTGCGGGCCTTTACTTCTTCCAATAAATCTCTATTGGTGGCGGCAATAATGCGCACATCCACAGAAATGGGTGTATCTGAGCCCACGCGTTGCACTTCTCCTTCTTGCAAGGCGCGCAAAAGCTTGGCCTGCAAGAGCAAGGGCATTTCCCCTATTTCATCCAGAAAAAGTGTGCCACCATGGGCTTGCACAAAACGCCCTTCGCGCTTCTTATCTGCTCCGGTAAAGGCTCCACGCTCATGCCCAAAAAGTTCTGACTCCAAAAGGCTTTCCGCAAGGGCCGCACAATTCACCGTTACCAAGGCTTTATCAGCTCTGGCACTACCTTGATGTAAAGCTTTAGCCACCAATTCCTTACCCGTTCCGGAAGGTCCGCTAATGAGCACCGTGGCCTCGGTGGGCGCCACCGTAGTAATCATATGGCGCATATCTTCCACAGCTTTACTGCGTCCTAAAATATCCGGCACTGCAGAACTTTCTGTTAATTGGCGACGCAACTCTCTATTTTCCACCGAAAGACGGCTGTGCTCCAAGGCTTTGGAGAGCGTATTTTGTAAGGCGTCAAAATCCAGTGGTTTCAATAAGTAATCGTACGCACCAATACGTAAAGCTTCCACCGCTGTTTCCACAGAAGAATAGGCCGTCATTAAAATTACCGGTAAAGCAGGATTATACGCTAAAATACATTGCAAAGCTTCAATACCATGCATACGCGCCATACGCACATCCAT
>CAYJPR010000433.1:0-1209 GCA_964372075.1 uncultured Desulfovibrionaceae bacterium | reverse complement strand
ACGGCATATTGAGGATTTTTAGCCTCAAGCACTTCCATAACCACTTCGCGCATGGTCATAAAAGTATCCATTTCCAGCCCCTTGGCTGTATTAATAACAATACAATCCTTGGGCAAAAATTCCTGCACCATATGTAAAAAACCACGCACATATTGCGCAGGCACAGCGAGTACATATATATCATGAGCTTGCATTTGAGCATAAACGGTGGTGGCCACCACGCTTTCATGCAAGGCATATTGAGAAACATAATGCGGGTTTTTATGGTCTGCATTAATGCTTTGCGCCACCTCTGCATGACGCACAAAAAGGCGTACTTCATGCCCATTACCGGCCAGCACATGGGCCAGCGCTGTCCCCCAAGAACCGCCGCCAAGCACGGCTATTCGTAACTTACTCATAAGGCCTCCCACAAAAAATTCGTGCAAAACTATATCGCACAGAGCAGTACAAAGCAATGCCATAAGTTATATTAATTAGGAATTGCTCCTAATACATCTAAAAACCTATTCACATAAAATCTCGTAAGAGCACTTTCAAGAAGCATTCAATTCATAGTAAAACACTAGTATGTATTTTATATTTTGTAAACACAGCTGAAAAGTTAAAAAATACCAAAAAAGACAAAAATACGAAGCGCATATCTTTTCTTGACAAAGACGTGCTCCTAGTTAAAAATCTTGCTTCACAAAATATATTTATGAGGTTTATCATGGCCAACGTACGTTCAACCGTCACAGATTCTTATAATTTCTTTGGTTCCACCAGCCCAGAAGAGCTGGCCGCCACCTACGGCACCCCCCTCTATGTGTACAATGAAAACATTTTGCGCACTCGCTGCCAAGAGCTCAATGCCCTTTCTTCCTTTGAAGGTTTTTGCGTAAACTACTCCGCCAAGGCCAATACCAATATTGAACTTCTCAAAATTATTCGTGAAGAAAAGTGCGTTGTGGACGCCATGAGCCCTGGCGAACTTTTTATGAATAAAAAAGCGGGTTTTACCAAGGACAGCATTTTATACGTTTGTAATAACGTTTCTAAAGAAGAGCTACAAAACGCTGTGGACAGTGAACTTCTCATCAGCGTTGACTCTTTGTCGCAACTGGACTTGCTCGGCTCCATTAATAAAGGTGGCAAGGTCATGGTGCGTTTTAACCCCGGCATTGGCGCAGGCCATCACCAAAAAGTTATCACCGCCGGTAAAGAAAC
>CAYJPR010000432.1:0-1225 GCA_964372075.1 uncultured Desulfovibrionaceae bacterium | reverse complement strand
CTTACTTGTGGAATGAGTGACATATACTATCCTTTATTAACCTTGGAGTACAGAAGAAACCAACAACTGCGTATAGGGGTGATGCGGGTCATCCAGCACTTGGTCTGTAAGCCCTGCTTCCACCACATGGCCTTTACGCATAACCACAATGCGATGCGCTAAGAGCCTTGCCACAGCAAGATCATGGGTCACGAGCACTATGGAAAGACCCAGCTCACGCACAAGGGTACGAATAAGATCCAGCAAACGCGCTTGTACCGATACATCCAAGCCGCCCGTGGGTTCATCCATAAAGACCAAACGCGGTGAAGACACAAGGTTACGGGCAATTTGCAAACGTTGTTGCATACCGCCGGAATAAGAAGCAGGAATATCATCTATACGATCGGCGGCAATTTCCACACGTTCCAGCCATTCCAAACCTGTTTGGCGAATATTACCATAATGGCGCGAACCACAAGCCATGAGTCTTTCCCCAATATTCCCCCCGGCAGAAACGCGCATACGCAAACCATCGCGGGGGTGCTGATGCACAAAACCCCATTCTGTACGTAGCAAACGACGACGCACAGCTTCCGTAAGGTTATGGATATCCAAAAGCGCTTGTTCCCCTTGTTCGTTCACAGAACGATAGGTCACAGAACCGGAACTTGGCTCCATACGACCGGAAATAAGATTAAGTAAGGTACTCTTACCCGATCCCGATTCCCCCACAATGGCAAGAACTTCACCGGGCCATAATTCGAAGGAAATATCCTTACAGCCTATACGGTCGCCATAATATTTACTCATATTTTGCACTTGCAACACGCTTTGAACCTGAGAAGATTGCGGCATACGTGTGTCTTGTGCCCAATTTTGTCCTATATTTGCTGTATTAAGCGTCATGGCGTGACTCCTTAGACTGTCCAGCCCTTTGCGTGCCAAATGATTGCGTACTAGATTGTTGACGCTCTACATTTTTGGCACAATAGTCAGAATCAGAGCAAACATAAATACGTGTGCCTTGGTCATCGGCTATGATTTCATCCAAATAGGTATCGGTGGCGCCGCAAATTTCGCAAGGTTTATCCCAAGCCTGTACAGCAAAGGGATGGTCCTCAAAATCAAGACTCTTCACATCGGTATAAGGCGGAATGGCATAAATGCGCTTTTCACGCCCTGCGCCAAAGAGTTGCAAAGCCGGACTTTGATGCATCTTAGGATTATCAAATTTAGGTAGCGG
>CAYJPR010000431.1:0-1234 GCA_964372075.1 uncultured Desulfovibrionaceae bacterium | reverse complement strand
CAACATTTTCAAATACTTAATGACCCACGCTTTCACCTTGTGTATAATGTTTCGCAGCGTTTTCATGAAGGACATAGCCCTTCTTCGGTGCGTCTTAACCGTGAAGGCTTTGTTCCTGCAGAGGGCGTAAAGAAAAAGACGAAGGTTTATCCGGGTATGCTGCTTGCTACCCATCCTTCTCCTGAAAAGGGTGATGTTTTTGCGCCCATTCATGGAGAAATAAAGGATATTAATGAACGTAGCATTATGATTGATGCCACCGAGCCCATGGAAGATGCTCCCGAAGTTTCTCCTGTGGACTTATTGAACAGCAATATTCAGGGCGAAGAATTGCGTCAAGCGGTGAAACAACTTGGTGTGAATACGCGATCCTTGGGCAAAAAATGCAAAACACTTATAGTAAATGGTCTTAACCCAGACCCGGGTGTGCGCTGGGCTGAGCCCATGCTCACAGCCCATGGACGCACCTTTGCGGCAGGCATGAATTTACTCAAGCGCTTATCACGCGCGGAGGAAATCATTTTAGCTGTGCCTCACGGTATGCGTTTTAGCTATGATGGTGTGAAAATTGTGCATGTTAATGCAGATTATCCCAACAGCCTTTCGCAGCTGGTCATTAAAAATGTGACCGGCAAGGAAAATCCGCCAGATGCGGCCGCTGTAAGTCTACATAATGTATGGAGCCTTGGTCGCGTGGGTGTTACGGGCCTGCCCCTTACAGAAACCGTGCTTACCATTGGTTCTTATACTAAATGGAATAATTATATTGTAAAAGAGGGGAGTAAGGTTGGTGAATTGCTGGAACTTGGCGAAATCACCATTCAAGAGGGCGATACAGTGCTTCGCGGTGGCCCTTTACGCGGGGAGAGCTTAGATACGCTTGACCGTAGTGTTACTAAAGGAACTCATGGCGTGTTTGTGGTGGAGTCTAGTGATGTTCCCACCATGCAAGGGCATAATCCTTGTGTAAATTGCGGCGCCTGTGTGCTTATTTGTCCTGCACGTTTGTCTCCTGCAACTTTGAGTCGCTACTCTGAGTTTGCTTTGTACGATCGCTGTGAAAAAGAGCATATTGCTACTTGCTTTGAATGCGGTTTGTGCGGCTATGTGTGCGTGGCACGTCGTCCTGTATTGCAATATTTACGTTTGGCTAAACATCAATTAGCTCAAGCTAAAGCATTGCAAGAGCTAGAAGAAATTCAACCTAGCCCCTCGGCCTAGTGGAGGATAGAAT
>CAYJPR010000430.1:0-1235 GCA_964372075.1 uncultured Desulfovibrionaceae bacterium | reverse complement strand
AAAATTCTTGGGGCTTTATGCCTTGTGTGTTGCGTCTTTGCCCCTACTTATAAGGCTGAAGCCGCCCTTACCTTAAAAGGCAGCGCCAAGCTGGAAGAAGCCTATAATCCAAGCCCCGAAGCGGGAGATATTAGCCTGCCCATGCCTTGTAATATGTCCATGGTATTTAAAATTGTGGGCGTTCCGGCTAAAGGCTTTCTCTGGGATATGAGCACGCGTTTTGGTTATGACAATGCCCACAGCCTTGACCGTGCTTATTATGATAGCCGCCATACAGCGGCCCTAGCGGCGCCTTTTGCCAAAACAGACTTGCCCCTTGCTTGGCAAAAAAATGCCCCTGAAGGCGAATACTTATATTACCTTATGGGAAAGTACGAAGTTACGGGTTTACAGTGGGAAGCCATTACTTCCGGTACCTGCCCTGCTCCCTCGGCAGAAAATGTTCGCCCTAAAACCGATGTCACATGGTATGAAGTCATGGACTTTACCGAAAAATATACCGCATGGTTACTCAAAAATCATCCTTTAAGTTTACCACATTTTAGAGATGATACTCGCAATGTGGGCTATATGCGTTTGCCCACAGAAGTGGAATGGGAATATGCCGCACGTGGCGGACATACTACCACTTCGCAAGAGTTTTTAGAGCAAGATTTCTTCCCCTTAGAGCAAGGAGAAAGCTATGGGGATTATGCCGTTTTTCGCCCTGAAAATACCTCTCGCATTGAAGAAAGCCCTTCGCGCATAGGCTCACGCAAAGCCAATAAGCTGGGCCTGTACGATACAGCAGGTAATGCGGCAGAAATGGTTATGGATGTGTTTCGCTTTTCCCTTGGCGGTCGCTTACACGGGTCAGCTGGAGGCTATATTCGTAAAGGCGGCAGTTTTCTTTCCGGTTTAGAAGAAATCTACCCCGGTAGACGTGAAGAAGTGGCTTTTTTCCAAGTAGATGGCCCCGTTTCTTTGCGCGATATGGGTTTTCGTCTTGCCCTTTCCGGTATCAATACCCCCGGCGGTAATAGACAAGAAATTTTACAAAATGAATGGTCCAAGGCCGGTGAAAGCCAAAGTGTACAGCTCAATACCAAGAATAATCCCTTGGATGAAATCGATCGCCTTATTGCTCACAGTACCAATGAAACAGAAAAGAAAAACTACCAGCATTTACGTAATATTTTAAAGGAAAATAATATTGCCTTTGAAAGACAGCAAATGCTCACCGCCGCTTCAGAAAT
>CAYJPR010000429.1:0-1236 GCA_964372075.1 uncultured Desulfovibrionaceae bacterium | reverse complement strand
GGCAATGATATGTGCCGCGTGTGTAAGGGTACAGGCTGGGTAGAGATACTTGGTTGTGGAATGGTAGACCCTGCGGTATTTAAGGCTGTGGGCTATGATAGTGAAGAATTTACCGGTTTTGCCTTTGGTTTAGGTGTGGAACGTGTGGCCATGCTTAAGTACGGTATTGGCGATTTACGGATGTTTTTTGAAAATGATGTACGCTTTTTATCGCAATTTGCCTAAGAAGTTAGAAATAGTTAATTTGTGAGTTTTCTGGTGAATTTTCTGGGAGGGGAAACGCCTAGGCGCACGATATCCGTACGGCTCGTGACTCGCCTACGGCTACAAGCCCTTTGGGTCGGTTTTTTAGGAAAAAAAGTTTCCCCTCCCAGACCCACCCCTTCAAAAAAACCAATTGTGACGAGAAGCTGTCGTTGATATATATTTTTCGCCACATGGAGTTTAAAGATGGATTTTACAGTGCAAGGTATTTTCCAATCATGGCGGATGTTTTTTAAAGGTAGAGTAGTGAGCCTGTGCATCATACTTTGTATGGGCACATGTAGTTTAGCTTATGCCAATCAGCCTTATGCTAATCCGGAGTCTTCACCTCATGCTTATGGGCCGGATCATCAGGGGTCTAGTAGTAAGCGGCCCATGTCGGGGAATTCTGGGCGTATAGATGCTTATGGAAATCCTGTGGTGCCCTATGAAGAAGAGAAGAAGCCTAGTAGGCGGAGTATATTGCCAAAGCAGGAAGTAGTAAGACCGCTACCTGAGGGGCCGCAGACGGATGCGGGGTGGCAATTTTAAATTATGTTGTTGAAAAAGGGCAAGCTATTGCGTGTGGTGGCCCCATGCGGCTCTGCGAGCCTATTGCATTTATTTTGTACGCTTTTGGGCTATGCATCTTTTTCCTTGTGCCGGCGTCAGAAATATTTTTTCTTATACGCACGACCTTAAGGTCGTTTACGCAGAAAAAATATGTCTTCCTTGGCACAAGAAAAAATATTGGCATAGCACGCAAAAGCGCACAAAAGACAGCACTCCGTGTTTTTTGCTCGCGCTACCGCGCTACGCAAAAAACGACCCTTCGGGGTGGTTTTGTGTGAATGCGTAGAGTGGTTTGAAAATGCTACTAAAGATAGATTTTCAAAGGCGTAAAATATCATGCGGCCATGAATTAGGCTAAAGAGAAAGACACTTCCCGCAATGAAAGTTTTTTGGAAGGGGAGAGGGGGTCTGGGGGAGAGG
>CAYJPR010000428.1:0-1238 GCA_964372075.1 uncultured Desulfovibrionaceae bacterium | reverse complement strand
CATCATGAAGCGGCGCTGAATTACAAAGACGTATTACGCGTTCTGCCCTATGATAGTGAAGTACACACAGCCTATGGGCGCTCCCTTGGCACTGCCGGTAAAGAATTTTTGGCCTATGTGCATCTAGCTTATGGGGCCATGTATCAAAACGATAAAAGAAAAACCAAACAATATAGTGAAAAAGCAAAATCCCGTGCCACTTCGGCGCAGGATAAAGATACCTTAGCGCGTTTTACGAAAATATATGATGAACGCAAAGAAATTTGGGAAGAAGGATTTTAATATGCAACAAGCACATGCAACTACCATCATAGCCGTACGTCATAATGGTCAAGTGGCCATTGGCGGCGACGGACAAGTAACCCTTGGCCAAAGCATTGTTATGAAACACGGCGCTTGCAAAATTCGCCGTCTTTACAAAGGCAAAATTCTGGCAGGTTTTGCCGGTGCCACCGCCGATGCCTTTACGCTCTTTGAGCTTTTTGAGGCTAAATTAGAGGAGTCTCGCGGCAATCTTATCCGCGCCGCCGTGGAAATGACTAAGGAATGGCGCAAGGATAAATATTTACGCCGCCTAGAAGCCATGCTCTTATTGGCTGATGCAGA
This sequence comes from uncultured Desulfovibrionaceae bacterium, assembly GCA_964372075.1. Lineage (GTDB taxonomy): Bacteria > Desulfobacterota > Desulfovibrionia > Desulfovibrionales > Desulfovibrionaceae > CAYJAD01. Next base: position 632 of record CAYJPR010000428.1, on the reverse strand, counting down.
GCATATCCTCCTCCTTTCCGGCAATGGTGATGTCATTGAACCAGACGATGGCGTGGCAGCCATCGGTAGCGGCGGTGCCTATGCCCTTTCGGCGGCTCGTGCTCTCATGCGGCACACCAAGGAAGATTTGAGCGCCGAAGATGTGGTGCGTCATTCCATGGCTATAGCCGCTGAAATTTGCGTTTTCACCAACACGCACCTTACGGTGGAAAAGCTTTAATGTCCTTGCCAGAAGAACGCCGCGCGGGCTGTAAAATAAACCTAAGCCTGCATATTACCGGTGTGCGCCAAGATGGTTACCATTTGCTGGATTCCATTTTCTGGCCTTTATCCACGCCCCATGATGTTTTAAGCTTTAGTACCAAAGCCGGACAAGGCTTTAGCATAAGCTGTGACACCAAGGGTATAGATGTACAAAATAATACCCTTACCAAAGCCTATGCCGCTTTTGTGCGCGAAGGGGGAATATTGCCTGAGGAGCGTGGGCTCGTGCACGTGCACTTACAAAAGGGCATTCCCCACGGAGCCGGCCTTGGCGGTGGTAGCAGTGATGCAGCCGCCGTGTTGCTGTGGTGCAATGAAAAGGCAGAGCGCCCTTTAGATGAGCAAAGTTTACACAAAGCGGCCTTGAG
>CAYJPR010000427.1:0-1239 GCA_964372075.1 uncultured Desulfovibrionaceae bacterium | reverse complement strand
TTTATACTAAAATAAAAATTTCATAAAAAAAGGAGTTGATTTATTTGTTTAAAAGTATTAAAAAACAATTAGATAAAGTTAAGTTTAGTCAAACAACGATTCAAAATTTAAATACAAAGTGTAACGTTACTAATCTAACAAACTATTTTCGCATTGGTGTTTCAAGAGCGTTTTTGCAAGCTTCTATTACATTTTTTATAGCATACTTTGCAACTATAGGTTATTTGTATAATAATGTTGATGGAGAAGAATTATTTCTTATACGTTCTCTTATTGTAACCTATTTTACCATCTTGGTTATTTGCACTCTATATTGTGTCTGTTTTACTTTATACATAAGCAATAAAATAGAATATATATTGACCTCTAAGAAATTTACTAAAAAAAGTTATGCTAAAAGATACAAATACTTTAATAAGACTATATTAAAAAAAATAAAAAAATGGTATGTTGCCGGTACTTTATTCTATGGTATAGTACCTTTATTAATTTACCCATTCATCTTTTTAATAAGTAATGAGTCACGTAATCATAGTATTGGTATGATTTTTGCTTTATCATTATGTATAGGCGTTGCCGGTGCAACAGTTGGAGCGTTTTGGTGTATTTGTAATTATTACGCAGATAACAATGTAGATTGGGGATATATTATAAAAGACTTGCCTGTGATTTCTAAAAGTCAAAACAATTTATCTGCGGAAGAAATGGAACAAATAATAAAAATTAGAGGCAATAAGTTTAAGTCGTATAAAAAACATTCAATATTTTTAGGAGCTGTTTCTGTTTTAATTATAACTATAGCTATGTATTTTTTCTTTAGAAGTTCAAGCGATCTTGACCTTGGAATTGGTTTTTATAATAATGTTCATATTTTATTTTTTATTGGTGTTTGTTTTAGTTTTTATAAATATTGCTACTCTCATTATTACAAAAGAGAAAAATCCAACAAAAAAATATATCCTCATTTATCTGATTTTAATAATGAAAATTTGGAACTTGAGGAAACCGAAAATCCCCAAGCAGAATAAACAAAGATCTGAAATAGTAATCTGATTTTATGAATAAAAGATTTTCCGAGTAAAATTAAAAACCTACTCGAAAAATCTTTTTAATTTTTTGTATAGTAAAATACTTTTGGATACGAGCCTATTTTCTAAAGCATAGTGTAAACTTAATCAAGCAGGCTTTCACCTACCCAAAATCCCCTACAAGCTCATCTTTCACGCTGTCAAACTCCTC
>CAYJPR010000426.1:0-1239 GCA_964372075.1 uncultured Desulfovibrionaceae bacterium | reverse complement strand
TTATTATGCTCTTGGTGGACTTGGTACTTCTTACCTACTTCCCAAGTATTATTACCTTCTTGCCAGAGTTGTTACGATCGTAGCTTCTCTTACAAGAAACTTTTGGGGAAAATCGTTAAGGTTTTCCCCTTTTTTTTAATAAAAAAAGCTCCCTAGTAAAAGAGAGCTTTAATGTTTAGTATTTTTTTGGGGAAACCTTTTCTGAAGAAAAGGTTTCCCCAAACCCCTTCCAAAAAACTTTCATGGCGACGAAGATTGCACTTTCACTATACATCTTTTCGCAACGTAATTTTTGGCATTTTATGCTATTATTTTAGAAAACAAATGACTTATTCCCACACAAGTGCGGCCCAGTCGCCTTCCGTCACTCTACGAGCCGGCGGATACCCTTGAGCCACATAGGCAGCTTCCACATCATCAGCTTGCACCACCAACAGGCCGGAAAGTACGAGGCAACCGCCCTCTTTGCGCACCTTTACCAATTCAGGAGCCAAATCAATAAGCGGACGAGCTAAAATATTGGCAAGGACTACATCAAAGGTACGGCCGGCCACAGCTTCCACAGAGCCCAGTTGCACATCAAAGCCTTGCTTTTGCGCCGCATCATATGGGGTAATGCCATTAATTTCTCTATTTTCTAAAGCATTATCCACAGCCAATTGATCAATATCTGTGCCTATGCCGTATAAACCAAAATGACAACAGCCCAAACCTAAAATGCCGGAACCGGTGCCTAGGTCTAAAAATTCCATACCGGCTGCAATACGGCCGCTGTCCAGTAAATCTGAAACCACACCAAGGCAAAGAGCTGTGGTACTATGATGCCCTGTGCCAAAGGCAGACTTTGGCTCAATAACAACAGCTTGACGCCCTGCAAGATCAGTACTTTCCACAAGCCATGGTGGTAATACGATAAAACGCGCACCACATTCAATGGGGGTAAAATATTCCCGCCAAGCTTCCGTCCAATCTTTTTGTTCTACTTCACTCAATTCTATAACAGCCATGGGCACTTGAGCGCGCACAGCTTCCGTTAAGGTATCAATAAATTCTTTATTTTCGCAATGCACACGAAATAAGGTTTCCCCAGTAGGAAGACTTTCTTCTTCCCAACCAAAAGAAATGTGCAGGGCCAGTAAGCCCCATAAAATTTCTACGGCTTCCTCTTCCACGGTGATTTGACAACGGTATAATGTATTCATGGCTTTGGCCTATCGTGGACAAGGGAAAGTGTCAAGT
>CAYJPR010000425.1:0-1245 GCA_964372075.1 uncultured Desulfovibrionaceae bacterium | reverse complement strand
CAGAAGAACCCATGGCCATGCGGAAATTATTGAGTTCATCTTGCGCTTGAGCAAGACCGGCCTGAAAGCCTTCTTCGTGAGCGGCATTGCGTATATGTACGGCATTATCCAGCTCAGCTTGGGCTTGATGGCGCAAATCTTGAGCGGCGCTACGGGTTTCTTCGGCAGCGCTTTGGGTGGCCCTGGCTTCGGCGCGTATGCGTTCGCCGTCTCGCTCGGCTTCTTCTAGTACGCTTTGCCTTTCGGTATAGGCTTCGCCCAAAATTTCTCTGGCGCGATCAATGGCCTTTTGGCGTACCCTTTCTAGGTAGTCTTGCTGGCTTTTTTGCTGATACTGTTCATGACGAGATGCCGCTTGCATGGCGTCAAGCTTACTTAAGCTTGACTCGCGGTTGGCATCCAAAAATATGGTTCCCCATGTTTTTTTTTCGTCACTACTCATAATTAAATAAATACGTCGCTGCTGCCACGGTTAATGGTAACCTTACCTTCACCCTCAAGGCGGCGCACAGTGCGTACCACATTTTGCTGAGCAGATTCCACATCGGCCAAACGGGTGGGGCCCATATATTCCAATTCTTCGCGAATCATATTGGAAGCGCGTTCAGACATATTCTTGAAGAACTTGTCTTTGAGCTCATCAGAAGCGCCACGCAAGGCCATGGTGAGGTCTTCGTTAGCAATTTCTTTAAGTACTTCACGCATGCTCTTATCGTCCAGACTGCGACAATCATCAAATACGAACATAAGGTTACGAATATCTTCAGCAAGTTGGGCAGAATCTTCTTCGATTTCGGAAAGAACTTCTTCTTCGGTGGCTCTGTCCACAGCGTTGAGGATTTCGGCCACAGCGGCAGTACCGCCCACTTTCTTGCCTTCCTTGCCGCCCATGGCAATGAGCTGACTTTGCAACACTCTGTCCACTTCTATGAGCATATCTGCAGGCACAGCTTCCAAATTAGCTAGGCGCAAGAGCACTTCTGCGCGCACGCCGGCAGGTAAATTGGTAAGCAAATTGGCAGCTTGGTCTGGGTGTAAATGGCCCAAAATAAGGGCAAGAGTTTGGGGGTGTTCGTTACGCAAAATTTGCGCCAATAAGCGCGGGCTTACAGATTCCAGCTCGCGGAAAGGCGCAGGACCGGTGTTTAAATTCAGCGCATCCATAATGTATTTGGCTGTTTCTGAATCTACGTTTTTCACCAGCATGCGTTTTAAAATATCGGAACCACCGGAAATCATATCCAC
>CAYJPR010000424.1:0-1265 GCA_964372075.1 uncultured Desulfovibrionaceae bacterium | reverse complement strand
TTCTAAGGGAGATTTTTTCTGTTATGTGTAAAGAAAATCTTATATGACTGTAGAACTCAGTATATGGACAAAGGCTACATTTATAGATACCTTTATAGATATCTTGATGGAGTACATTTACGTATATTTTTTCACACACATTTTGGAGGAAAGTTAGCCATGAAAAAACTCATTAATGATGTTGCCCATGTTGAAAAAGAGATGATTGAAGGCCTTGTAAAGGCGCATCCTAAGCATTTGCGTAAATTAGACGCAGGCAACATTGTGGTTCGTGCTACAGCGAAGCAAGGCAAAGTGACGCTCATTAGCGGCGGCGGCAGTGGGCATGAGCCTGCCCATGGCGGCTTTGTGGGTATCGGTATGCTGGATTGCGCTGTGGCAGGGGCCGTTTTCACCTCGCCTACACCAGACCAAGTGTATGAAGGTATTAAAGCCATTGCCACGGAACAAGGCGTGCTTATGGTGGTGAAAAATTACTCTGGCGACATTATGAATTTTGAAATGGCTGCCGATATGGCTCGTGATGAAGGGCATAAGGTAGATTATGTGGTGGTCAATGACGATGTGGCTGTACAAGATAGTTTGTATACCACAGGCCGCCGCGGCGTAGCCGGTACGGTTTTTGTGCATAAAATTGCCGGCGCCAAGGCCGAAAGCGGCGCCAGCTTGGAAGATGTGAAAACTGTGGCCCAAAAAGTTATTGATAATGTGCGCACCATGGGCATGGCCATTAGTCCTTGTACTGTACCTGCCGCAGGAAAGCCCGGTTTTGAATTAGGTGAAGATGAAATGGAAATTGGCATAGGTATTCATGGCGAGCCCGGTACTCATCGTGAAACTTTGCAATCAGCCGATGCCATTGTAAGCTTGCTTATGGATAAGATTTTGGCAGATATTGATTTTGCCCAAAGCGAAGTGGCGGTGATGATTAATAGCGCCGGAGCCACGCCTCCCATGGAATTGTATATCATTAACAATAAAGTGCATGATATTTTAACAGAAAAAGGTATTGGCATTTATAAAACCTTTGTGGGTAACTATATGACTTCCATTGATATGGCAGGCTTTTCCATTACCTTATTGCGTTTAGATGCTGAATTAAAAGCTCTTTTAGACGCACCGGCCGATACCCCTGCCTTTATGGCATAAAATTACTATTGCCGGCTTTGCCCATTTGGTAAGGCCGGTTTTACTTTTTATGAGGAATTTATGTTTGATACTGCAAAGCTTATCCAAGTTATAGAGCAGGGCGCCACAACCTTAGT
>CAYJPR010000423.1:0-1287 GCA_964372075.1 uncultured Desulfovibrionaceae bacterium | reverse complement strand
CCGGCGGTGCCTTGTGGTTTAGGGGCGCCGTAGCGGAAAAAAGCATATCCGCTGGAAGCTTCTAAAAAAGCCCGCTTTTTCTTAAGGCTTGCTGTGTCCCACCATTCTCTAAGGCCTTGCATATCGGCTCTTCTGCGTGGCAACTCTTTGGTGCTCATCAGGTAGCCGAGCATGCTTTTTCCTTTATGGCCGTTAAGTCCGGCAAAGAGGATGGCTTGCGTAGTTCCATCTTCAAAGGCGAGTAAGCCTGAACCTTGGAGCATAAGCTCATAGGTATCTATGGCGTGGGGCATCCAAGCAATTTCCAAATTTTTTCCGGCAAGAGCGCCGTCTAAATCTATTTCCGCACGGCTATAATAGGGCGGGTCGGGGCGAATAACTTTGGTAAAAGCCTCTTCGGGGCAAGTATGCGTGGGAAGGCACTGCGCCAAATGCGGCGCAATTTCTTCAGAAACGCGGTATAGGGGGTAGGTGTAGCCTTCTTTTTTATGGCGGCTGGCTTTCATAACCGGAGAAAAATACGAGGTGAAATGTGTCTTGGGTGCCAGATGGTACCATGTGAAATGCTCAGCTAAGAGCTCAGGATTTTTATCTAAGCGTGGTAATAACTCTTGTAACAGCTCTAGAGAGGCGGTGAATGTGGCCCATGTGACAGACCAATCGTTATGTTGCAAGGCCTTGGCCTGTTGTGGTTGCTTACGGGCGTAGTTTAGGGCTTGACTGAGCGGCTGAGCAAGATCTTTCCACGATTGTAAGCCCATGCGTTCTTTTTGTAAAAAAGCCGCTTGCTTTTTGGCAGAGGCAGACGAAATGGGGACTAAAAGCCTTTTTTCTGTCTCGAGGGCCTCTACTTCTGCAGCGTGGGCCGAAGAGCTAAAGGGGCTATATATCAAGCTCATGCAGAAAAAAAAGCTTACAAGCGCTGCACCAAGGATAGAGGGAAGAGGGTATGTACGTTTCATGTGCTTTTTATAACAGAGATGCAAGGAGGGTTCAAACATAATTTGCCCTTTTGTTATATTGATATAGAGCAAGATCTTATGCATTAAGAAAAAGCATCATGAGCGTAGGCAGAAAATAAAAAATGAATGAAAATAATATATATACAGTTAATGAAATATAAACAAAATAAAAGTATTCCTACCCTTGACGGCGTAAATGGCATTGCGCATAGTGGAAAAAACTTTTCATAGGAGCGCGTATGGCCTTAGAAAATACGTTAGGCAAAGCACCTACTCATGCAGAAGCTATTAAACATGACAATCATAGTCATGAAGAATCTGCCCA
>CAYJPR010000422.1:0-1296 GCA_964372075.1 uncultured Desulfovibrionaceae bacterium | reverse complement strand
AGCTTCTTACAGATCACATTAAAGAATATTTTGGCGAAGAAAAAGACATGCCAGCCTTCTTATCTACAGGTGCTAAAGTAGCCGGTATGTTAGGATCTTTTGGTGGTAATGTTTTAAACAAAGTAATCTCCGGCAATATTCATGAAATGGCTAAGCAATTTATTGTGGGCGAAAATACCAACGATGCCGTGAAAAATATCGTAAAGCTGCGCAAAGAAGGCTTTGCCGCTGTGGTGGACGTACTTGGCGAAGCCACTCTTTCCCATAAAGAAGCCGAAGAATATGTGAACACATATTTGGAAGTGCTGGACGCCATGGAAAAAGAGCAAAAGTCTTGGACAGCTCTGGGCTTAAAAACTGCCGACAGCGCTGACTGGGGTCATGCTCCTAAAATCAACGTGGCCATTAAGCCCACAGCCACCTTCTGCCTTGCCAATCCGCAAGACTTTGAAGGCTCCGTGGTGGGTATTTTAGATCAAGCTCGCAAGATTTGTAAGCGTGCCGTAGAAATGGGCGCTTTTTTCTGCATCGATATGGAGTCTTACAAGCATAAAGACATTACCATTGAAGTGTATCGCCGCTTAAAGCTTGAATTTAAAGACTATCCTTACATCGGCATTGTTTTACAAGCCTACTTAAAAGACGCCGAAAAGGACACCCAAGAGCTTATCGAATGGGCCCGTAAACATGAAACCCCCATTTCCATTCGCCTTGTAAAGGGCGCCTATTGGGATTATGAAGTAGTAAAAGCCAAGCAAATGGGCTGGGAAATTCCTGTATGGACCGTAAAAGCCGAAAGTGATGCTTGCTTTGAGCGCGTTGCAGAAATGGTCTTCAAAAACAACGACATCTGCCACTTTGCTTGTGCATCCCACAACGTGCGTACCATTTCCGCTGTTATGGAACTTGCCAAAGAATACAATGTGGAAGATTCCCGTTATGAATTCCAAGTGCTCTACGGCATGGCTGAGCCAGTACGTCGCGGTATCTTAAAAATTGCCGGTCGCGTACGTTTGTACTGCCCTTACGGCGATATGGTTCCCGGCATGGGCTATCTTGTGCGCCGCTTATTAGAAAACACCGCCAACGAATCTTTCTTACGTCAAAGCTTTGTGGAAGAAGCCAGCTTAGAAAAGCTTTTGGAAGATCCACATTTAACTGCCGAGCGTGAGCGTAATAAAAAACAAGCTGAGCGCAAAGCCCCTCCTGCTGTGCAAGGCTTTGGTCCTTTCAAAAACGAGCCCATGGTGGACTTTACCCGTGAAGATATGCGCGCCATTTTCCCTGCGGAAATTG
>CAYJPR010000421.1:0-1302 GCA_964372075.1 uncultured Desulfovibrionaceae bacterium | reverse complement strand
CACCCGTCATACACACGCTAGCATCTACGCTCTTGTCTGTAAGGGCAGAAATAAGTGCTGTGCACAGGGTAATACCGGCTGAAGGACCATCCTTAGGTGTAGCGCCTGCTGGTACGTGAATGTGGATATCTTGTCTGCGGGCAAAATCCACATCAATACCTAAGGCTTCGGCGCGCTGTCTGGTATAAGAAAGAGCCGCTTGAGCGCTTTCTTTCATAACATCGCCCAGCTGTCCTGTGAGCAACAAGGCACCCTTTCCCTTCATAAGAGACACTTCTATATGTAAAACATCGCCACCAAAGGGAGTCCAAGCAAGGCCCAAGGCAGAGCCGGGAGGCAATTGCTTTTCGGCATCATCTTCCACAAAGCGTGGCACACCCAAAAGCTTAGGTACTTGCGCTTCATTTACCTTAAAGGCCCCTTCTTTGCCCTCAGCACGCTTACGCGCAAGCTTACGGCAAATGGCGCCTAGCTCGCGCTCAAGATTACGCAAACCGGCTTCACGGGTGTATTCCTTAATAACGCGCTCAACGGCATTATCAGAAATATGCACATCTTCTTGCAGCAGACCATGCTCTTTAATCATCTTAGGCAGAAGGTGAATATCTGCAATGGATTTTTTCTCATGCACGGTATAGCCAGGCAAGGTGATAATTTCCATTCTGTCACGCAAAGGCGCAGGAATGGTATCTAGGGTATTAGCCGTACATAAAAACATAATCTTTGATAAATCAAAGGGCACGTTGAGATAGTGATCGCTAAAGGTAGAGTTTTGCTCAGGATCCAAAACCTCCAGCAATGCCGAAGAAGGATCGCCTCTAAAATCTGTACCTAATTTATCCAATTCATCCAGTACAATAACAGGGTTTTTGGTACCGGCCTGCTTTAAAGCCTGTATAATACGCCCTGGCATGGCACCAATATAAGTGCGTCTGTGTCCGCGAATTTCCGCTTCATCGCGCATACCACCAAGGGATAAACGCTGAAATTTACGCCCAAGGGCCCGCGCAATGGAGCGCCCAAGGGAAGTCTTGCCTGTTCCGGGAGGGCCCACAAAGCAAAGAATAGGGCCTTTGGAGTCAGGATTCAGCTTGCGCACCGATAAATATTCTAAAATACGATCCTTCACCTTTTCAAGGGCGTAATGATCTTCATCTAAAATGGTGGAAGCGTGTTTAATATCAAGGCTGTCCTTGGTGCTTTTCTTCCATGGAAGATCCACTAACCATTCCAGATAATTACGCACTACATTGGCTTCGGAAGAATCAGAATGCATGGAAGTTAAGCGGCGCAATTGCTTAT
>CAYJPR010000420.1:0-1309 GCA_964372075.1 uncultured Desulfovibrionaceae bacterium | reverse complement strand
TTCTGGCCCTTTCTAAAGCCTTCTTCCACTTCTAAAACTTCGGTGCGTTGTAAGTGACGCAGTTCTACGCAAAGACGCTCAATGCCGCCGCCCATGATGGCAAGGGCAGTGAAGAATTGCGCATAGCGGTCACGTTGAATAATTTGTGTGGAATGGGGATCCACTTCCAAACCTAAATGCTTCATGGTGAGGGCTTCCACATCGGGACCAAGGAAGGCATAGGTGCCCACGGCGCCGGAAAGTTTGCCCACACGCATATTTTCAAGACCGGCTTCTACGCGCTCAAGGTGGCGGCTAAATTCTGCATAATAGCCGGCCATTTTTAAACCAAAGCTGGTAGGTTCGGCGTGTATGCCATGGGTACGACCCATGCATAAGGTGCCCTTCCAGTCATGAGCCAGTTTTTTAATGGTTTCAAGAAGCATTTTAATATCTTCTACAATGAGGGCACCGGCGTCTTTCAGCATAACGGCATTGGCGGTGTCTACAATGTCAGAAGAGGTGCAACCAAGGTGAATAAAGCGAGCTTCAGGGCCCACAAATTCTTCCACGGAAGTTAAAAAAGCAATAACGTCGTGACGCGTGGTTTCTTCAATTTCTAATACGCGCTCTACGTCAAAGGCTGCTTTGGCGCGGATAACTTCCATGGCTTCAGCAGGAATACGACCAAGCTCATGCCAAGCTTCACACACGGCAAGTTCCACTTTAAGCCAAGCATCATAACGTTTTTCTAAGGTCCATAAGTCGCTCATGGCCTTGCGGCTGTATCTTTCAATCATGCTTTTCTCCTTGCTCTAGGCGCCGGCAGCTGCGCCGGTGTTGGTAGTGGGGGCTGGTGCGGCAGCAGCTTGTGCCCCGCAGCTGGAAGAACTTTCTGTTTTTGCTTCAGCGGTACTTTTCCCCTGAGAGCTGGCGCCCGTATTGCTTTGTTTACGGTTACCGTATTCTGTTACATACCAACCGCCACCTTTGAGCACAAAGGCTGTGTTGGAAATAATTCGACTGGATTCAACGCCGCACTCAGGGCAAGGGGCCTTGGCTGTTGCTTGGCTAGAGTTCAGCCATTCTTCAAAAATATTTTGGCACTGTGGGCACTGATACTCATAAATAGGCATGGTCTGTCCTAAATAAAATTTGGAATATAAGAGAAATATATGCAGATTTACATGTGGAGGAAGTAAAATCTTAAGCCTAAAATGCAAGGGCCTGTTAAAAAACAGGCCCCCTGAAAGGTTCTAAAACCTTATTTCGCCTTAGCTTCTGCTTTGGCAACACGAATACGTTGCTTTAAACGTTCGGCACGACGCTT
>CAYJPR010000419.1:0-1310 GCA_964372075.1 uncultured Desulfovibrionaceae bacterium | reverse complement strand
CAATGAGAATGGAGTCCACTTCGTCCACAATGGCATAATTATGCTTACGCTGGGCGAGATGTTCCACATAAAATTTCATATTATCACGTAGATAATCAAAGCCAAATTCATTGTTGGTGCCATAAGTAATATCAGCGGCGTAGGCGGCTTTACGTTCATCATCGTTAAGGCCGTGTACAATAACACCGGTGGTTAAGCCCAAAAAGCTGTAGAGTTGGCTCATCCAAGCGGCGTCGCGGCTGGCAAGGTAATCGTTCACCGTAATAACATGCACGCCCTTACCTGAAAGGGCATTGAGCACCACGGGTAGGGTAGCCACAAGGGTTTTACCTTCACCGGTTTTCATTTCGGCAATCTTACCCTTATGTAAGACCATACCGCCCAGCATTTGCACATCATAATGACGCATACCAAGCACACGGCGAGAAGCTTCGCGCACCAAGGCAAAGACCGGCACTAAGATATCATCAAGGCTGGTGTTCTCTTCTTGTACTTCGCGTTTGAATTCTGCAATACGTGCTTTAATTTCGTCATCGGTGAGTGCTTCTATTTCTGCCTCAAGAGCGTTAATGGCCTGTACTGTAGCCATTTTACGCTTGAGATAACGGTCATTTTTACTACCAAATATTTTTTTAAATAAAAAACCTAACATGGAGACTCCAAGTGATAAATATATGTTATAAGTAAGGCTGTGCGCCCAAAGTCTTTGACCTTATAGTATAAAGGTTCTTTTGGCAATGGCAAGAGGATGGTGTGGGATGTGAATATTTTTGGGAGGGGAGAGGGAAACTTTCTCTAGCGCCAAAAAGTTTTCCTCTCCCCTCCCAAACCCTCCCCTCTCCTTTCAAAACGCGCTTTATTATAGTCATGTAAAGCGCGTTTTGGTAGAGGATGGGGGTGTGGGGGAAGGAGACCCCTTTTTGGCGCTAGCAAAAGGGGTCTCCTTCCCCCACAAAAATTCTTGCTATTTTTTATAGCTTTTGCTACTAATCCCCGTTCACAACAAAGCACACACGGGCAGCCGCCTTAGGGTCCCTGGGCACTTTACATGGGGTAAAGTGGGTATGTATTTGAAATGCATGCAAAAGGGTGTGAGGCGAAGGGCCTCGTGTGGAAGTTGAAAAAACCCTTGGAGGAAACCATGGCATACGTAAGCATGAAACAAATGCTGGAAACGGGCGTGCACTTCGGTCACCAAACCCGTCGTTGGAACCCTAAAATGCGTCCTTACATCTTTGGCGCACGTAACGGTGTTCATATCATCGACTTGCAACAAACCATTAAACTTTTCCGCACTGCTTATGACAAAG
>CAYJPR010000418.1:0-1310 GCA_964372075.1 uncultured Desulfovibrionaceae bacterium | reverse complement strand
CCCATGGTGGACTTTACCCGTGAAGATATGCGCGCCATTTTCCCTGCGGAAATTGCCAAAATTCGCGCTTCTCATGTGGGTAAAACCTATCCCTTATACATTAATGGTAAGGATGTGGAATTGGCCGATAAGGTGCCTACCTTAAACCCTGCCAAGCCTTCTGAAGTGCTAGGTCACGTTTGCCAAGGTGGCATTGCCGAAGTGGATATGGCCTTAGCCGCCGCTAAAGCTGCCTTCCCTGCATGGCGTGACACGCCTCCTGTGGAGCGCGCCGCTTACCTTGTGAAAGCCGCCGCCATTGCCAGACGCCGTCAATATGAGCTCAGCGCATGGCAAGTGTTAGAAGTGGGTAAACAATGGGATCAAGCCCAAGCTGACGTAGCTGAAGGTATTGACTTCTTAGAATATTATGCTCGCGAAATGGAGCGTATGGCTAAACCTCGCCGTTTGGGCAATGCCCCCGGTGAGCTCAACCACTATCTCTATGAACCCAAGGGTATCACTGCGGTTATTTCCCCATGGAACTTCCCCTTTGCCATCAGCATAGGCATGGCTTCTGCCGCCATTGTGGCCGGTAACCCCGTAATCTTTAAGCCTGCCAATATCACCGGTATCATTGGTCACCACTTGGTGGAAATTTTCCGCGAAGCCGGTTTGCCTGACGGTGTATTCAACTATGTGCCCGGTCGTGGTTCCGTTATGGGTGATTACCTTGTGGAACATCCAGATGTGAGCTGCATAGCTTTCACAGGTTCCATGGAAGTGGGTTTACGCATTGTGGAAAAAGCCGGCAAAACCGGTCCTACACAAATCAATGTGAAGAAAGTTATCTCCGAAATGGGCGGCAAAAACGCCGTTATCATTGACGATGACGCCGACCTTGATGAAGTGGTGCCACATGTATTATACTCCGCCTTTGCTTTCCAAGGGCAAAAGTGCTCCGCATGCTCACGCCTCATTGTGACCGATGCCATTTATGACAAAGCTGTGGAACGTCTTGTGGAAGGCGCCAAAGCCATGCTCATCGGACCTGCCGAAGATTGCACCTATGCCATGGGCGCCGTGGCTGACGCCGCTGCTCTTAAGAATGTTCAAGAGTACATTGCCATTGCTGAAAGTGAAGGTAAGCTCTTATACAAGAGCCCCATTCCTGAAGGTGAAGGCTATTTTGCCCCCATCACCATTGTGGACGGCATTAAGCCTGAGCATCGCATTGCTCAAGAAGAAGTGTTCGGCCCTGTGCTTGCCATCATGCGCGCCAAAGACTTTGACGAGGCCATTGACCTTGCCAACAGCACACGCTTTGCCCT
>CAYJPR010000417.1:0-1312 GCA_964372075.1 uncultured Desulfovibrionaceae bacterium | reverse complement strand
GTGGCAAGGTGTGTGCTTAACAAAGCATGACCTGCAAGGGCACCAGAAGCTAAAGCACTACCGGCATTAAAGCCGAACCAACCAAACCAAAGTAAGCCACCGCCTAAAATGGTGAGGGTGAGGTTGTGCGGACGCATGGGCACAGAACCAAGTCCTTTTCTGGCTCCAAGAGCATGAGCACAAGCCAGTGCACCCGCTGCAGATGCCATGTGCACTACTGCACCGCCGGCAAAGTCAATGGCGCCTATTTGAGCCATCCAACCGCCGCCCCAAACCCAGTGCGCCATGGGCACATAGGCCACAAAGAACCACAAGGCAGAAAAAAGCAAATAGGCCGAAAATTTAATACGCTCTGCATAAGCTCCGGACACTAAAGCCACCGTAAGCACCGCAAACATACATTGAAATGCCATAAAAACCGTATGCGGCAATTGCGGCGCCATGGGGGCAGATTCACCATTAACGCCATTTAAGAAAATATAGGAAAAATCTCCAATAAGGCCGCCATGGTCTGGACCAAAAGCCAAGGAATATCCTAGCAAAGCCCAAAGTACGGTAATAAGGCCTAGGGAGGCATAACTATGCATATGGGTGGACAAGACATTTTTAGAACGCACCAAGCCACCGTAAAATAAAGCCAAAGCAGGCGTCATAAGCATAACCATGGTGGCACAAATGATGATAAAACCAGTATCACTTGCATTCATTTTGTTTACCTTCTTTCTCTTGTTAAACTGTTCATAATTGCATTCCGCGTGAATGATACAGCTACTAGAGCAGAAAGTGTGCCAAGCCCCTATGCAACACTACAACCACTTAAAATATAAAATAAAAATGCACATAAAAATAGACTTTACACATTTTCTATGCGTCTTTTTTCTACTTTTTTGTATTTTTTCTCAATTCTATTCTCTTATATTGGTTGAGCACTCAATATTTATAAGCACGATTTAGCTTTTCTGTCCATTATTTCTGTAAAATAGTGTATTTTTACATATAAGTAGAAAAATACCACCTTATATTTTTTACTACAAAATTGTACTTTTTTCACAAAAAATAGGGCAAAAAAAAGCTCATATATGATGATTTTAGCAAGCTATGCCCTACGTATATTTTTTTTGCAGCGCATCTATTCCCGATGCAATTTCACCGTAAGGACTCACTCATCAAGAAAAAGTGTACAAAAAAACCCCGAAGCCTAGCCACGGGGTTTTCTGAGAAGTTTCGCTTAACTGGAAACAAGTTTACGCATAATGAAGGGCAGTATCCCCCCATGTTTAAAGCACGTTTGCTCAGATTGCGTATCTAAGCG
>CAYJPR010000416.1:0-1319 GCA_964372075.1 uncultured Desulfovibrionaceae bacterium | reverse complement strand
GCTTTTGCTGAAGCTTGCCAAGAAGGCGAAGCCATGAACAAAGACGGTAAGGACGCTGAAGCTGAACTTAAGAAAGCTGCTGCTAAACTTGATATCCCCATGGACACTCCTGCTGAAGCCACTGAAGCTGCAGCTGAGTAATTAAGGAGACATACAATGGCTGCTATTACTGCACAAATGGTTAAAGAACTGCGCGATAAGACCGGCGCAGGCATGATGGATTGCAAAAAAGCTTTGCAAGAAAATGATGCTGACGTAGAAAAGTCCTTAGACTGGCTTCGTCAAAAGGGTATTGCTAAGGCTGCTAAAAAAGTGGGCCGTGCTACCTCTGAAGGCCTTGTAACTGTTGCCGCTGCCGGTAATGTTACTGCCATGGGTTCTGTTTGCTGCGAAACTGACTTCGTAGCTCGCGGCGACCAATTCACTGCTTTTGCTAACTCCGTATCTCAGCTTGTACTTGATAAAAACCCTGCTGATGTGCCTGCTCTTGAAGGCCTCTTGGGTGATGAGTTGCAAAATCAAATCGCCATCATTGGCGAAAACATGACCGTAGGCGCTTTTGCTCGTTACGACGTAGCTGCTACTAGCGCTGTAGGCGTGTATGTGCATGCTAACAACAAGCTTGGCGTTTTAGTAGAACTTGCTTGCGGTAAAGCCGAAAGCGCTACCAGCGAAGCTGTAACAGCTCTTGCTAAAAACGTGGCCATGCAAATTGCCGCTGCTAACCCCATTGCTGTGGATCCTTCCACTTTAGATGCTGACGTTATTGAACGTGAGCGCGAAGTGTATCGTCAAAAAGCCACTGAAGAAGGCAAGCCTGCCAACATCGTGGAAAAGATTGTAGAAGGCGCAGTGAAAAAATACTACAAAGAAGTGTGCTTGCTTGAGCAACCTTACATCCGTGATGACAAAAAGACCATCGCTGATGTAGTGCGTGAAGCTGGCAAAGAAGTTGGCGATGAAGTGAGCGTAGTTCGCTTTAACCGCATTCAACTTGGCGCCGAATAGTATTTCGCCTAAGTATATGTGAGCCCCTTTTCCGCTATTGGAGAAGGGGCTTTTTTTGTGTTTAAATAGCACTATTTCAGTAGGTACACGCTTTGAAAAATATATTGACATAAAAGTAGAAAATTACTAAGGGGGAAGAGAAACCTTTAACCTGAGGAGACTTTATGAAAAAATGTAAATGGTCTTTCCTAGCACTTGTGCTGGCTTTGGTGTTTATGGTGACCCCTGCAAATGCTAAATCTGACATGACCGGCATGTACGTGGGTGTGAAATTTATTGATTCCATTCAAGGGCATTGGGCTGATGTTAAT
>CAYJPR010000415.1:0-1324 GCA_964372075.1 uncultured Desulfovibrionaceae bacterium | reverse complement strand
AGATTATACTTGCCAAAAAGATTGTAAGCGGCTAATAAGCATGATGTTATTTATACTTTGTTTTGGAGGAGACTATGACAAAGACGTTTGCAATGCTTTTTGCTTGTTTAACCACACTTTTGCCATCTTTGGCCTTGGCTGCCGGAGATTATGCCCACATTCCCGGTGCAGAACTTTCTGCCATGTGGGTTATTCCTTTTGCTTGTATGCTTTTATCCATTGCTATTTTCCCAGTAGCAGCGCCTCATTTTTGGCATCACAACTTTGGTAAAATTTCTGTTTTCTGGGCGCTGGCTTTCCTTGTGCCCTGCATGATTGTGTATGGTTTTTCCATTACCTTGTATGAATTTTTACACACTATGCTTTTAGAGTATGTTTCTTTCTTAATTTTACTTTTTGCCCTTTTCACCGTAGCCGGCGGCGTGCGCCTTACAGGTTCTTTAGTGGGCACCCCCATGGTAAATACGGCCATTTTGCTTATTGGTACCGTACTTGCCAGCTGGATGGGTACCACCGGTGCTGCCATGTTGCTTATTCGCCCCCTTATTCGCGCCAATGAGCATCGTAAGCACAAAACACACTCCATTGTGTTCTTCATCTTCTTGGTAGCCAACATCGGCGGTTCTTTAACCCCCCTTGGCGACCCACCATTATTCCTTGGTTACCTTAAGGGCGTAAGCTTCTTCTGGACCACAGGCGCCTTGCTTGGTCAAATGATCTTCTTATCCGTAGTACTCCTTGCTTTGTACTTTGTGGTAGACACCATGCTGTACAAAAAAGAAGGTAGCCCTGTGCCTGAGCATGTAAGCAATGAAAAGCTCGGCCTTGACGGCAAGATCAACCTTATCTTCTTAGCTGGCCTGGTACTTTGCGTACTTATGTCCGGTTTACCTGCCTTTAATATGGGTGAAGTTATCAACGTATACGGTACCCCATTACAAGGTCAAAACATCCTTCGTGACGTACTCCTTTTGGTGGTTGCTGGTCTTTCTCTTAAGTTCACCACCAAGGAAAACCGCGACCTCAATGGCTTTAACTGGGCTCCCATCGAAGAAGTGGCCAAGCTTTTCTTCGGTATCTTCGTGTCCATGATTCCTGCCATTGCCATCCTTAAGGCCGGCACCGACGGCGCCCTTGCTCCGCTTATCCGCATGGTAACCGGCGCTGATGGTCAGCCAGTAAACTACATGTACTTCTGGCTTACCGGTATGCTGTCCAGCTTCCTTGATAACGCACCTACCTATGTGGTGTTCTTCAACACTGCCGGTGGTAATGCTGCTACCCTTATGGGTGATTTAGCCATGACCCTTACCGCCATTTCTGC
>CAYJPR010000414.1:0-1327 GCA_964372075.1 uncultured Desulfovibrionaceae bacterium | reverse complement strand
CCTGCTCTTGGCAAACCCACCATGAATGACGTGGCTAAATGGCTGAACGCTGAGGTGCTCTATGGTACCAAGCGCATGGATAGTTTAGTGGGGGATTACCTCATTGCCGCCATGCAGGTGCATAATTTCTTAGATTACCTTCATGATGGAAATTTAGTTATTACCCCCGGTGACCGTACAGATATTATTCTTGCGGCCTTAGCTTCGCGCGTTTCTTCTGCTTGTCCGGATATTGCCGGCGTGCTTCTTACCGGTGGTTTGCGTTTACCTGTGAATGTGGCTCAGCTTTTAGAAGGCTGGACAGGCGTGCCCGTACCTGTGCTACTTACAGAAGACCATACCTATAAAACCGTGCAAATGCTTTCCGAACTCTACGGACGCATTGAGCCAGAAAATATGCAAAAAATAAATACGGCCTTGGGGCATTTTGAGCGCCATGTAAATTCTAAGGAAATTGCCAAGCGCCTTATTAGTGATAAGCCCACACGCGTCACCCCCATGATGTTTGAATTTGACCTCATAGAAAAAGCCAGACATTGCAAAATGCGTATAGTTTTGGCTGAGGGGCAAGAAGAGCGCATATTGCGCGCCACAGATATTTTATTACGTCGCGGCGTGGCAGAAGTTATTTTGCTTGGTAATGCAGATTCCATTGGCAAGCGCATTGCAGACTTGGGGCTTGATTTATCCAATGCGCGCATTATTCAACCAGATCTTTCGCCGCAATTTGAAGATTATGCCCAGACCTATTATGAACTACGTAAAGCCAAGGGCATGACCTTAGAGCAATCTCGCGAGCGTATGATAGACAGCACCTATTTTGCCACCATGATGGTGTATAAAAATGACGCCGACGGTATGGTATCCGGCGCTGTAAACACCACAGCTCACACCATTCGTCCGGCCTTTGAATTTATTAAGACCAAGCCCAATTGCTCCATTGTGTCTTCGGTATTTCTTATGTGCTTAAAGGACAGAGTGCTGGCCTTTGGTGATTGCGCTGTGAATCCTAATCCTACAGCTCAGCAATTGGCGGAAATTGCCGTGGCATCTGCGCATACAGCAGAGGTTTTTGGCATAGAGCCGCGTGTGGCCATGCTCTCGTATTCCACCGGTTCATCCGGCAAGGGCGCCGATGTGGAAAATGTTATCGAAGCTACGAGAATTGCCAAGGAATTAGCTCCAGATTTGCTTCTTGAAGGGCCCATTCAATACGACGCAGCCATAGATCCGGAAGTGGCACGCACAAAATTACCCGACAGCCAAGTGGCGGGGCGTGCCACAGTCTTTATTTTCCCCGATTTAAATACGGGTAATAATACCTATA
>CAYJPR010000413.1:0-1329 GCA_964372075.1 uncultured Desulfovibrionaceae bacterium | reverse complement strand
CTGCTGGCTTCAAAGCTTTTTTGACCAAGCTCTTCTTGCATTTTAGCAATTTTATTTTGCATAACTTGGGCTTGGCGTAAAAGATCGTTCATATTTTTCATGTGAGGCTCCTTATGTTGTTTCGTTGAGTGGACGTACTTTGTAAATGGAAGCGTCCAAAATTTCAAGGCAATCTTTTAAGTCATCGCGGGCGCTAAATTCTTTAACAAGGCTATTTTCAGACTTAAAAACCTGTTCTTCCCTATGCACTTCTATGGCAATGCTTTGCTGGCAAAAGGGTTCTAAATTTTCTTGCAAGGCTGGGCGCACTCTTTCTATGCCTTGGAAGACGGCAAGAGACTTAGTGTGAATATGTAGAGTGGTGCCTGAAAAATGCCCTGTGGCTTGTTGCAAAAATATGTGGGAAAGCACTGGGGGATCGCATTTGCCTAAAAAAGAGACGATATCTTCCCAGGTGCGCTGTATGGTATTCTGATTTTTAGGCTCTTGCAGATTTTGCTTATTTTGACCATGGCCCATGGGAGCGTCGGCCATGGAAGCATCGTTCATGGGAGCGTCATCCATGCGCGCCATGGAGCTAGCGTGGGAATTCTCACTGGGGCCTGCTTGCGCTGGCATGAGAGGGGGCACAGGAGACTGACCATAAGATTGTGTAGGTGGTATTTGCTCTGTATAAAGAGTGCTGTCTCTCTCTTCCCATAAATGTGCCGGTGGTTCTTCTGAGGTAAAGTTTGCTGGTGCACCTTGCATGGGGTCAAAGCCTTGTGACGCTAAGGACGTAGACGCTGACGCTAAGTTCTGACCAAAATTTTGGGTAGAATTCTGCGCATAGTTTTGGGGCTCTTCCACAGGAGAATGGGCAACAGGCTTTACTTGATTTGAGGCAAGGGGCTGCGGCGCCGGTGTGTGGTTTACTGGGCTTTGCTCCGCTGGCTTTTGTTCTACTGCTACTTGTGTCGGCGTTAGGTCAGGAGAGTTTTTTTTTTCTTCCTCTCTTGCAAGCATAGAGGGGGAAGGAGCCATCTGCTGGCCATGATCGTTGTTATTTCCCGTAGGTAAGGGCGCCGCCTGCAAGGGCAAAAGACGCGGCATAAGCGTTAAATTTATCAGCAAAAGCTCTAAGGCCGCAGCGGGCTCTGGGCTATGAATAATCTTGCGCTGTGCATCCAAGGTCATATGCCATGCGGCATGTAAATGGGCCGCAGAAAACTTTCCAGCAAGGGCCAGTAAGGGCGCGCTGTCTTCGGCGCTGAGTTGCAAAGAAGGCAGGATAGTTTGCCCAGCTTCACGCAATAAAAAGAGGGTACGCCACAGGCTAATAAGCTCGCG
>CAYJPR010000412.1:0-1333 GCA_964372075.1 uncultured Desulfovibrionaceae bacterium | reverse complement strand
CGGCTTACGGTTTAGTATTGTTAAAACTCCGCTGAAAAGCGGAGTTTTAAGTTTTGTGCACCTCAAAAAAATGCTCATTAGCTTCACTTTGTAAATTCTAAGAATAAGAATAATGGGAATTCTTTAGATTTTGTAATACCATCATACGAAAGCGGCTCATACATTTTTCTTAGTACAAACCCTTTTTCTATTGCTGTGTTCAAATAATCACTTATGGTTCTATGGTAGTGTGTTGTTATTCCCCAAAATTTATTTTCAAATTTGTATTGAGATAAATATTTTGTCATTACTTTGTTTTTACTAAAGCCATTTTCGTCTTTCTCCCATTCACAGTCATAAAACGCAGGGTGAACTATTGAAAAATAAAAAACACCATCTTTTTTCAGAATCCGATTTGACTCACTAATAACACCACTAAAATTACTAATATCCATTAATACTTGATTAGAAAAAACAATATCAAAACTACAATTTTTATATGGTAAATCCTTTTCAATATCAACTGTTTCAAAACGACATTTAGGGTATTTACTATTAGCAATATCAATCATTTTTGTAGAGCCGTCACATCCAATTACAGTACCTCCAATTGAAAAAAAATAATTGGTATACCACCCATATCCACACCCTAAGTCCAAAATAGTTTGATTGTGGAGATTTTTAAATCGATTACAAACTAACTTTTTATTTGTTTCTACAAATTCCGATTGTTCTTGTGATAAAGTGTAGTTTTCAGCCGCATTATCCCATTGACGAATTATATTATTTTCCATTGTACCCTCTTCCTATTACATGAGTTTCATTCGTCCTTTTCATTGACATAACATAATAGAGTGTTGCTTATTTTATTCCACTAATAGTTGTTCTTCATAATTTTGTGTAATAGATATGCTTGGGCTATTTTTGAAATTGTTAAAAGACACCATTGATATAAACCAACATACCAATTATATAAAAACCACATAGCAACCCTTTAACTTTTTACCCTCTAAAGCTTAAACAGCAAACCCGCCGTCAACGCCAATTATTTGCCCTGTTATAAATTTAGCGCCATCACTCGCTAAAAACAGCGCCGTTTTTGCTACATCTTCGGGTGACCCAAGCCTTGAAAGCGGCGTTTGCTCTGCTAACTCCATTTTATCTTCCCCTGATAAATTGTTCAGCATTTTAGTATCTATAACGCCGGGCGCAATGCAGTTTACGTTTATATTGCTTGGCCCAAGCTCTTTCGCCAAAGCTTTTGTAAAGCCTATTAATGCCGCTTTAGAGGCCGAATAGGCAACTTCGCACGATGCGCCAACACAGCCCCAAACAGAGGACATATTAATAATAA
>CAYJPR010000411.1:0-1359 GCA_964372075.1 uncultured Desulfovibrionaceae bacterium | reverse complement strand
TGGACGACATGCAAAAGCTTGACTTAAGCGCCAAGTCCATTGACCAAGTTATGGGTGTTATTTCTGAAATTGCAGATCAAACCAACTTGCTGGCCCTCAACGCCGCCATTGAAGCGGCTCGCGCAGGGGAAGCCGGTCGCGGCTTTGCTGTGGTGGCAGATGAAGTGCGCAAGCTAGCAGAAAAAACCATGGCTTCTACCAATGAAGTTGCCAAAATCATTGCTGAAATACAGCAACACGCCAGCCAAAGCTTAAACCAAACCAAGGCTTCCTATGCCGCCATTGAAAAGGCCACCGGTTTGGTCAGCCAATCTGGAGACACCTTGGCTGAAATTTACGATATGACGCGCAACTCTGCGGAACAAGTGCAATCCATTGCCCGCGCCGCCGATGAGCAATCTAACACCACGGTAAACATCAATGCCACCATGACGCAAGTTAATGAAATTGCCTTGGTCACGGCAGAAAATATGAATAGTGCTTCGCGCTCCGTGCAAGATCTCTCTGCAGAAGCTAAGGAACTGGCAGCGCTCACCACCTCCATGAAAAATATCTAAACCTTCTCCCCCCACAACAGCTTGCATCTATGCTCTGTGGGGGGATTTTTTTATTATGAATACAGCCCCCCCTAGCCTCAACCATCTCCAAGAAGGTCTGCAAAAATACCTCTTACCCCAAGAGTTAGAACAACTTGGCGCAGCACGCGTGGGCATAGCCGGATGCGGAGGTTTAGGATCCAATGTGGCCATGCTTCTAGCTCGTAGCGGTGTACAAGATATGCTGCTCATAGATTATGATGTTGTGGAGCCTTCTAATCTTAATCGTCAGCTCTTTTTCCCGCGCCATGTGGGCATGCCCAAGATACATGCCTTGGCAGAAATTCTCCAAGAGCTCAACCCTCAAATACGCCTTGAATGTCTTCATTTGCGCCTTGAACCGGACCAATTGCCCAGCCTTTTAGCTCAAGCCCCCCTTTGGGTGGAAGCTTTGGATAAAGCTGCCAGTAAAAGATTTTTTGTAGAAGCCGCCCTTATGGCTAAACGCTTTACCGTAAGCGCTTCTGGCATTGCCGGTTGTGGCGGTTCCCCCATGCAATTGCGGCATATGGGAAAATACTTGGCCATTGTGGGTGACTTTTCTTCAGACGTTGCCACTCTCCCCCCCTTAGCTCCTCGAGTTATGCAAGCAGCCGCCATGCAAGCCGATGCTATGCTGGCGCATATTTTGACCCAAGCAGCATCCTTATAGACTGTCGCAAAACATAAAGCACCTCTCTACCGACTTGCCTTAAGCTTTCATTTCTGCTACTTTTTTCATGGTGTATTTTTTTGCCTTTTGCATCTTTTAGCTCGAGGGTAC
>CAYJPR010000410.1:0-1374 GCA_964372075.1 uncultured Desulfovibrionaceae bacterium | reverse complement strand
ATTTTACGTAGTCCTTCGCAATGGGCTGAGGCAGATTTATTAAGTACCTCCTTTGGGCAAAGTATATCTGTAACGGGTTTACAAATGGCTCAAGCCTATCTCACGCTTATCAATGATGGCGTGTATAAGCCCTTACAATTGGTAAGCAATGATGAAGAAGCCGAACGTCCTAAGCGTCATCGTGTATTTCGTAAAGACGTAGCTCAATCGGTATTACGCATGTTGCAAGACGTAGTGGAAGAAGATGGTTCCGGTTCCAGAGCGCGCATAGCAGGTACGAAAGTAGCCGGTAAAACCGGTACAGCCCAAAAGGCCGATAGAGCTACTGGAACCTATGGCGAAGGGCGCATGGCCTCCTTTGTGGGCTTTGCCCCGGCAGATAAGCCGCGCTATTTAACCTTGGTCATGGTGGATGAACCCACCAAGAACCAATACGGCGGCGTGGTAGCGGCTCCGGTATTCCAAGAAGTAACACGTATGGCCCTCATGTACGATGGGCAATTGCCGGATGTGGTTTTTGCCGAGGGTGGCGCTGTTATTAAGCGCGGTGCAGAGTTTGATACAGATGATCGTGGTTTTAAGGTTTCTCGTGCGCCGCAACCTTTATTTGCCATGCAAAGCTTACATAAAATTCAGCGTACTCGCCCTTACAATACCTTGCCTGGGCAAGAAAGTAAGGCGGCCTCGGTGGTACCCAATGTGGTGGGGAAGACCGTGCGTAATGCTGTGGAGCTTTTTGCGCGTGGCGGCATAGTGCCTATACTTCGTGGACATGGGCAAAGGGTTATACGTCAATTCCCCGAAGCGGGAGAGGCTTGGCCCACAGAAAAAAGTACAGAATATTATCTGCAACTTTCGGAGAATTAAGATGCTTTTTACAGAATTAGTAGAAATTGCTCGCGGGGCAAAACACGCTGTAGTTGCTGACTCACGCAAGGTGCAAAAATCAGATATATTTGTGGCTATTACTGGTTCGCAAGCTGATGGCGCGGCCTATATTACCAGCGCTGTGGAAGCCGGCGCGGCCTATGTGGTGTGTAGTACCGCCATGGCAGAAAAATACGCCCCTGTATATCCGCAAACGGTATTTGTGGTCCATGAATCTTCGCGCACAGCGCAGTGGATGTTAGCTTCTGCCTACTATGGCACAGAAAATATTTGGCAAGATATGCGCGTCATTGGTGTAACGGGCACCAATGGCAAAACCACCATGGCCTATTTGCTAGAGCATGTATTTAGCTCGCTGGGGCATAAGGTGGGCGTAATGGGCACGGTAAGCTATCGCTGGCCCGGCTATGAAGAAGTGGCCCCTTTGACCACACCGGACAGCCTTACCGTGCACGCCATGTTGGCCCGCATGTATGCCGACGGTGT
>CAYJPR010000409.1:0-1395 GCA_964372075.1 uncultured Desulfovibrionaceae bacterium | reverse complement strand
CAGAACGGCGATTATCAAAAGAGCTGTGCTTAGCATAAAAAGCTTTTTTATCTTCATATAAAGCCACATCGGCCTCACTTTGAGCTTTCTTCCAAGTTTCTTCTGTGAGTTTTTTAGCTAAAGCATACCCCACAGAGACACTACACAAAATAGTCGTCGTATCTATGCTTGCAGTCAGCCCTTCTTTTATATTATCAACAAAGGTTTGCAATTCTTCTTCAGAAGGATCAAAAAAGAACATGGCAAATTCATCGCCGCCAATTCTGTACGACACATGATTTTCATTTTCATACGTCTTTAAGACCTCAGCAAATTTTTGAATATATGCATCTCCGGCTTTATGACCATTTTGATCATTGACAGATTTTAAACCATTTAAATCTGCCAGTACCAAGGCATATTTTTTAACGCGTTGTCCTTGAAGAAGATTTTTCATATCAAGGTCATAAGCATTTCTATTTTTAAGCCCTGTAAGCGAATCGGTATTGGATAGGTCTTTAAAATGCGGATTGGAAATACGTCTGAAAAGTATATGCGAGATAATACTGGCCACAATACAGGTGAGAAGAATAATAATGGAAGTAAGCACACGAATACGGTAATAGGCTTCATATTCTCTTGTAGCAGGAAATTCTACTCCAATGACGCCAATAGTTATGGAAGGATTGTTATCATGCATAGGATAATAGGCCACAAAAACATCACCCCAAGCAGTATGCTTAATATCCCCCGGCATAACCACATCGCCGGCCAATGCTTTGGCTAAATCAGCCTGAAAATCTTCTTCTATAAGGTCGCCTGGTTTTCTAAAATCTTTATGATCTTCTGGTAAACCATCAATATGGTAAATGAGTTTGCCCTCTTCATTTTTTGTAGCTGTATATAAATACTGTGCAGAGGTAATTTCTCGCACCTGCTCTAAAAAATGCTTGGCATCTTGATAGCCCTCACTCTTCATATCTTTATGGCTCGTGATGGAGCTAAAAATCGATGGGGAAAGCTCTTTATCTACATACAAAGCCATAGAAGAAACTCTGTCTTCTAAGGTTTGAATCATTTGCCTGTAACTTAGAGTATACGCAAAGAAAAAGACCACAGTAGTTGATAAAACAACTAAAAGTGCCACAAGAATGGTAACCTGTAGATCAACACGTTGTACGGATGATATTTTTTTCATATATATCTCTTAAAGGCGAGGGTAATTACTATGAAATAAAGCATCTATTGAAGTAATACTCTAAGCAAAAAGCATGTTTTTGTCAAATAAGCTCTCACCTTATACGACAAAAAAGGGGCAAAGCCCTAAAGCTCTGCCCCCATATATAGCTATATAAGCGTGCGGACTAGTACATACCGCCCATGCCGCCCATGCCACCCATGCCGCCCATATCAGGC
>CAYJPR010000408.1:0-1398 GCA_964372075.1 uncultured Desulfovibrionaceae bacterium | reverse complement strand
GCCATACGTGAAAATGGCTTAAAAACCACAGAAGAAGTGACGCATTATACCAAGGCAGGCGGCGCTTGTGGTGATTGCCTTGAGCAAATTGAACAAATTTTAGCTGAAGAGCTTGGTAAACCTAAGCTTGAAGAAATTCAGCCCGTGCAAAAAGCCCGTTTAAGCAATATTCAGCGTATGCAGCTTATTGTAAAGACCATTGATGAAGAAATTCGTCCTAAGCTCATGCTAGATGGCGGCGATATTGAATTGGTAGATGTGGAAGGAAGCACTGTGTATGTGACTTTGCGCGGACGTTGTGCGCAATGCCGCTCCAGTCAAGTGACCATTAAAAATCTTGTGGAAAAAAGCTTACAAGAGCATGTGGAAGCCAATATTGTGGTGAAAGAGGCCTAAAATGAAGACTATTTATCTTGATAATAATGCCACCACGCGTGTGGCTCCGGAAGTTCTTGAGGCCATGGTGCCTTATTTTAGCGATTTTTACGGCAACCCTTCCAGTATGCATAGCTTTGGTGGGCAAGTAGGTGCAGCTGTAAAAGAAGCTAGAGAACATGTAGCAGCTCTTATTGGCGCCAACCCAGAAGAGATTCTCTTTACCTCGTGTGGCTCTGAAAGTGATAATACGGCCATTATGTCTGCCCTGCAAAGCCAGCCGCAAAAAAAGCATATTGTGACCACAAGAGTAGAGCATCCTGCCATTTTAAATCTTACGCAGCACCTTGAGCATAATGGTTATGAAGTGACCTATATTCCTGTGGACTTTAAAGGCCGCATTGATATGGAAGCTTATGAAGCATCTTTGCGTAAAGATACGGCCATTGTGTCTATTATGTTTGCCAATAATGAAGTGGGCAATGTGTATCCCATTCAGCAAATGGCAGAAATGGCTAAAGAAAGAGATATTGTTTTCCATACCGACGCTGTACAGGCCGTGGGTAAAGTAGAAATGAATATGGCTACCTTACCTGTGGATTATTTGGCCTTATCCGGTCATAAATTACATGCGCCCAAGGGTATTGGGGCTTTGTATATTCGCAAGGGAACACGTTTTCGTCCTTTCTTGCGCGGTGGACATCAGGAGCGCGGTCGTCGCGCCGGTACAGAAAATGTACCTTATTTCATAGGTCTTGGTAAGGCTGCTGCCATGGCTAAAGAGCATATGGTTCAAGAAAATGCTGAACTTGTGCGCCTGCGTGATATGCTGGAAACGGGTCTTACCTCTGCCATAGCTGAAAGCGTTGTGAATGGTGATACCGCAAGCCGCTTGCCCAATACTTCAAGTATTGCTTTCAAAAACATTGAAGGGGAAGCCATTTTGCTTATGTTAGATCGCCTTGGCATTTGCGCAAGTTCCGGCTCTGCGTGTACCTCTGGCAGTCTAGAACCTTCTCATGT
>CAYJPR010000407.1:0-1401 GCA_964372075.1 uncultured Desulfovibrionaceae bacterium | reverse complement strand
CTTTTCAACGAAAAGTTACAACAGTACGAAAGTGATGATATGGAAAGAGAACTTAATCTTATGATGAAGTTTTTTAAAGTATCCAGAGAACGCATTATTACACGTTCTGTACAGTTAGGGCATCTAGACGCGCAGTAAGACCTAAAAAACAAAGGCTGTTCATACTCCCGTATGACAGCCTTATTCTACATGTAATTTCCAAGCCCCTTGCACCTTCACCCAAATACGCTGATTAGAGCTTCCTCGAAAAACCAACTCTTCTCCCATAAGCGATTGCACAAAAGGGCCATCTATAAGCATATGGCTCAGCTCCAAAAGCTCTGCCACAAAAGGCTCTCGCGCGGCCCGCGCTTCTAATTCTTCCAGCACATAGCCCGTAAAGGTTACTATAGAAAGATTATGCGCACGCAAAAGACGCCCCAACATACACAAAGCTTCAGCTTGCATAAAGGGTTCTCCGCCAGAAAAAGTAACGCCTGATAATAAGGGATTTTCTAAAATATCCGCTAAGAGTGTGGGGATATCTTTATTGTAGCCAGCGGAAAAATCGTGGCTTCCGGGATTATGACAGCCCGCACATGCATGGGGACAGCCTTGAGTAAAAAGCGCATAGCGCACCCCCGGCCCATCCACAATGGACTCGGGGGCAACACCGTGCAATCGAATCTGCGCATTAGGCATGCTTTACCCTGTCGCGCTCCTCTGATTTTTTGGCATTGTTAAAACGGTCAAGTGTTCCAACCAAGTAGCCAGTAATACGACGAGTACGCTCAAAAGCTACATTGCATCCTACGGTTACAGGTGCTGCCACGGTTTCAGTATCGGTTTTACAACAAATCATACTGCCTCCTTATAAGTAATATGTTTAATAAATTATTTTTTTGTGGGGGAGAGGGGAAACCTTTTCCAAGCGACAAAAAGTTCCCCCCAGTCTTACTAATCAATCTATGAATCTGTATTGCCAGTATAGGGTCTTAAGCAATGCTTACGACGAATGGCATCAATTTTCACTTTATCAATGGCTTCATTTTCGCGGCGTCCGCAACGGGGGCACACATCATGGATGACGCCTACATAACCACACACTGGGTCACGGTCAAGGGGGTGGTTTATGGATCCATAGCCACAACCTTGCGCCTTCATATAACGAATGATGGATTCAAAGGCCTCAAGGTTTTTGCTGGTATCCCCATCAAGCTCCACATAGGTGATATGCCCTGCATTGGTAAAAGCATGATAAGGGGCTTCCAATTGAATTTTCTTAAAGGCCGCCACGGGATAATATACCGGCACGTGGAAAGAGTTGGTATAATATTCGCGATCGGTCACCTTAGGTATAAGACCAAATTTATGCCTATCAAGAGCCACAAAACGACCACTTAAGCCTTCTGCCGGTGTGGC
>CAYJPR010000406.1:693-1408 GCA_964372075.1 uncultured Desulfovibrionaceae bacterium | reverse complement strand
CCATGGAATGTGTGGAAGCTAAAAATGGTATGCACATTTTTGAAGACCATTTCTTACCCGAAATCATTGACCCTGTCACAGGTAAAAGCCTGCCTGAAGGGGAAGTGGGCGAGCTGGTTATTACCACCCTCACCAAGGAAGGTATTCCGCTTTTACGCTACCGCACACGCGATTTAACCACCTTAAACTATACTCCCTGCCGTTGCGGACGTACACATGCTCGCATAGGCCGCATCATGGGGCGCAGTGATGATATGCTCATCATTCGCGGCGTGAATGTGTACCCACAACAAATTGAAGCTTTGCTCCTTGAATGCGAAGGCATTACGCCGCATTATCAAATTCATGTGACACGTGAAAATAATTTGGATAATGTGGAATTGCGCGTAGAAATTGGCAATATGAATTTTGGTGATGAAATTCGCCGCTTGCAACAAACGGAAAGCAAAATTCAAAAGTCCATTAAGGAATACCTTGGCGTATCTGTGAAGGTGCGTCTTGTGGAGCCTCACTCCATCGCCCGTAGCGAAGGTAAGGCCCAGCGCATTGTGGATAGCAGACCTAAAGATTAAAAAATCTATAGTCGGTACAGATAATTAGGAGTTTACATTGCGGCAAAATCTTTCTTTCAAGGATAAGGTTTTGTCGCAATTAAAGTTTTTTGGAAAGGGGGTCTGGGGGAAGAACCTTTTTTCCAAAAAAGGTTCTTCCCCCA
>CAYJPR010000406.1:0-683 GCA_964372075.1 uncultured Desulfovibrionaceae bacterium | reverse complement strand
GGATAATGTGGAATTGCGCGTAGAAATTGGCAATATGAATTTTGGTGATGAAATCCGTCGCTTGCAACAAACGGAAAGCAAAATTCAAAAATCCATTAAAGAATACCTTGGCGTATCTGTGAAGGTTCGTCTCGTGGAGCCTCATTCCATCGCCCGTAGTGAAGGTAAGGCTCAACGTATTGTGGATAATAGACCTAAAGACTAAAAGCAAATATAGAAATAGAAAAAAGGCTTTGGCGTATGTCAAAGCCTTTTTTTATTGGTGGTGTATCTAAAAAAGTACTATTTCCTGTCAAAATAGCCGCTTAGAGATGTTTCCTGTACAATTTTTACCTGTTTAAAGCCGTGCTGGGCTAAAAGAGCATGTATGGGCTCATGACTTTTTGTATAAGGAAGTATTTGCAATATGGGCTGTTCTGGCAAGGGGCGCAGGCGCAAGCGACATTCTGCGATGCCATGGGCGTGCAGGGCTGCTTCCGCTGCATCTATGCGTGCTAAAAGGCCGGGGCTTACGTTCATGCCATAGTGTAAGCGCGTAAGCAGGCAGGGGCTGGCCTTTTGCTCAGGGTT
Organism: uncultured Desulfovibrionaceae bacterium; assembly: GCA_964372075.1. Classification (GTDB taxonomy): domain Bacteria; phylum Desulfobacterota; class Desulfovibrionia; order Desulfovibrionales; family Desulfovibrionaceae; genus CAYJAD01. The sequence goes on along the minus strand of CAYJPR010000406.1, from coordinate 113 downwards.
TTCCAAAGCTGTTGTGGCGGCTAAGTGGCGAATATTTGCTTTGCTAAGATGACTCAAGGCCAAAGGGGAAAGAATGTCTAATTCTTGTAAGGCGCGTAATCCCGGACGATGGG
>CAYJPR010000405.1:0-1409 GCA_964372075.1 uncultured Desulfovibrionaceae bacterium | reverse complement strand
ACCCTCGCCTCTGCACCGCTCTTACAAATTATGATGCTTATGGTGCCCATGTGGGGCGTGCAAATGGTTTTAGGCCGCGCTTTCTATGCCCTTGGCGATACATTGACGCCGGCTTTATGCGGCACCATTATTACTGTAATTTCCCTGCCCTTTTTCTATTATGCCCTACGCTGGGACGCGCTGGGCATTGCCTTGGTAAGCTTTTGGGGCGTGGTGGTCTATATTGTCATCATCATGTATATTTGGAAAAAGCGCCAAGGTTTAACAGCCTTTGAAGGTTTAGGCACGGTTTTGCTTTATGGTCTGCTCCTTTCCTTCATCAGCGGCCTTGTGGCTTGGTATACCTCGGAAAGCATTTTACGCTACGGCGCTGAGCTCCCCTCCATTTGGCCTTATGTGCTGGCTCTTGGCGGCTCTCTTTTCATGTTTACTTTGTGCTATGGACTGCTTACATGGAAGGTCTGCCCGCAATTGATAGAGCCGCTTACGGCTTATGTGCAAAGGCGCAGAAAAGTACAAAGCCAGTAATACTATTTACAGCTGGCCCTTGCCATGATAAAAGACTACACGCTGGGGGAGTCTTGCTAGCACCAATAGGTACTACCAAGACTGAGATTGGGATTGTCCCTAACCCTTTGAACCTGATGCAGATTATGCTGCCGTAGGGAAGCTGTATTTCCTTTCGTGGCTTATGAGCATCTTACTCTTTTTCTAAAAGGACGACAGATGTCTATTTTTTCCAAAAATCCAACCCTTGCCGCTTTGGCAGATACCTTCCTTCCCGCTTTAGCCCAAGAAGAAGGCCTGAGCCAAGAATCCATACGCGAAGCTCTTGAAAAGGGGACCATGGTATTATTAGGTAATCCTAATCACCCCAATTTAAAGCCCATCCTTGTGGGTCAACCTGCACGCGTAAAAATTAATGCCAACCTCGGCACCTCGCCCCTCTCACATTGTCTTGCCACCGAAGCAGAAAAACTGCGCATTGCACTAGAAGCCGGCACCGATACCGTCATGGATTTATCCATCTCCGGAGATTTAGACGCCGCCCGTCTTACCATGCTGCAAAACTGCCCCCTTCCCGTGGGCACTGTGCCCATGTATGCCGTGGGCCAGCAATTGCTAGACAATGACAAAAGCATTAAAGATATGACCATAGATATGCTCTTTGACGAAATTGCCAAACAAGCTCGTCAAGGTGTAGATTATATTACAGTACACTGCGGCCTCACCCGCCGTGGCGCTGAATGGGGCGATGCCCAAAAAAATGAATACGGCGATGGCCGCGTCATGGGCATTGTCTCCCGCGGTGGTGCCATGCTCGCCCGCTGGATGCTGGAACATGACGCCGAAAATCCCCTGCTCGTTCACTACGACCGTCTCTTAGAAATTGCCCGTGAGCATAACGT
>CAYJPR010000404.1:0-1414 GCA_964372075.1 uncultured Desulfovibrionaceae bacterium | reverse complement strand
ATTACGTTCACTGCCAATGGTAAGGAATATAATGTAAGCCTTAATGCCGACGGAAGCACTTCTATTGTTGAAGCTGGCACAACCAATAGCACGACCAATATCCCCGGTGAACATGGCAATCTTGTACTTACTTGGACACAGAGCGGGGGGGCATATACCGTTGATTACGTCTATACCCAAACAAGTGTCAAAGACGACCATACTGACAAGAACAATGAAAAAGCTCAAAACACAAATGTGGGCGATAAATTCACCATTGATTCCATTACAGATGGTAACGGCACCACAACTGATTTGTCCAAGAATAACACTATTAAAATTGACATTGTGGATGATAAGCCCATCCTTAATACAGATGCCGATGGTAATTTAATTGGCGATAGTAATATCGAAGTTGTGGAAGGCACAAACACAGCGCAAATTGACGGCTCCGTATATTTTAAACACGGCGCTGACCAGGAAGGTGGTAAGTATACCATCGACGGCTTTGACCCCATACCCGCTGATGGTGTGTATAACTTTGCTTGGGGGTCTGTAACGCTTAATGCTGATAGCGGCGAATATACCGTGCAGGTTGATCCAAACTATGGCGATGTTGATAATCCCACTTTCGACCTTGTCTATACCGACAGCGACGGAGATAGCGCACAGCGTGAAGTGACTGTAGATGTGGAACAGGCAAAACTTCCCGACATGCCTGAGCTTACTGTGGAGGTCGATGAAACTGGTCTTGGTGATGCCACCGATAACAGCGATATCAAAACCTTCACCCATGCAGAAGTTGTGGGCTCCACAGGTGTTGAACTCAAAGCAGGTGAATATGAGCTTAAGGATGACCATGGTACTGTGATTGGTAAAGGTGTTGTGGATAGCAATGGAGACCTTACCATTACATTGACCACTACCACCAGCCATGAGGATACTGCCGACCATGATGACGATATCACAGGCAAGCTTACCCTTGATGTTGAAGATGCAGAAGGTAATGACCTTGAATACACCATTGATGTCACAGTAAAAGACGATGGCCCAAGCCTCACTCCTGTGGATGTGTCAACAAGCCTTGTGGAAGGTGGTAAAACTACAAACCATGACCTTGGTGTAGACTTTGGCGCAGACGGTGCAGGAACCATCAGCGTAAAAGAGGCAACCTACAACGAAACAACTGGTCGTTGGGAACTGAACAATAAGATAGGTTCTGTAGAAATCGTTCAAAATACAGACGGTACATATAGCTACAACTTTGAAGCAAATGCCAACGTAGGCGTAAAAGACGATGTAAACATTACCTTTGTGGTAACTGACAGCGAAGGCGATTCTGCTGAACATACTGTGGACGTAGCCATTACCGATGCTGTTCTTCCCGACATGCCTGAGCTTACTGTGGAGGTCGATGAAACTGGTCTTGGTGATG
>CAYJPR010000403.1:0-1418 GCA_964372075.1 uncultured Desulfovibrionaceae bacterium | reverse complement strand
GCAAAAAACAAGTTTGACGCAGTAGACGCTGCTTTTTCAACAGCCTGTTAGGTTGTGAGTCGGTTCTTAAGCTCAGTAAAGAGCGCCTCTCGTAAGGGGCTATCTTTATTTTCTTGGCGTTCAACGCAGTAGAACATACGCGTAAAGTGCATATCTTTTACAGGAATGATAAAAAGGCTACCGTCATCTATTTCTTGCTTCATAACTAGGGGCGAAACGCAAGAAAGGGTACCGGCATTGGGAAGAATGTGCTTAATGGCATCGGTGTGGGCTAGTTCTAAAAAATTCTGAGGGCGCAGGCCTAGGGGGGTGAGCGCACGGAAAAGGGTTTCCCTTGTGCCGGAGCCTGCTTCGCGTAAGAGCCAAAAATAATTCATGAGCTCTTCAATGCTGCGAGGCTCACTGGCCAGCTCTTTATCTGCGGTAACCACCACAAGCTCTTCTTGACCTATGGGGGTGATGGCAAGGCTTACGCTGGATACATCGCCTTCTACAAAACCTATGTCTAATTGGCCTAACTTTACCTGCTGTACAATTTCACTGGTATTACCGGAAGTGCAGTCTAGCTCTACATGCGGGTAGTGCATCTTCATATCATACAATACCTGCGGAATAACCCAATTGGCTAGGGTAAGCGAGGCTCCCACATGCATTTTTCCAAACAGTTCTTCGCTGGAAAGCAAGGAAAGCACATTGTTAAGCTGGTGAAAGAGCGGGGCAAGGCGCTTTTCTAAAAGGCGGCCTTTTTCGTTAATACGAATGCCACGCCCTGCACGGTCAAAGAGCTCCACGCCTATTTCTGCTTCAAAATCTCTTAAGGCATTGGAAATGGCTGCCTGAGAAAGAAACATACGCTGAGCTACATCGCGCATATTGGGCGTTTTTGCCAGCGCCAAGAAAACTTCCATATAACGTAGGGTCATGGCTTTCTTTTACAGTTGCGATGTAAGCTGGCTGTAGGGTTCTAAAATGGGTTGAACTTCTGAAGGTGATGTGTTGCTCATGAGCAAAAATAACATGGATGAGAGCAAAAGGAAATAAACGAATCTTTGTTTTTTACACATGATATCTTCCTCTTTAAGCAAAATAAGGTTTCCCCTGCGCAGATTATGCTATCTTGCGCAGGGGGAAAATAGCTTTTTTTATTTGTTTCCGTAAGCGCGTACGCCATATACAGCGGAAAGAACGGTGGTTAAGCTAAAGAAAGCAGTTACGAGAATAACAGTAGTTTGTAAGTCCATGATAAACTCCTCGAAGTGGGTTAAGTGTTGTTCTAAACGCTGTGCTTTATGTGCAGAGCATGAGGCCAAACCTGCATGGCTTATATGACTCTAAGCCATGATTCAGCTATAGGGTATGGAACTGTCTATGACAAATGAATTAAAATGATTGCACTGATTATATAAAGTTATCACAGG
>CAYJPR010000402.1:0-1425 GCA_964372075.1 uncultured Desulfovibrionaceae bacterium | reverse complement strand
CGCCATGACAATAAAGCCAGTCTTTTTTCTGCTTTAAAGGCGCAAGGTATGCAAATTTTAGCTACGGCTTGTTCGCCCACGGCAAAACCCATAAGCGCTTGGGATTTAAGCAAACCCACAGCCATTATTATGGGTAATGAGCACAGCGGCGTGGCGCCGGAGCTGGCTCAAGATATTGATGGGGAAGTGTATATTCCCATGCGCGGCATGATTCAAAGCTTTAATGTATCGGTGGCGGCGGCTATTTTGTTGGGTGAAGCCTCTCGTCAGCGTGACCTTAAAGGCATGTATGACAGCATTCAATATGGCGAAGAAGAGTTTGAAGCTAAGGTAAATGCTTGGCTTGAGAAATAGCCCACCTTTATTATAAATACGGTGAAAAAAGCCAGCAAGCGGCATTGCGTAAACGCCATGGCAAAAATACCTTGCGCGCTTTTTCTAAGGTGTATTCCTCGCTTTGTTCTTGCACAATGTGGAAGTAGGTCTGCATTTCCCTGGAAAAAGAAGAGTCAAAGCATTCCACATTAAGCTCAAAGTTGAGGCGCAAAGAACGGGCGTCAAAATTAGCTGAGCCTATTTGCACATAGTAATCATCCACCATAAAGAGCTTAGTATGGGCAAAGGGGGGCTTTTGAAAAAATACCCGCACCCCATTTTCCAGTAAAGTGGGCAAAAGGTGGAAAGAAGCCCAGTGTACCATGAGCAAATTATTTTTTTGCGGCAAAATAATGTGCACTTTCACCCCGCGCAAAGCCGCGGCCTTGAGGGCGGCCATAACTTCATGGGTAGGCAAGAAATAGGGCGACATAATAAAGACTTTTTTTCTGGCGGTGCCTATGGCGCTATAAATGAGCTCATGCAAGGGATCGTGCCCAGAGCCCGGCCCATCCAGCACCATACGGCATAAAATATCGCCGCACATTTCCTCTTCCTTACGCGGCGGCACAGAATAATTGGCGGTGCAAAATCCCCAATCCAAGAGAAAAGCTTCGCGCAATTGTGTCACCACAGGGCCTGAGCAAGCAAAATGCACATCTTGCACAGAAAAACTTTCATGCTTGCGCACATGGTAATCGGCAATGTTCATGCCGCCGGTAAAGCCCTTTCCATCGGCCACCAGCACCTTACGGTGATTGCGTAAATTTATGGAGAGATTGGGCGGAAAAGCCCGTAAGGGAAGAAATTCTGCCACTTGCACATTTTTCTGTGCCAAAACACGCCAAGGCTTAGACCAAGAATAATACTTGCCAAGGCCGTCCACCAAGAGCCGCACATCCACACCGCGCTTGGCGGCCTCACTCAAAGCCCGCACAAAACGCCCCCCTATGATGCCCCCATTAAAAATATAGGTCACAAGGTACACATAATCTTCGGCTTCTTCTATGGCTTCCAGCATGGCCTCATAGGCGGCGTCACCGTCGTATA
>CAYJPR010000401.1:0-1432 GCA_964372075.1 uncultured Desulfovibrionaceae bacterium | reverse complement strand
TGTGGTTGTATTCCTGTGGGCTTTACCGGCCTTGGAGGCTGGGACTATATGCGCCAAGCTAGCACTGACCTTGGCGCTCCTGGGGACCCCGGCAAACAATTTTTGGCGCGGCCTTGTTTTCCTTTTGCTCCCACACCGGCCGATAGTTGCGGTTTGCAGGGAGGTAATGGTTTTTTTGTGGAAGATGCTCATGTGCTGGCTGCCACCTTGGCCTTGGAAGAAGCCACTCTTTTGCTTACGCACGGCGGCGAGGCCTTGGCGCGCATGAGGCGCAATGTGGCTTTAACGGCTTCGGCCTATGATTTACAAGAGCAATTTGCTCAAGTTCAACAGTTAAACTCTTTTTTTACGGCGTAAACTATGTCCAGAAAACCCCCCTTAGCACCGCAGATTATGTTTCAAAATATGGCCCTACCTCTTTGCGGTGTGGATAGTCATGCTCACTTAGATTCCTCTCAATTTGACCGCGACCGCGAAGATGTTTTGGCTAGGGCCAAGGAATGCGGCGTGGCTCATATAGGGAATATTTTTTTAAAACCTCATGAATTTGAAGCTCGTGCGGCCTATTTTGCCCAGCATCCTGAGGTCTTTTTCGCCCTTGGTATTCACCCTTGTGATGCTCAGGATTGCGATGACGAAGCCATGGATGTTATGCGCGCCCATTTTGCCAAAGAGCCACGCCTTAAAGCTGTGGGAGAAATTGGTCTAGATTTTTATTGGGATGCTTGCCCTAAGGATGTTCAATTGCACGCTTTTGTATTGCAATTGCAGATGGCCAGAGAGCTAAACTTGCCCGTAATTATTCACAGCCGCGACGCCACAGAGGCCAGCATTGCCCTTTTGGAAAAGGAAGATTTTAAGGATTATCCCTTACTTTGGCATTGCTTTGGCGGCAATGCGGCAGAGGCTAAGCGCATAGTGCACAATGGCTGGCATGTGTCCATTCCTGGGCCGGTGACCTATCCTAAAAATGCAGATTTACGCGAGGCTGTGGCGCATATTCCCTTAGATAGGCTTATGTTGGAAACAGATTGCCCTTATCTTTCACCGCAAGAATGGCGCGGTAAGCGTAATGAGCCGGCCTATACTGTATGTACGGTAGAAACAGTGGCAAAGGTGCTGGAAATGCCTGCGGCTAAGCTGTGGGAAATTTGCGGCGAAAATGCGCGTAAGTTTTTTAAGCTGGGAGAGTTTGAAAATCTTTAGGTGAGTATGAAATGTGTTTTAATCAGTGTACTGCGCGCTGAAAATCATTGAAATTCAAAAAATAAACGTACGTTAAAGAAAATAAAACACCCCCGCCAAAAGGAATTTTTTGGCGGGGGAAATGTTTAACCGCTGATGCGGAAAAGTTTTGCGCGATTACGCGATTATGCGACGAGGGCTGCTACACGGGAGGCATCAAGGCCGCTGTGTACATGTAAAGCCGCAA
>CAYJPR010000400.1:0-1449 GCA_964372075.1 uncultured Desulfovibrionaceae bacterium | reverse complement strand
TATGCCAGCATCATCTCCACCCTACAGGACAGAGAATATGTTAGCCTTGCGGAAAAGCATTTTATCCCCACAGATCTTGGAGCCATTGTATGCGAAAAGTTACGTAAACACTTCGCTACACTCATGGACGTGGGCTTTACAGCACAAATGGAAAGTGATCTTGATAAAGTGGCTGAAGGCGAACGCGATTGGAAAGACCTTATGCGTACCTTCTACGATGCTTTTGAGCCCACACTGCTCGCCGCCTCCAAAGAAATGGAAGCCGTCAAAGGCGGTCTTGATGCCGGCATTGAATGCCCTCAGTGCAACAAGCCGCTGGTTATCAAATTTGGCAAAGCAGGTAGTTTCCTCGCATGTTCCGGTTATCCGGAATGTTCCTACACCTCTAACTTTGAACGCGACGAAAATGGCAAAGTTGTGCCCGTAGCCCGTGAAAAAGTAGAGCTAGAAGTGGTGGGCACCTGCCCTGACTGTAAGAGCGATCTTGTTATTAAAAAAGCTCGCACCGGGAGCCGCTTCATAGCTTGCACCGGTTACCCCAAGTGCAAACACGCCGAGCCCTTCTCCACCAAGGTTCCCTGCCCCACCTGCAAAGACGGCACCTTGGTAGAAAAAAGCTCTAAGCGCGGTAAAATATTCTACTCTTGTAGCACCTATCCCCAATGCGACTACGCCCTGTGGGATTTACCCCTAGCAGAGCCTTGCCCTAAGTGCGATTTTCCTATACTAACACGCAAGGTTATGCGCGGCGGTGCTGTAAAAATTTGCTGCCCAGAAAAAAGCTGCAATTATACCAAAGAAAACGACGAATAATATCCCTAGGATATGATTTTTATAAAAGGAGTCTCTCATGGCAAACCCAACAGTATTATTAGAAACCACCTCCGGTGACATCTTGGTAGAACTTTTTGAAGACAAAGCCCCCAAAACCGTGGCTAACTTCCTCTCCTACGTAGACGACGGCTTCTACGCAAACACCATCTTCCACCGCGTTATCTCCGGCTTTATGGTGCAAGGCGGCGGCATGGGCGCCCGCATGGACGAAAAAGAAACCAAAGCTCCCGTAACCAACGAAGCCGACAATGGTGTGAAAAACGATCGCGGCACTTTAGCCATGGCTCGTACCATGGATCCCCATAGCGCCACGGCACAATTCTTCATTAACCTTGTGGATAACGACTTCCTCAACCACTCCGAACCCTCCATGCAAGGCTGGGGCTATTGCGTATTCGGTAAAGTTATTGAAGGCATGGAAAGCGTTGACAAAATGGCTAAAGCTAAAACCAAGAGCGTTGGCGTACACGACGACGTGCCCGTAGATATGATTATGATCACCGGCGCCAGCCGCTTTGAATAGTCTTAAATTTTAGGTTTATTTTTTTTGGGAGGGGAAACCGCCTAGGCGCACGATATCCGTAAGCCGAGCAAGCTCGGCAACGGCTACAAGCC
>CAYJPR010000399.1:0-1449 GCA_964372075.1 uncultured Desulfovibrionaceae bacterium | reverse complement strand
AAGTGGTGCTTGTTAAACCACGTTTTCCCGAGAATATTGGCATGATTGCCAGAGCTTGCGCCAATATGGGTGCTGGCGGCATTACCTTGGTGGATCCGGAAATGTGGCATCCTGAAAAAGCACGTCCTTTAGCCACGGCCAAGGGGCAGTATATTTTAGACAGCGTACGCGTAGAGCAACATTTAGCCGACGCGGTGGCACCTTATACCATGGTGGTGGGCACGACAGCTCGCACAGGTGGCTGGCGTCGTGAGCTCCTACACCCCACACAAGCTGCTAAAGAAATGGTTACAGCCTTGTTAGAAGGGGAGCGTGTAGCCCTTATGATGGGACCGGAGGACCGCGGCCTGAATAATGAAGAAATAGAATGCTGTCAGCGCCTTGTTACCATCCCTACAGCCCATGCAGCCTCGCTTAATGTGGCCCAGGCCACCTTATTGCTCTTGTATGAATGCTTTAAGGCTGTGCACGAGCATAAAGAAGGCCCAAAGCAAGAGCGTCTTTCTGCTTCCGGTCAGCCGGTGGATAAGCGCGTTTCCTCTGCCGATGAGGCACGCCTTATGGAAAATCTTAAGGAAGCATTGGTGCATATAGACTTTTTGCAAAAAGATAACCCTGATTACTTCTTCATGCCTTTGCGTCGTTTGTTAGGCAGAGCTGGTTTGCGCCGCCATGAATATGATGCGCTTATGGGTCTTTGCCGTCAGATTAAGAATAAATGCAAGTAATGATTTTTTGGTCTTTACTATAAAGTTCTTAAAGTTAAACTTTAACTTTAAGGAAAAGGGGTCCCCGCAGAAAATGCTTTCTGTGGGGATTTTTTTGACTACGCGTAAGACGGGTTGTGTTTGGAATGAACAGCGGCTGAGAGAGTGTGTGAAGGGGAAAAAATAGGCTGCTAGTTTCGCGATGAGGGGTGTGGAAAGAGGGGAGGTGGCCTTTATACATAAAAAAGCGAAAACTTTAAAGTTGAAGTTTAACTTTAAGATTTTCGCTCTTTTCGTTTGGTGGCCTTTTTACAGTCAAAGGTAATTTGATTTTTTAGTATGTTATTTCAATGTGTAAAGGCTTTATTTGTTATTGTAGGGCGTCCAGTATTTTTTGCGCAGTGACATTTTGTATAAGCTCACCATCAACCACCACTGCAGGGAGGTGATGTACATCATATTCTTTTGCTGCAAGAGTGGCCTGATACATATTTATATTTCCAGCATCAAAGGCATAGTTCACAATATCAAAATGTTGCTCAGAAGGGATGAGGTGTTTTATACCATCAAGATAGGCATAGAGTATGGGCAATTCTGGTCCTACGGTGGCATCGTACTCATGTACAAAAGAGCGCGTGATGCCTTGAGCTTTTAAGCTTTGTTTTACCATATTCCAGCGCTGTAAGGTGTAGGTGAAGTAGTTTAATGCCGTTGTGGGCTGTGCTATGGTAAGCCAAATGCC
>CAYJPR010000398.1:0-1453 GCA_964372075.1 uncultured Desulfovibrionaceae bacterium | reverse complement strand
TTTGATGTGACTGATCTTGCCCCCGTGGTGGCTTGTCCGCATATTCCGGATAATGTAAAGCCCGTCACCGAAGTGAAAGACGTGGTGATTCAGCAAGTGGTTATTGGTTCTTGTACCAATGGTCGCATTAGCGATATGCGCGACGCCGCAGAGATTCTTAAAGGTCGCAAAGTAGATAAGTCCGTGCGCTGTATTGTTATTCCTGCCACACCTGCTGTGTGGAAGCAAAGCATGAAAGAAGGCCTCTTTGATATCTTTACCGATGCCGGCTGCATCATTAGCCCTCCCACTTGCGGGCCTTGCCTTGGTGGCTATATGGGTATCCTTGGTGATGGTGAGCGCGCTGTGGCAACCACCAACCGTAACTTCAAGGGCCGTATGGGTAGCTTGCAGTCTGAAGTGTACTTAGCTAGCCCCCTTGTGGCTGCCGCTTCTGCTGTGGCTGGTATTGTTTGCGATCCTAATAGTTTATAGGGTTAGATATGTTTTACTGGGGACTTGCTGGAGGAAAACCTTTTTTGAAAAAAAGCCCCATATTTGAACGGGCCCCAGACCCCCCTTTCCAAAAAACTTTCATGGCGGCGAAATATTGTCTGTGTGACGGACAAGTGGGCGCAATGAAAATTATTTGATTATAATTGAGGAAATAGATATGAAATTTCACGGAAAAGTCCATAAAGTGGGCGAACATATTGATACCGATGCCATCATTCCAGCACGTTTTCTTGTTACAGCTGATACAGAAATTCTTGGTAAAAACTGCATGGAAGGCCTTGAGCCCAATTGGGTGGAGCGCGTAAGCGCCGGCGATATTATGGTGGCAGAGCGTAACTTTGGTTGCGGTTCTTCGCGCGAACACGCTCCCTTAGCCATCCTTGGCGCCGGCATGAAGGTGGTAGTAGGGCATAGCTTTGCTCGTATCTTCTACCGCAATGCTTTCAACATGGGCCTTATGCTCATGGAAATTGGTGATGACGTAAACAAAATCAATGACGGCGATGAGCTGGATATTGATGCCAGCACAGGACGCATTACCAATGTGACCAGCGGTGTGGAAATTCAATGTCCGCCTCTGTCTGAAGCCATGGCTGAACTGGTCGCTTGTGGTGGATTGGTGAACTACGTAAAAGAGAAGCTTGCATAACAAAGCGCTGAAAAAGTATTATCTGCGGTGTCAGACGTATTTTTTTGCTTCAGTTACGTATGTTTAATACGCGCCTTTCGCAAAAAAACCGTCTTCCTTGCATCTAACACTTTTTGAACGCTTTGTAAGAAAATGGCACGATGATTTGTTGGGGGAGGGAAACTTTTTTTAAGGAAAAAAAGTTTCCCTCCCCCAAACCCCCAGCCTTCAAAAAAACCAATGGCGTGAAAAGTTCTTTCTTTGTGCCTTATTTGTCAGCGCATGTTTACTCAATGGTATGCGAGAAGAAATAAGAAACAAAGAAAGGGT
>CAYJPR010000397.1:0-1457 GCA_964372075.1 uncultured Desulfovibrionaceae bacterium | reverse complement strand
TACGTTAATACTTTACTCATATTATAACTTATAGGGAGACTTTTCATGTCCTCATTACGTATTTCAAAAGCCGCTTTTATGGCAGCTCTCTTGGGGCTTTCCTTACAAGCAACGCCTCTTATGTCTGTACCCGCTTTTGCACAAAAGGATGAAAAAGAGAGCGAAGAAAGCATGTATGAATCTTTGAAGCGTTTTAGCCAAGTTATTGAACTTGTAGAAAAACACTATGTAGATGAAACGCCCAGCAAAGAGCTTATGAATGGCGCCATTAAAGGCATGCTTGAAAACCTTGACCCGCACTCCACCTTCATGACTCCCAAAGAATATGAAGAAATGCAAGAAACTACCTCGGGTGAATTTTCCGGCATCGGTATTGAAATGACCATGGAAAATGGTCAAGTAAAAGTGGTTTCCCCCATTGAAGACACGCCAGCTTTTCGCGAAGGTTTACAACCCGGAGATATTATTCTCACCATCGATGGAGAAAGCACACAAGAACTCTCTCTTTCCGAAGTGGTATCGCGCATTCGTGGCCCCAAAGGCACCGATGTGGAACTCACCATTATTCACACCAATTCCAATAGCCCTGAAACCGTCACCATTACCCGTGACTCCATCCCCCTCATTAGTGTTAAAGCTAAAGAACTGGAAAAAGGCTATCATTGGCTGCGCATTACCCGCTTTTCTGAACGCACCACCGACGACCTTCACGCAGCTTTAGAAGAAGCACAAAAAGGCGAAATTAAAGGTATTGTGCTAGATATGCGCAATAATCCCGGCGGTCTTGTCAATGAAGCTGTGTCTGTATCTGACACCTTCTTAAGTAGCGGTGATATTGTATCCATTCGTGGTAGAAGCTTACGAGCCATGAGTACTTACAAGGCCAAAAAGCAAAACAGTGATATTACCGTGCCCATGGTGGTGCTGGTTAATGCCGGTTCTGCCTCAGCCTCTGAAATTGTGGCCGGCGCTTTGCGCGACCATAAGCGCGCCCTTATCTTAGGTGAAAAAACCTTTGGTAAAGGCTCTGTGCAAAATATCATCCCCCTTGCCGATGGCTCTGGCTTAAAGCTCACCATTGCCCTTTATTACACCCCCAAGGGCGTAAGCATTCAGGCTGAAGGTATTACCCCAGATATGGAAATTCCTTTTGAGCCTGTAACTGATGAAGAAGGCAAGAAAAAAGCCCGTGTTATTGTGCGTGAAAAAGATCTTAGCCGTCACATTGCCGGAAAAGATGAAAAGAAAAAAGCTGCACAAGATAAAGCAAAACAAGAAGATACATCTTCTGAGAGTGAAACCAAGAAAAGCCTGCCCGGCCTGCCTGAAGACAAGCTGGACACCACAGGCCTTGATAAAGACGTAGCTGAGCAATTAGCTCGTGACAATCAATTACGCATGGCATTGCAAATGGTAAAGACCTTGCCCACCATTAAGCAAATCACCATGGGCGAATA
>CAYJPR010000396.1:0-1458 GCA_964372075.1 uncultured Desulfovibrionaceae bacterium | reverse complement strand
TCTTGCCTCGTGTGCATGGGGCTATTGCCATAAAAAGAAAGGGTGCCTTCGCTGGGCTTTTCCAAAAAGGCTAAAATGCGTAATAAGGTACTTTTGCCCACGCCATTGGGACCGGTAAGAGCCACCACGGCGCCGCGAGCAATTTCCAGAGGGGGCATATGGCGCATGTCTAAAGCTATATGGGTGCCATAGCGCTGAACAATATTTTGTAATTTGTAGAGCATATTATCCCTTACGTCCTTCTTTACGTAAAAAAGTAAGGGCCAAATTTAAGATAAAAGCCATAAATAATAGCACAAGACCAAGGGCAATACCTTGAGCAAATTCACCCTTATTAGTTTCAAGGGTAATGGCTGTGGTAATGGTGCGTGTGTCCCAGCGAATATTGCCGCCCAGCATCATGGCTACGCCCACTTCTGTAATGACGCGCCCAAAGGCTGTGACAAGTACCAATAAAATGGCAAAGCGTAATTCTAAAATGGTGCCAAGGGCCAATTGAAAAGGACTGGCGCCAAGGGTGAGTAAAGTCTGGCGACAACGTGGGTCTTGATTTTCCACAGCCTGAGCCGTGAGAGAGCAAATAATGGGTAAAGCTAAGATGGCTTGCCCCAGCGCCATACCTTCTAGGGTGAAGAGCAGGCCCATATCACCCAGCGGCCCTTTACGCATGATAAAGGCATATACCAAGAGCCCAATGAGCACGGTGGGAAAGGCCAAGAGAGTGTCAGAAATAAGACGCAAAACGCGGCGCCCAAAAAAATGGCCATAGCCAAGGGCCAGCCCTAAGGGCAGACCCAAGGCCATGGCTAAAATCATGGCATAAATGGTAGATACAAGGCTTGCTTCCACTGCGGAAAAGGTGTCCGCATCGCCCGAGAGCAGAAGGTGAAAAGCCTGTAGTATGCCTTGTACAAAAAAATCCATGACTTACTTGCTTTCAGCGTTGGGGAAGAATAATTGCTTACCTTGCATTTTGTAGTCAGCAATGTTCTTTTGGGTAGCAGGAGCCACAAGCCAGTCAGCAAATTTTACTGCTAAAGCATTCTTTGCCTTGGGGCAATTTTTGGGGCTAACTTCCACTACGGAATATTGGTTAAAGAGGGCTTTGTCGCCTTCTACCACGATGGCTAAAGGGCTATCGGGGTTTTTGCTGCTAAAGGTGATCCAAGTACCGCGGTCGGTAAGGGCATAGCCACCTTTTTCAGAAGCGATGCTTAAGGTCTTAAGCATGCCTTGGCCTACAGAAGAGTACCATGCTTCTTTGGAAGGCACAGCGCCGTGTAAGTTTTTCCACAGCTTTTGCTCAGCCTTATGGGTGCCGGAATTGTCGCCACGGCTTACAAAGGTAGCGCCGCTGGAAGCAATGTTCTTAAGAGCAAGGGCCGCGTCACTGCCTTTTACTTTGGCTGGGTCAGTCTTGGGGCCAACCATAATAAAGTCATTGTACATAACCAATTG
>CAYJPR010000395.1:0-1483 GCA_964372075.1 uncultured Desulfovibrionaceae bacterium | reverse complement strand
TGGCCGGGGTGCAAAATATCATAGCAACCATTGGTAAAGACCACATGGGCTTTATCTTGCTGACCATTTTCCTTACGATTTTCCGAAAGCTCCAGTGCCAATTTATGCACCAGCTCTGAGGCTTTCCAAATCTTGGGATGAGAGAGGCTTATGCCTTGCGCTTCAAGGTAGGGCATGATCCAAATATCACCAATTCTAGCCATTCATAGGCAAAATCTAAACAGTCTTCATCGCTGGCCATGATGGCGGTACAGCGCTCTGTGTCTATTTCCACTTTGTCAAAAATCTTCATATCTGCCAAGAACACACGGAAGCGGTCCAGCTGATAGAGGCATAAAATCACCATGGTGGCCATTTTATTGGATACAGGCTCGCCGGAAGATTTTACCTTGGCCATGAGGCGCATATAGCGGTCATTGGACTCATTATAGGGCTCTAAACCTTGGTCTTTGAGCCATTCTTGGGCTGTCCATGCAGGGCCATTGTCAAAGCCCTTACAGTGGTCTTCTTGCACCACAAAAAAGCGCTCTACCACGCTACCCTCGGGGCCCACTTTAGTACCGCGACCCAAAGGATAGGTGCGGCAAGCGCCGGGTCTGTCTTCATAAATGGAACAACCGGCAGGAGTTACAAAGGGACAGGGCTCGGAAGGGCCGGCTAGCATTTTTAAGAGCGGCAAGGGAAAGCCCGTGTCGGGAAAGGTGCGCATTTGGGTATGGCCCTTTAAAAATTTCTCACTTTCAATGCCAAAGTGACGGCACAGACGTAAGACATCATAGGGAGTAAGAGGAAGGGTCAGTTCTGCGCAACATCGATTGAAGCAAGGAACTTTTTCATTACAAGCAAAGGTAAAACGGCTACCTTCGGGCAATTCGGGCAGTGAATCCAAGAAATCTTGTGAAGCATCATTTTCTGACATAAAAACCCCTTACATAAAAAATTTCCCCTCATACACACGTAAAACGCGTTTTGAAGGGGGTCTGGGGGAAGGAGACCCCTTTTTGGCGCTAGCAAACCGGCCCAAAGGGCTTGTAGCCGTTAGCGCTTTAGCGCTTTACGGATATCGTGCGCCTAGGCGGTCTCCTTCCCCCACAAAAAACTAAATAACCTTATTTAAAGCGTATTCAATAATACCTTCGGCACCGGCTTTGCGCAATTTAGGAATAAGATCACGCACAAGCTCTGCACCTACCACGGTTTCCACAGAAAGCCACTCGCTATCGCGCAAAGGGGATACGGTGGGGGAATTTAGCGCAGGTAAAATGTCCAAAATGGCGTCTAAATTACTGGCAGGAGCATTAAGTTTAATGGCCACGAGGCTTTCAGCATGCAAGGCACCTTGTAACAATAAATCAATTTGCTCAATTTTGCGACGCTTTTCTGGGTCTGCCCAAGCTTCCTTAGAGCACACAAAGACCGTATGGCTGCTTTTTACTTCTTCAATAATGCGCAAACCGTGAGCGCGAATGGTGGTGCCTGTTTC
>CAYJPR010000394.1:0-1491 GCA_964372075.1 uncultured Desulfovibrionaceae bacterium | reverse complement strand
CTTTTAGGTGTAGAAATACCTGCACAAGCTCAAGATACAGCCCATGGTCTCACCATGCCAAACCGTCCGCCAAACCTTTGCGCCGGCTGTTCGCATCGCGCTGTTTACTATGCTGTTCGTCAAGTCTATGGTGATGAAGCCGTCTATTCTAGCGACATCGGCTGTTACACCTTGGGTTTACTCCCCCCCTTACGTATGGCTGATTTTCTCGTCTGTATGGGCGCTTCCATTTCTGCCGGTAGCGGTTTTTCTGCCGTTTCTGACAAGCCCGTCATAGCCTTCATTGGCGATTCCACTTTCTTCCACACCGGTTTAAACGGTTTGGCCAATGCCGTCTTTAACAAGCATAATCTGATCATGGTTATTCTTGATAATGGCACCACCGCCATGACAGGCCACCAACCTAATCCCGGTATGGATCAAGAAGTACTTGGTTCTGTATCCTTACACTTAGACATCGAAGCCATTGTTCGCGGCATGGGCGTAAGCCATGTGCGTAAAACCAAGGGCTTTAACCTTAAGAGCACCATGAAAGCCCTTGAAGAGCTCAAAGCTGAAAGCGGCGTTCGTGTGCTTATAGCCGAAGAGCCTTGTGTATTGTACGCTCGCCGCACCTTGAAAAAGAGCCCAGCTCAAGTAGCTTATGTGGCAGAACAAAACGATGTGGCAAAAGCCTGTGTAGAAAACTTCGCTTGCCCTGCCTTTGTACGTAATGAAGAAGGCATCAGCGTTGACCCAAGCCTGTGCGCCGGCTGTATGGTATGTCTGCAAGTGGCACCAAAAGCCTTTAAGGCAAAACGTAAGGATGAGGTGTAATATGCAATCACGTCTTCGTATATATATGACCGGCGTTGGCGGACAAGGTACCCTTACTGCCACCACCCTTTTGGCTCGTGTTGCCTTAGACCAAGGCCTACAAGTAACCGCAGGTGAAGTTCACGGCATGGCCCAGCGTGGCGGTGTGGTGGAATCTGTAGTGCTTCTTGGCGGCTGGCTCTCCCCTAAGGTGGGCCATGGCGAAGCTGACGTTCTCATGGGCTTTGAGCCCCTAGAAACCCTACGCGGCCTTCCCTACCTTGCCCCTCAAGGGAAAATCTTCTCCAGCCTTGATCCCTTACCTCCCGTAAGTGTGAACCTTGGCAATGAAGTATACCCTGCCGTAGAAGACATTAAAGCCGCCATCCTTGCCAAAAGCAGCGATGCCAGCTTCTATCCTTGCCGTAGCCTTGGCCTAGAAGCCGGCTCCATTCAAGCAGGTAATACCGTTCTTCTAGGCGCCCTTTGCGCTGCAGATATGCTGCCCTTTGGTGTTGAAGCCTTAGAAGCCGGCATTCGTAAATATCTTGCCCCTAAAATTGTAGATGCCAATATTAAAGCTTTGCAATTAGGTATGGAAGCTTTTAAATAAGTTTCTTTGTTCTTCTTTTATGGGGGAGGGAAAAACCTTTTTTGAAAAAAAGGTTCTTTCCCTCCCCCATACCCCCTCCCTTT
>CAYJPR010000393.1:0-1494 GCA_964372075.1 uncultured Desulfovibrionaceae bacterium | reverse complement strand
TTGGTGCGTAAATCTTCGCCCACATTGATAAGCTCTTCTACAGCCACGGGCACTTCTACCAAGGCGTAGAGCACGTCTTGTTCGCCCAGTTCGATTTTTTTGGCAATAACCACTTCGCCATCGCGATCAAGCAAGGGCACAGCGCCCATTTCGCGCAAATACATGCGCACAGGGTCTGTGTTACGCGAGGAGTAGTCAATGGTTTCTTCTTCGTCGGCTAAGTCCAGATTTCCTTCGCCGGCAACGTCGTCATCGCTTTCTGTGGCATTGATGGTAATCTTTTTGCCTTCTTTTTCTGAGTCAACAATGGCAATGTCATGTTGTTCAAAGATGGTGATAACCTCTTCAAACTGTTGCTCAGAGTTGCTCATCTCAGCAGGTAAGGCTTTAGCCACTTCGTCAAAGGTCAAAAAGCCCATGGCTTTACCTTTGTCGATAAGGGTTTTTATCTGCTGTATTTCTTTGAGATTATTCATCAATCCTCCTCAATGTTTCCTGCAATACCCGTAGGTAGTCTAGCTCGGCTTCAAAGTTTCCATGGTCTGCGTTTTGTCGTAGCGCACTGAAAAGAGAATTTTTTTGCATGTCGTTATGCATATTTTCTAATTCTTTTTCAAGGCTTTCGAGCTCTTTATCACCTTGGTCCCTTGGGGGCGCCTCGCCGGTGCGGCTTTGAATCCAAAAGGTTTTTTCGCGTTCACTTAAGTGGTGAAAGACATCTTCCGGACCAAATTCCTCAATTTTTTTCCATAAATTTTTTGCAACAGCATTGTGCAGGGCCAAATCTGCACTGATATTGCGTAAATCTTGTAAGCGATGCGGATAACGCACGGCATACATCATAATTTGTTTGTCCAGCATGGCGGTGGCAGATAGGGGCTTTCCTGTGGGGCCCACATGGTTTTGGCGGCCCTGTCCTGCTTTGCCTACCTCCATGGAGGCATCTTGCCCGCTGCGACTTTTACTGATATTTTCCCGCAAACTTTCTTCTGACAGCTGTAAACCTGTAGCAAATCTACTGGTATAGGTGCTGAGCAATTCGGGGATTTCCACCTTTTTTAAAAAGGACTTTGCAAAATCCACCGCATCCTTGGGGGCCATATCGCGTAACACTTGCACACAAAAATTTATGCCATCCGGTGCAATTTTTACTAAATTTTCAAAAGCTTCTGTGCCTTGGCTGTGCAAGAGGCTGTCTATATCTTCGCCTTCGGGCAAAAGCACTACCGAACACTTAAGCCCGCGAGTAAGCAACATTTCGCAAGAGCGAAGCGCCGCTTTGCGACCTGCTCTGTCCCCGTCAAAGAGCAAAATCACATGCGAGGTAAAGCCGGAAATACGTTTTATTTGTTCCGGCGTAAGGGCTGTACCCAGCACACCCACGGCATTGGCATAGCCAAATTGGTGCAAGGTGAGCACGTCCATATAGCCCTCAGTGAGCAGTACATGGCCCTTAATGGTAATACTGCTTCGCGATTGTGCAAGGCCATAAAG
>CAYJPR010000392.1:0-1504 GCA_964372075.1 uncultured Desulfovibrionaceae bacterium | reverse complement strand
ATTGTTATGATGTACCCCCCTTTGGCTAAGGTAAAATACGAAGAACTAGGCCAAGTATTTAAAAATAAGAAAGTGCTATTGCTGTCCTTGGTGCAAAACTGGGTCATAGGGCCTGTGCTCATGTTCCTCTTGGCCTTGGCCTTTTTAACAGACAATAACAGCTACTTTGTGGGCCTTATCCTCATTGGCCTCGCACGCTGCATTGCCATGGTTATTTTATGGAATGACCTTGCCGGCGGCGACAGAGAATATTGCGCCGGCCTTGTGGCCTTTAACTCTGTTTTCCAAGTGATATTCTTCCCCGTATACGCCTATGTATTCATTACCTACTTGCCACAGCTTTTTGGTTTTACAGGCACAGAAGTAAATATTGGCATGGGTCAAATTGCCGAAAGTGTCTTCATCTACTTAGGCATTCCTTTCCTTGGCGGCGTTATTTCACGCCTTTATGGTGTGAAGGTTAAGGGCGTTGAGTGGTATGAAAATGTCTTCTTACCTAAGGTAGGCCCTTGGGCATTGCGCGCCTTACTCTTTACCATTGTTATCATGTTCTCCTTAAAGGGCGACATCATCGTACAGCTGCCCATGGATGTGGTAAAAGTTGCCATACCATTACTTATCTACTTTGTGGTCATGTTTGTGGTTTCCTTTGCCTTATCTAAAAAGGTGGGTGCAAACTACGAACAATCGGCAACATTATCTTTTACCGCCGCCTCCAATAACTTTGAATTAGCCATTGCTGTAGCCATTGCTGTTTTTGGTTTGAATTCCGGTGAAGCCTTTGTGGCTGTTATTGGACCCTTGGTGGAAGTGCCTGTACTCATAGGCCTTGTGCATGTGTCATTATGGTTTAAAAAACACTGGTTTAACCAAGCATAACGAAATAAAAAACCCCTTCCTTAGCTCCTCTTGTGCCTCGGCCAAGGGGGGCTTTTTCTTTTACGCAGAGCTTACAAAAAGCTTTCTCTTGTTGACATAAACAGTATTTTAGCTTACCTTGTCGAGGTGTTTATCGTAACAATGAGGAGTTCATTATGAAAAACTTTCTTTGGATTTTTGCAGTAGTTTTCGGTCTTGCTTTCGCAGTTCCTGCCATGGCAGCTCCCGAAGTACCTGCAGACGGTTTAAAGATGGAGGCTACCAAAAAGCCTGTTGTTTTCAATCACAGCACACATAAGGATGTAACATGTGCTAGCTGTCACCATCCTGTAGATGGTAAAGAAGATTACAGAAAATGTAGCACCGCTGGCTGTCACGACGACTTCAAGGCTAAAAAAGGCGTAAACAGCTATTATGCTGCTATGCACGGCAAAAAGGGCAAATTCGATAGCTGCGTTAGCTGCCATGCTAAAGTAGTAACAGAAAAAGCACCTGGAAAAGCTGCTGAGCTAACTCCTGAACAAAAAGCCTACAAGAAGAAGATGACAAGCTGCAAGGGTTCTGGCTGCCACATCTAGTCGAAACTCGGCAAATTTAAACCCGCTGCAAAGCGGGTTTTTTTGCG
>CAYJPR010000391.1:0-1514 GCA_964372075.1 uncultured Desulfovibrionaceae bacterium | reverse complement strand
GGGCCGGCAAAGCCAAGGTTAGAAGAGCGCACAGCAAATTGATAGGGTGAGCAACCTAAGAAGGAAGCCACAGGCCCGGCAAAGGAATTGGTATCGTACAGCACCATATAGAGGCCACCATTATCAATATAACGGCGCACAGCCACGGTGCAACGGGGCATTTGAATAACGCCATGTGTACCTTCTTGGATGCGAATGCCGGCGGTGCCGTGTACATAAGCAATGAAAGGATAGCGTTTTTTCATGGCAAGCTCACAAGCTTCCACAAATTTTTGCCCTTCTGCTGCGCCCACAGAGCCACCACGGAAGGTGCCCATGAACATGGCTACAATAACTTTTACACCGTCAATGCAGGCTTCAAAGGTTACGCAACCGCTCTTGGCGCCGGTTTTTTGCTGGGCATCTTGGATGCGCTTATCAAAGTCTCTAAAGCCTAAGGGATTGCCGGCTTCAATGGCTTTGTTGAATTCAAACACAGAGCCATCGTCAAAAACGTTACGCACATACCATTCTGGTTCCATGGGGAAGTGATGGCCGCAATAGCTACACACACCGGCAAATTCACCAAAAAGATCCGGTCCCCACAGGTCAAGGCAACCATCTTTGGCGGCATTGGGGCAGGTGAGGGTGCGGTCATTTTTGTAGCGCGGGGAAATATAATTCCAGCGGCTCACGCGTCCTTCATCTTTCCAGGTGGAAAGCTTGGTAAGGGCTTCGGTATCCACAGGTTTACTGGTAGTACCACCAAGACGGGTGAAAGGCGCTTTCACTCGTTTTTTTAGCATGGCGCATTCGTTTTGCACTTCTTCCCAGAAGAAGGTCACCTTACGCTGATGGTTACGGTAGAAGTCATATTTAATTTTATTCCAGCGCATAAGAGCTGCACCGGCAACTTTAAGCCAGCTTTTTACATACCAAGGACGACGGTCTTTGGCCGCATAGCGAGAAAGGCTTAAGAACTTTTCTTGGCGCAAGCGCACAAGGCGATCTTTATTGGAAGAGGACAAAGCCCAGCGCATATAGCGTTCTTCCAAATTGATTTCAGGGCTGCGGCGGCGAGATATGGCAATGCCACGCAGGCCGGGCATTTTGCGACTGCCAATGACTACTTCATCGGTGGAGCGAATGATTTCTTGGCGCAAAGTGCGGTAAAAATCAAAGTGCGCAGGACGAGCACCCAAGGGGGGCTCTTGAATGACTTGGTCAATATAGCCGGCGCGTAAGTTGTCATCGGCGGTGATGTGCAAGGCTTCGGCGCAATATTCAATAAGCTCAGGTGTGGCACGTTGTCCGGCCTTAATGCGGCCTTCAATGGCTGCAGCACCTTCTGGCGAAATTACAGAATAGTAACCGTGAGAAAGCATAAGACGCTTGTCAGCAAGGCCAATGGCTTCTGCACCGCCAGAACCACCTTCAGAAATGACTGCCACAATGGGCACACGCAATTTGGCCATGCCATAAATATTGCGTGCAATTTGCTGGGCGGCGCCTGGATAATCTTCCACAGGGTAGGA
>CAYJPR010000390.1:0-1526 GCA_964372075.1 uncultured Desulfovibrionaceae bacterium | reverse complement strand
AGTTCAAGGCTAAAATGAAAAAAGAACCGGTGGCAGGACCAAAAAAACCGTCGTATACACCAATACCTAAGCCCACAAGGCCTACATAGATTTTTTGTTGGCGTACAGGAATATCTTTTTCTTCACTTCTATTTTTGCCGGAAAAAAGCGAACACACTAGGCCCAAGGGTAAGAGAAAAGCCATGATTTTGCCTAGCAAATCCGGATGCACCTGCAAAGCAAGCCAAGACCCCAAGGCGCCGCCTAGAAAAGCAGAGGCAAAGCCCACAGGCACCAAGTGTAGCACAATAAGATTATTGCGTAAAAAAGGCCAAATGGCTGTGAGCGAGCCCAAGCTGGAAGCAAATTTATTGGTACCTAGGGCAAAGTGCGGCGGTATATTAAAAAGCATTAAAGAAGGTATGGTGATAAGCCCGCCACCGCCGGCAATGGCGTCCACAAAGCCGGCCACCAAATACATGACAGAGCAAGCCATAATGACATATAATTCTAATTCCATACCTTTATTCCTTCCTTATAGATGACGCTTGATTGCACGAGTTGCTCTCGATTTGCGTAATTGCTCGTGCCTCGCAAACGCAAATGCCTTCGGCGCCTTTTGGGTCGGCTTCTGTAGGACACAACATTCTCCATCCAAAGTCATCACGAGCCCCTAGCCGTTAGCGAACGAACGTGAGCTTTTACGGATAGGGAGCGTGGTGATCCATGCTCACAGAATGCGCTCTGAATGAAAAAAGATGTGTATCAAAGCCCTATCTTTGTGCATGGATTGCCACGTCCTCACTTCGTTCGTCCTCGCAATGACTTAAAAGGAGACATAGCCGAAGTAAAAAACAAGCCTGCCGAAGCAGATTGCTCATTTTCAGAGAACTGTTAGAAGAAGCGTTGTACTTTGCGTATAACTTCCGAAAAATCCCCATCCCCTAGCGCAGCAAAAAGACCCAGAGTTAAGGCCAAAAACAAATATTCCTGCACAGAGCCTGTGGAAAACAATTTTAAAGACACACGTTTTTGCTTAGTAAAGGGAAAGATGGGCACACCGGAAGGAGTACACATATCTAAAAGCACGTGCATAAGTCCGCCAAAACCAAGCCCGCCCACGAAGTATAAAAGCTTAAAATTCATATAATAGGCGCCCATGGAGCGCGGATAATTGGCGCAAAGCCCCAAGAAAATAAGCATGGCCACATACCAACCAAACCAATGGGTAGCGCCGCGATGAATGGCATTGAAAGTTTTTTGCGGATTGGGCGTAAGCCGTGAAATGCCGTGATCTATCATATCCGGCAAAACAGAACCTAAGGCCACACCGCTAAGGGCGACGCCGCCAAGGCCAGAGGTGGGCAAACCAAGGGTCATGGCAAGGCCCACAGCCACTGTGGAATGTGTTATCCATTTCATGTAAAGACCTATGACTGTCCGGCAGTGGCATCTTCTTGTGGTGGTGGAAGCTTATGCCTTTGGGAAGCCACAGCCACGAGGCCCACTGAGCCTAAAATACAAATGGCGCCCAGCACATTGCCCCA
>CAYJPR010000389.1:0-1527 GCA_964372075.1 uncultured Desulfovibrionaceae bacterium | reverse complement strand
CTCGTTAAAAGCGCCCCCCAAGGCTTAGTGGCCGGAGAAATTGCAAAAATATTGCAAATCCCCACCACAAACCTCTCCTTTCACCTTAAAACCATTGTCCAAAGTGGCTTGGCTCATGTGGAAAGAGAAGGCCGCTTTATGCGCTACAAAGCAAATATCCCCCTCATGCTGGAAATTGTAGGCTTCCTCACAGAAAAATGCTGTGACAATGACCCGGCCACTTGCCGCAAATTCCGCGCCGAGGCCCATATAGAAAATAGCATCTTACCGGCTCGCCCCGATAAGACATAAATACACACAAATTTTTTTGGTTTAACATGTCAACACTTCAACAACTCTCAACCAATGCGTAGGCCCTTTATGAACTCTTGGAACGCAAAATACTTTGGCTCCCTTGCCATTTTGGCTGTTATTTGGACAGCTGTATACATGACCATCCTTGACGCTTCACATTATATTGTGGGTAATTTTTTTGGTTTAAATACTGAGGCTCACCTTGGCGCTTCTTTACAATTTTTCATCTACGATGTGGTGAAAATATTGTTGCTCTTGGTGGCCCTTATCTATGTGCTGGCCTTTGTGCGCGCCGCCTTAAATATTGATAAAGTGCGCATGTACCTAGCAGGCAAGGGGCGCGGCGTAGGCTATTTCTTAGCCTCACTCTTTGGCTCCATCACCCCTTTTTGCTCTTGCTCCAGCATTCCGCTTTTCCTTGGCTTTACCATGTCGCGCATCCCCATTGGCATCACCATGGCTTTCTTGATAACCTCCCCTCTTATCAATGAAATTGCTGTGGTGCTTTTATGGTCACTGCTTGGCTGGAAATTCACCCTTATCTATGTAAGCGTCGGTATGCTGGCAGGTATCATTGGCGGTTTTGTTATGGATAGCATCGGCGCACAGCGCTGGCTACAACCCTTTATGCAAGACGCCATGAAGCAAGCCGAAAGCCAAGAACTTGCCGCAGGCCCCTTGGACGCCCCCAAGGAAACTTGGTCTGTGCAACAGCGCCACGACTTTGCCTATAATGAAACTCGCGCCATTTTCAAACGCGTGTGGAAGTGGGTTATCATAGGCGTGGGTATTGGCGCAGCTTTACACGGCTTTGTGCCGGAAAATTGGTTTGAAGAAAACCTTGGCTCCGGTCAGTGGTGGACTGTGCCCGGTGCTGTACTTGTAGGTATTCCTTTATATTCTAGTGTTACCGGTATCGTGCCCATTATGGAAAGCTTGCTCTTAAAGGGTCTTCCCATTGGCACCACCATGGCTTTTTGCATGAGCGCTGTGGCAGCTTCCATTCCGGAATTCATGCTCTTACGCCAAATTATGACCTTTAAACTGCAAGCGGCTTTCTTAGTCTACTTGTGGACCATCTTCACCATTGTGGGCTTTTTGTTTAACTTTTTAAGCCCTTATATTATAACAAACCTTTAGGAGAAAAATCATGGAAATTAAAGTTTTTGGAACAGGATGCGCTCGTTGCAACGATTTGACAAAAATGGTGGAAGGCATTGTGGCTGCTCGTGG
>CAYJPR010000388.1:0-1530 GCA_964372075.1 uncultured Desulfovibrionaceae bacterium | reverse complement strand
CTTTCAATTGGCCTAAAATCTGTGGTTCACCAAGCACCATGGAGTCAAGGCTGGCTCCTACGGTAAAGACGTGGCGTATGGCTTGTGCATTATGGTGTACATAGACATAAGGGCGTAAATCTTTGGCTTGTTGCCCGCACGCTTCTGCCCACTTAGTTAAAACTCTGTCTATGATGACAGGTTCACATAAAGAGGCGTTGCGCGCGCAATTACAGTGCCTTTCGCAAACTAAAATTTCTACGCGATTACAGGTAGATAGAATAAGCGCTTCGGCAATAACACCGCGGCAAGGTAAAGCCCAGGTATCTACTGTTGTATGGGCCGAAAGCGCAAAGCGCTCGCGAATTTCCACAGGGGCGGTTTTGTGATTTAAACCAATAAGATAAATGTTTCTATTCATACTTTAACTACGATATAAAGGAATGGTGAGTATTCATGAAGGTGTTAACCACGAGAATGGAAAAAGCACTTAAGCCAAAGAGCCATAAGGCCAGAAAAGCAGGCTTGCGTCCGCCTCTGCTTTGCACAGTGCGCATATAAAAAAGCCAAGCAAATATGCCCCAAATAATAAAGGAAAGGAGTTCCTTAGGGTCACCGCTCACAGATTGTCCCCAAGCGCTTTCGGCCCAAATAAGGCCAGAAGTAATGCCTATGGTAAATAAGGGAAAACCAAAAATAACGCACCAAGCATTGATTTTATCTAAAATAGCCAGTGCCGGAAAATCTTTACGAAATCCGGTGAGCGGTTCTTTGGTTTTAATGAGTCTTTCGGTATGTATAAACATAATGCCGGCGGCAAAAGCTAGGGTCATAAGGGCTAAACTTAAATATAAGGATCCAATATGTAAGGCATAAAATGTGGAGCTTAAATTTTCCGGTAAGGAAATTTGTGCTTGTGAAAGTCGCATGGAAAAGAGAAAGAGCATGAGGGCCAGCGGCGTCATGAAAAGGAGTGGTGTGGAATGTTTGGTTTTCCACTGCCCAACAAAGCTGCAAATAAGCATAAACCATGCTAATATTTGTAAATAAGCTCCCCAGCTAAGGCCGCCTGGTAAGAGGCCATGACTGCCGCGAGCCATATCATAGGTTTGCAGAAGAAAACCGGCATAGGCGCCCATACAAGCAACAATACGCAACCAACGCTGACGCAACACTATGCCCACAATACCGCAAAGGGTAGCGAAAGCATAACTAAGTGTAATAAGCATAAAGCTTTGCTCAAATGATATCATATAACAACTCCGCAATGGAAGAATGTAAATTGGGGGGAAGAAGCTCTAGTAAAAGAGCTTCGCTTTCTTTTTTCTTTTTTTCTGCCAAATAATAGCGCAAAGGTGAGTGTACCAAGGCGCGAAAAAGTGCCGTATTGTGCCTTGTATCTTGTTCTAAGGCAAGCACGAGAGGGCGCAATTTTCCTAAAAATTTTGTCATGGGCACATGGGGCACAAGCCATTGCTCAAGTTCCTTACGTAAAACCCTAGCCCATGCAGGACTGGCCCCTTGTGTACTAAGCGCCGCCATAAGGCATGG
>CAYJPR010000387.1:0-1533 GCA_964372075.1 uncultured Desulfovibrionaceae bacterium | reverse complement strand
GCAAAGTTGATGAGCTCAATAATACCGTATACCAGCGTATACCCTAGCGCTATGAGAGCGTAAATGCTTCCGCGGGTGAGTCCACCAAAGAAGAGTTCTATAAAATATTGTATGTCCATAACCATCCATCCGTAGGGGAAATCTTTGGGCTGCGGCCTTTGAGGAGAGGGGAGAAAGTAAGGCGCAGGTTAGGTTTTGCGAAAAAGCGGGGCTTTAGAAAAAAGCCCCGCAATAGGTTTTAGTCAATGAGGATTTTGCTGTCGGTTTCCACAAACTTACCATCTTTTACTTGGTACATGGAAAGACCTACACCAATGGGGTCACCGCTCTTGCTGAACTTAATGGTACCAGCAGGAGTTTCGATGGCTTCAGCGCGAAGAGCAGCCATAACTTTGTCAGTTTCGGTGCTGTCGGCTTTGTCAATGGCGTTAAGCAGAGCTTGGGCTGCTGCATAAGCATTGTAGAAGAAGGCGCCGGGTTCGGCATTGTACTTCTTAAGGTGTTGCTCACGAGCCTTTTGGTAAATGGCAAGGGAGCTGGTGTCAGAAGGGGAAGAGGCATAAACGCCTTCAGCTTCTTTGCCGGCCATCTTGATGAAAGTATCATCTTTTACGCCGTCAGGGCCGATGAAAGGAGCGCGAACGCGGTCACGCTTCATTTGTTGTACAAGCTTAGAAGCGGTAGGATGGTAGCCACCAAAGATAACGGCGTCTACTTTTTCTCTCTTAAGCTTTTTCACAGTGGCGCCGTAATCCACAGCGTCAGGGTTTACAGCTTCAAAAAGAGCCACTTCAATACCACCAGCAGCTTCAATAAGTTTTTTATTGTTTTCTGCATAGCCTTTGCCGTATTCGCCATTGTCATGGATAATGGCAATTTTCTTAGCTTTCAAAGTGTCCTTTACAAAAGCTGCGGAAAGTTTGGCTTGGGCATCATCATTGGCGATGGTGCGGAAGAAGTAAGGATTAGTTCCGTCGGTGGTAAGGCTAGGAGTAGTAGCCGAAGGAGACATGGAAATAATCTTGGTGTTGTTGTAGATGGGCATGGCGGCCTTGGTGGCACCGGAGCAAATGTGGCCTAAAACCAAGTCTACTTCGTCAGACACAAGTTTAGTAGCTGCGTTGGTGGCAAGTTCAGGCTTACATTGGTCGTCTTGAGCAACGATAACAACCTTCTTGCCGTCAATGCCACCCTTGGCGTTGATTTCTTCAACTAAAAGAACGGCGGCATTCCAGGTAGGAATACCATAAGAGGCTAAGTCACCCGTGTGGGCGCCGGCTACGCCAAGCTTAATTTCTTCTGCGGCAAAAGCAGGGGTAGCAAGCATGGCAATGCTTAAGCCAGCAAGCAATAAAGAAGAACCTTTATTCATGAGAAAAACTCCATAAGAATAAAAAAAAGTAATGTGCCCTAGGGCATACCAAAGCCAATGCTTTGAAAGTGCAAAGGAAAATAGACAAGTATAGTCCTCACTTCAAAGTAATGGAGGCAAATAGCATGGAAAGTTAACTTTTGTCAAATATAGGGCAAAAG
>CAYJPR010000386.1:0-1538 GCA_964372075.1 uncultured Desulfovibrionaceae bacterium | reverse complement strand
TTTTAACGATTTGGACGATGTCCTGCCTCTCTATGAGGATACCAAGGCCATTTCGCTCGATCCTTATATTGCCATGCGTGAGGCCTATGCGGCCTATAGAAAACAGCAAATTTTGCGCTAGCACACATGATTTAGGCATGTAAAAGAGGATAGGCGTCATTTCCTATCCTTTTTTTATGCCTATGCTTGCTTTTATGCAAATCAGACTTATTTTTATGACGTTTATATTCAGTCTTAAGGAGCATACATGCGAAAAAATAGTATTATAAAATCTACAGCCTCATGGGGCCTAGGAGTTCTTATGTGTTTACTTACTGCAGGGGCCATGCCCACTGCCACAGCTCACGCTGTCTCTGCCCCTGTGCTTACACAAGATGGGGCGCATATTACCATTTTAAAAAATGGTCTCACGGTATATGTACTTAAGGATGACCGTTTTCCCTTGGTTTCCACGCGCCTGTACGTAAAAACAGGCTCTGCCAACGAAAAACCAGAAGATGCCGGCATAAGCCATGTACTGGAGCATATGGTCTTTAAAGGTACCGCCAGAAGACCTAAGGGCGCTATTTCTGCCGAGGTGGAAGCGGCCGGCGGCTATTTAAATGCTGCCACCTCTTTTGACTATACCGTATACCAAACAGATATGCCTTCTGAGCATTGGGGTCTTGGTATAGACGTGGTGAAGGATATGGCCTTTCACGCCACCTTGGATGATGGAGAATTGGAATCAGAAAAGTTGGTTGTTCTTTCGGAATTACAAAGAGGTTTAGATAATCCCGGGCAAAGAATTTTTAAAGAATTGCATACTTCTGCCCTTGCGGGTACGCCTTATGATCACCCCATCATTGGCTTTGAAGACACCATTAAGGCCGTCACGCCGCAGTCCATGCGCGCCTATATTGCTAACTATTACCAGCCGCAAAATATGCTTTTAACGGTGGTGGGTAATGTGCCTGTGGAAGAAGTGGTGCAAATGAGCCAAATGCTCTTTGGTGATTTGAAAAATACCACAGAGCTTACACCGGTGACGCCCATAGACGCCTCCATGCTGGAAGGTAGCGCCGTGCATGTGCAAGAAGGACCTTGGAAAAAAGTCTACCTTGGCATGGCCCTACCTGTGCCCGGCCTTGCCGATGTGCGTAGTACTCCATTAGATATTTTAGGCATGGTGCTTGGCGGTGATGCCACATCCTATCTGTATAAGAAATACAAATACGATTTACAATTGGTCGATGCTATTTCTGCCGCCAATTATGGTTTTGAGCGTGTGGGCTTGCTTTATTTTACTATAGAATTAGATGCAGATAAGGTAGAGCCTTTTTGGAAAGAGTTCACCAAGGATATGGCTAGCCTTACTGCCAAAGCCTTCAGTGAAAAAGATTTGGCAAGGGCCAAATTGCAAATGGAAGACAGCACGCACCGTGCCAAGGAAACTTTGTCCGGCTTGGCTTCGTGGAAGGGCTATACAGAGCTTTTCCTCGGTGGAGAGCAGGGCGAGAAAAATATTCTTACTGCCATAGAGCAAGTCAATGAAAGTC
>CAYJPR010000385.1:0-1538 GCA_964372075.1 uncultured Desulfovibrionaceae bacterium | reverse complement strand
AATCGACAGCCCTTTTTCATATCTGCTAAAATCAGGCTGTTCAAAAAGTAGTGGACACAAGGAAGGCGAAGTTTTTTGCGTAAGGAGTGTATATAGACATACATGACTGAAGCAAAAAACAAGCCTGACGCAGTAGACGCTTCTTTTTCAACAGCCTGTTATCTTTGGCTAACAGGCTCCCCCCTAGCCGCACGCTCCGCCTTAATGCGCTTTTTCCATGCATACATACGCTCATCAGCCTCAGCTAAAATATCCACCATGGTCGTGCCATCCTTGGGATACTGCCCATAGCCTATGCTGGAAGAAATATTCACTTCTATGCCATCTAAGTAAAACTGCCTTTGTGAAAGGGCTTCAATACGCTCAATAATTTTACCTAATGCCTTTTCAGAAAAATCTTGCTTTAAAATAAGCACAAATTCATCGCCGCCCATACGTGCCACTACGCTATCGGCCTTAAAGCTATGGCGCATACGTTCTACAAAGGCTATGAGTAATTTATCGCCCACTTCGTGCCCATGAGTATCATTCACAGGCTTAAAATCATTTAAATCCATATAGAACAAGGTAAAAGCATCTGCTGTTCCAAGCTTATTTTGCTGTATATATTCATCCACCATCTTTCTATTATATGCCTTGGTGAGCGCATCAAGAAAGGTGAGTTTTTTGGCGTTGATATGCTTTTGCTCAAATTTATTCACAATGCAAAACATGATGGTGGAAAGACCGCTATAGCCCACAAAAAAAGATAAAATGACTAAGAAGAGCTGGGTGAGTTTGCCTTTATCGTACAGGTGTAAAATCCACGTTTGATCTCCCACAGTGAACACGCGTTTACTGTCTTCATCTTTCTCAAAGTTTGCACTGCGCCCCACTTCAATATACTCCCCTTGATAGACAGTATATATGCCATATTCATAGGAAAAAGCTGTGAGCGCATCTATTTCTATAACTTCTCTGAGCATTTTTTCAACATCAAAGCCCACAGAAATAAAGCCCCAGAACTTCCGCTCATTATCTACAAATTCAAAAACAGGACGCCGCGCCACAATGGCTTCTAAATTTCCTGTTTTATAAGGCCCTGCAAGGATGGTACGCCCGCTATATCTGGCATATTGCGCATCTATACGGCTATGCGTATATTCTAAGATATCTCTCCCCACAATCCATGAAAAATCTTCCTTAGGGTAGATATATTGCACCACGCCCTTGGGCTGATACGAAATAAATATATAATACTGGGGATTAAAAACAATGCGTGCCACATCCATAAAACGCTCTTCGGTGAGGGCGCCTGGAAAAAGCGCAAAGACTTCCTGCAATATGCGACCATTATCTACAATTTCATGCGCCACAGATTGTATGCGCTCTGCATACAGCGTAGAAAGCTCCTGTTCTCTTTTACTGGTAGCTTCCCAAAATTTTTGGGCTTGCACAAAGGTGAGAAATACGGAACACAGAAGCATAATAACGTATAACTTTTTTGAGTAACGCATGGGTAAACACCCCTTCTGAGTATATATGGTAGGATAAAATGC
>CAYJPR010000384.1:0-1540 GCA_964372075.1 uncultured Desulfovibrionaceae bacterium | reverse complement strand
CCAGCAATGATTTCAAAGTTTTTACTTTGAGGTTTGGGACGAACCAAAATAGGCTGGATGATGCCTTGCTGTGTGATGGAGGCGGCAAGCTCTTCTAGGGCCTGCTCGTCAAATTGTCTACGCGGTTGATTGGGGTTAGGAATAAGATTATGAATGGCCACGCTGGTGCTATTTTTTTTGCTTTCACCGGCGTCTGTATTGCCCCAAAGGGCATCAAGGCCGCGTCCCATTCTTGGTGATGTGCTCATACTATTCTCACTTATATACATTCCCTAGGGAGGATTATATGGATAAAAAGGCTAAAGATCATATTTTGTATGTGGTAACCTTAGATGGTCATCCACAGGCTGTTCAGCTTTCTCCTGAGCTTTGGGCAAAGGTAGAAGATCATGTGAAAGCTGTTGCTAAAACTTTTACTTCATCCGATGACCCTTTTTTAAAGCCAGAAGCTTTAGATGCCTTGCAGGAGCTCAAAGAGTATTGGGATTTCACCTACCCCTATGAAGCTTCCATGCACTGTGATGTTTGCGGCAAAGCTACAGAAGACTTTGAAAACGATCCGGAGCATCCCTT
The DNA here is from genome assembly GCA_964372075.1 of uncultured Desulfovibrionaceae bacterium. Lineage (GTDB taxonomy): Bacteria > Desulfobacterota > Desulfovibrionia > Desulfovibrionales > Desulfovibrionaceae > CAYJAD01. The sequence continues at coordinate 967 of CAYJPR010000384.1, read as the reverse complement.
TCATTTAACCAATGCCAATTTTGCAGGACTCTTGGTTTTCCAATGTCGCTGTGGGGCCACCATTCGTAAAAAACATTTTCATAGAAAAGTGGATTATGAATGCACCCCAAAGCAACTGTAAATTTTTATGATTAATCCGTTGCGTTTGCAGAGCCTGAGCTTTTGCGTAAGATAACTTCTTTAGCAAGCTTTAAATAGGCTTCTGCACCGGTAGATTTAATGGCATAGTGAATGATGGATTTACCATGACTTGGCGCTTCAGAAAGGCGCACATTGCGTGGTACCAAGGTTTCAAAAAGATGATCTGGGAAACAGCGCTTAACTTCACTTTTCACTTCATGGGCTAGGTTATTACGCATGTCATACATGGTAAGCACCACGCCAAGAAGGGCAAGATTGGGGTTTAAGCGCTTTTTCACTTGCTCGTAGGTTTGTAAAAGTTTCACAATACCTTCTAAAGCAAAGAACTCACATTGCAAGGGAATGAGCACTTCTTTGGCGCCGCACAAAGCATTAAGGGTAATGAGGCCCAGTGAAGGCGGACAATCTATAATGATAAATTCAAAATGTTCATCCAGCACTTCAAGGCATTCGCTTAAATAATATTCTCTGCCCACTTTATCCACAAGCTCAAGCTCTATGGCCACAAGGTCTGTGGTGGCAGGTAATATATGTAAAAACTCAGAGCTGGTAGGGTAGATATATTCTAAAGCATCTTGCGGATTATAAATGGCTGTGTAAACAGAGCCCTTCATTTCATCCGGCACAACGCCAAGACCGCTGGTGGTATTTGCCTGCGGATCACAATCTATAAGCAGGACTTTTTTTTCCATAACTGCTAGGGCAGCAGCTAAGTTGATGGCAGTGGTGGTTTTACCTACGCCGCCTTTTTGATTTGCAATGGCGATAATTCTAGCCACGTTTTGCTCCTTCGTAGAAAGATGTGTTTCACATGAAACAATAAAAG
>CAYJPR010000383.1:0-1542 GCA_964372075.1 uncultured Desulfovibrionaceae bacterium | reverse complement strand
GACTTTGAAAAAGAAGTGCACTTTGAAGGTTGCATGCCCATAGAAGCCTTGGCAGAGCGCGGCGTGCGCACCTTAACCTTTGGCCCCCTCAAGCCTGTGGGCTTTGTGGATCCGCGTACTGGACGGCGCCCCTATGCCATTATCCAGCTACGCACAGAAAATCTCAATGAATCCATGTATAATTTGGTGGGCTGTCAAACCAAATTGACCTACGGCGCTCAGCAAAAGATTTTCCGCCTCATTCCCGGCCTTGAAAATGCCGAATTTGTGCGCTTTGGCTCCATGCATAGAAATACCTATGTGAATGCCCCTAAAGTACTAGAAGAAAATTTATGCCTGAAAGGCGTAAGCAAAAACATACGCCTTGCCGGACAAATTACCGGCGTGGAAGGTTATGTGGAATCTGCCGCTTGCGGTCACTGGGCCGCCCTGACTCTTGTGGCAGAATTACAAGAAAAAAATCTGGAAGTGCCCCCCGCCACCTCGGCCTTGGGAGCGCTCATGCAACATTTACGCACAGAAGTGAAAAAATTTCAGCCTTCCAATGCACATTTTGGGCTCATGCCTGAATTGGGTGTACGCGCCAAAAAAGCTGAGCGTAAAGTTATGTATAGCACCAGAGCTAGAGAAAGTTTTGGGGTATGGTTGGGTCAGCACAAAGAGCGCGGCTTTTAGACAGTTCGCTCAAAATGAGCAATCTGCCTCGTCAGGCTTGTTTTTTGCTTCAGTCATGTATGTCTATATACACTCCTTTCGCAAAAAACTTCGCCTTTCTCGCATCTTACCCATTTTGAGCGAACTGTAGACACTCTGTTTTAGTAGCAGTTTTTTGAAAAAACGCCTGCATACTCCATGCTGTTTGCATAAAAAAAAATCCCCCGCAGGTTGTAATGAAACCTGTGGGGGATTTTATATATTTTACAAAAAAAAGAAGCTGAGCACCCGTAGCCACCGTTGCCGCTGCTTCCTTTCGGACCTGACGGAGTTGGCGGTGCTTGCGCCGCTCAGCTTCGGGCTTGTCTATAGCGTGGGAAAAGGGGCCTTGTCAAATGATTTTTCTCCTACCTTAGAGTTCCATGAGCGTGTTCCCAAGCCCCTTTACCGGCTTTGTTTATATAAATTCTTTTGACTCCTTCCAAAAAGCGCTTTAAATATAAAGAAAATCCTCAGAGAAAAATAAAGAGAACTATTCCATGAATTCTACACACAATACCTGGCAAGCCCCATGGATGGAAAGACGCTTAGCCCCACCACAACGCGCCCATGATGTGCGCTCCCCTTGGGATAGAGATTATGCTCGCATTATCCACTCGGCGGCCTTTCGTCGTTTACAATCCAAAACCCAGGTTATGGACCTTGGACAAAGCGATTTTTACCGCACTCGCCTCACCCACTCCATGGAAGTGGCGCAGGTAAGCTCCGGCATTATTAAATATCTTAATGAATTGTATGCCGACTCACCCATTGCTGAAGCCTTGCCCGACGGACGTTTACTTTCAGCCATTTGCCTCTCACATGATTTAGGCCACCCCCCCTATGGGC
>CAYJPR010000382.1:0-1545 GCA_964372075.1 uncultured Desulfovibrionaceae bacterium | reverse complement strand
TCTCCGGCCATGGAACCAAAAATACGCATGAATTGCTCATTGAGCATGACCACCGATTGTCCCAACATGAGCGGTAAGGCCATGAAGAGGAAGGAGCGTAAAAGGGGGTGGCGTAGATATTCTTTACGTAAGGGGTACAGACGCAGGCCGCTGTGTTGCCATGTGGGTAATGTGCTGTCCGTTGAGGCTGTATTCTTTGCGTTTTTTCCTGCATGTACTGTGGCCCAATAGGGCAGGGCAAAGGCGCCCACGGCAGCCCCAAGGCTGACGCCTATGCAAAAACCCACCATGCCATCGGCAATGCCAAGGGCCGGTACCGCTAAACCGCAAATAATGATGGCACCATTATAAATGAGCGGTGTGAGGGCCGGCACCACAAATTGTTTGCGTAAAAAGAGTAGGGCTGAGAAGCATGCACCGCTTACAAAAAAGATTTGCGCCGGCAAGATAATGCGTAAAAAGAGCGCCAGTCGAGCGCTTTGGGCTTCACTAAAGCCCGGTGCTACCCATTTAGCTAGCGGTTCAGCCCCTATCCACGCTATGGCGGTAAGGGTGCTTACGGCCATAAGGGCCCACCAGAATACGGCGGAGAAAAAGCGCCAGGCTTTGTCTTCATCTTCGTCAAAACATCGAGAAAGCAGGGGCATAAGGGTTATGGATACATAACCGCCTGCTAGAAGATAGTTAATAAAATCAGGCACAACAAAGGCTGCAAAGTATAAGTCTGCTTCGCCCGATGCGCCGTATTGCCAGGATATGACCTTATCTCGCAAAAGCCCCATGAAGCGTGAAAGCAAGATGCTGATGCTCATAACCAAGGCCGCGAAGCCCATATGTTGGATGCGTGTTGCTAAGGACATATCCTGTGTTCTCCCTATCGACCTGTAACTAAAACAGAGTATCTAAAGTTCGCTCAAAATGGGTAAGATGCGAGGAGACGAAGTTTTTTACGTAGGAAGTGTATATAGATATACATGACCGAAGTAAAAAACAAGTCTAACGAAGCAGGTTGCCTATTTTCAGCGAACTGTATGCAGGGCGTCTTGTTTCCATTCACGCACTAATTCTTGTAGGGCGGCTTTTTTCTCGCCGTCCATGTCTTTGTAGCGCTCGGCAAAAACATGAATATGCGTGGCTCCACGAGCGGCAAAAATACCTTTAATGCGGCACCAGCGCGGTTCTAAGAGTTCCCACATATGGTCCAACATGGTATTGGTGATGGTTTCCATAAAGGATTGATGGTTGCGGTAGGCAAACATATAGAGCTTAAAACTTTTAGATTCTACGCATTTGGTGTCAGGCACATATTCCATGACGATGGTGCCAAAGTCCGGTTGACCGGTGACAGGGCACAGGGATGTGAATTCTGGATAGGCTATTTGAATCATATAGTCGCGGTCGGGGTAGCAGTTGGGGAAGGCTTCCAATTGGCTAAGGCCGGGGGCGCCGTCCACGCTGGGCATTTTGCCTGTGCCGAGGTTGCGTAGGTGATTGGTTTGGTCTTGACTTTGAGACATGGGCTCTCCTTTTGGTGTACGTGGGTAC
>CAYJPR010000381.1:0-1552 GCA_964372075.1 uncultured Desulfovibrionaceae bacterium | reverse complement strand
GAGCGCTAAAATACAAGCGCTTACAGCTAAAGCACGGGTAGCATTTTTTTGCATAGTATCCACCTTATTAATTTATAATCCCTGTTCTTCATCACAGGGAGGTATTTGTTCAAAGGGCGTTTTACTGGCTTTTTTGCGGCCTACCAAAAGATAGACTATACCGCCAATGACAGGCACAAAGACAGCTAGTAAAAACCATAAAGATTTTTGTTGTTCATCGGCAAAATAATGGGATCGTATATGCCAGATGGAATATAAATTGGGCACCATGGGCAGGGCTAAAATAATAAAATGCCACCAAAGCATAGGCACCTCTCTAAGCGCGTTTTTGCAACTTTTTTTGTTCTACTTCTATCAAATACATGGCAAGACATGTGCCAAAGGCCCCAAGGCAAATGGCTATATCGGCCACATTAAAGGCCGGCCAATGCCATGAGCCCACATAAAAATCTAAAAAGTCCACTACAGCGCGAAAACGTATACGGTCAATCATATTACCCAGCGCGCCACCTAAAATAAGCCCTAAAGCGCTAAAAAGCAGGCGCGATGGCGCAGATGTGCGTATAAGGTAAAAAATAGTGACAACGGCTATGGCTGTGGCCACGAGGAAAAGCCAAAATTGCCATTCTATATCGGACCTATTCAAAAAGCCAAAAGCTGCCCCTCGATTATAAATGTGCACAAGGTTAAAAAAACCGTCCAGCACAGGCACAGCCGCATGCAAGGGCAGGTTTTGTATAACCCACCACTTGCTCAGCTGGTCTAGAAATATAATCAGGGCCGCAAGGCCGCTTACCCAAGCATAACGCATATGTCTTCGCTTTATTCCGCTTTAGTCCGCAATCTCTTGCATAACCTTAGTGCAACGAGGGCATAAGGTGGCATGAGCTGGGTCACTGCCAAGCTCGGTGCTGTAAATCCAGCAACGCTCGCATTTTTCCCCGTGAGCTTTTTCAACAGTGAGGGCTAGGCCTTCCACATCTTCAAAGCGCACGGCGTCGGCAGGGGCGTCAGCCAGCGGCAATAAAACATATTGCGACACAATGGAAATGGCGCGTAAATCTACATTTAAGCCTTGTAAAGCCGCCATCTTGGCTTCATCCACAAAAACTTGCACACGAGTATCCAGCGAATGGCCTACAGTGCCGTCTTTGCGCAGGGGCTCGATGGCACGGGTAATGGCACCGCGCACATCATATAAAGCCGCCCAGCTTTGTAAGGTGGTTTCATCTAAGAGGAATTGCTCCACATCTTCTTTGCTCAGGGCCGGCAAAGCAAATACCGTGGCGCAGTCCTTTCCTGCTAGAGCGCGTAATTCTTCAGGCACATAGTCAAAAACTTCTTCTGCGGTGAAGCTCATGATGGGGGCCATATCGCGTAAAAGTAAGGTCAAAATATACCACAGGGCCGACTGAGCAGAACGGCGCTCCTGAGAGGTGGTGCCGCTGGCATACAATGTATCCTTAATGATATCTAGGTACGTAGCCGAAAGGTCTGTAGCGCATAAGTTATGCAAGGTGTGGAAAATTTTGTGGAATTCAAAATTAGCATA
>CAYJPR010000380.1:0-1554 GCA_964372075.1 uncultured Desulfovibrionaceae bacterium | reverse complement strand
CTTTAAAACGCCCCTGCTAGGGGGCAGCTGGTAGGAGAGCCTTATTTGCATAAGAAAAACCACCAGCTAGGCTGGTGGATTCTTACTTGTGGAGAAGAAATTCCCGTAAGAGCTCTGTTCCTGTCAGCTGCACAGAGTTGAAGAAATATTTACGTATTCGTGAAGATAAAACTTTTAGTTTGAATGCCATAGTAAACTTTACCAGAGATTACCATATGGAATACGGTTTTAAGCATGGGCTACGCTGGTGGATTTTTACTTGCACAAAAGAAACCTCCCGCAAGGCAGGAGGTTTTCAGTATTGCTAAAGCTTATGGAGAGAGTATTTTGACACAATCCTATTGTTATTAATGCGATTGTATTTTTGTGCTTTCGTCAAGGCGTGTAATGGTAAAGACTTGCTCAGGAGTTTTTAGCAGGGTCATGCCTTCCGGTAAGGTCAGAGTGGCTTTAACTTTCGCGCTTTGTCCTGTCTCCAAAAGAGGAGGGGTAACGCGTACTACCAAGCCTTTAAGATAAGATGTATTTTTGGCTAGTCCTTCAGGTACTTCCACTTCTAAAGAAAGGGATTGCGGGCTTAAAGTATAGCTATTGGGATCACCGCTGATAGCTACTTTTGGGTTAAGTTTAAGGCTTGTGCGTTGTGAGGCCACGGTATAAGTCACGGAAACAAGCGCGGGCGTTATGGATGTTTGTACTTCTGATGCCACGAGAGGAAATTTTTTGGTATACGTTCCGGGCTGTTCTTTGGCGTCCACTTGTAATTCTAGAGGTATGCTTTTAATTTTCGTAATTGTTTGCTCAGGCCCGCGAATGAGCGCTGTACTTGGGGAAATGTGTATATCTTGAACCTTGAAAGCTGAAGAGTGAAAGCTTGTGGCAAGTTTTTCTTTGATAGGTACATTGCGTTCTAGTAAAGTGTCTGTAAATACAATCATTTGGGGTGGGGTAATATCGAGCACTTCAAAGGCTCGAAATGTTCCTTCTTCAAATTGAGGTTGAATGAAGGGGATAATGTTTTTTCCCTTGGTAATATCTGAAAGATCTATGAGGTAGGGTTTTCTTGTGTCATGCCCAGCCAAAAGCGTTTTAGGGCCACGCAAATGCACGGATACTTTATGGATAAGCCCTTCGGTTATAATAAGATTATCCGGTATATTCACATATTCCAGCCGCACATCCAGCTGCATATCTGTGCGCTCTTTTACGGTAATAGTATACCAAGCCACCACAGCCATACACAAAGACAAAAGAAGAATAGGGATATTCACACCGTAAAAATTAGAGCGCATTGCTTATAACCTCGCGTAATTTATTGGCTTGGATGCGGGGTTGCATGGTGCCTTTCATGGCTACAGAAATTTCTCCGCGTTCTTCAGAAACCACAATGGCTAAAGCGTCGGATTCTTCTGTAATGCCAAGGGCCGCTCTATGTCTTGTGCCAAAATTCTTTCCTTGCACCACTGCCAGCGGCAAAATACAAGAAGCGGCGGCTAAGCGGCCTTTGCTGATAATGACGGCTCCATCGTGCAAGGGGGAGCTATGCAAGAAAAG
>CAYJPR010000379.1:0-1558 GCA_964372075.1 uncultured Desulfovibrionaceae bacterium | reverse complement strand
AATTCCATTGTGTTCATACCTAATTCTGAATTTATGAATACAAGCTTTGTGAACTGGACCCACAATGGCAATAAAAGGCGTTGCTCCATTTTAGTTGGGGTGGCCTATGACTCTGACTTAGAGCTAGTACAAAACACCATTTTAGAAGTCATAAAACAAGATAAGCGTGTGGCTCATGACCCAGCCCCCGTAGTATTTTTTATGGACTTTGCGGCCAGTTCTTTAAATTTTGAAATATATTTCTGGATACATAATGTGTTAGATAGATTATCTATTTCATCCAGCTTACGTTATGAAATAATGACAGCCTTTAGAGAAAAAGACATTGAAGTACCCTTCCCGCAAACGGATATACATATTCGTGAACAGCTTATTTCTGCAGGAATTCCCTTGGGGAGAGATGGTAAGGATAAAGAACAAAGCCCTCTAGAACAAATAAAGAAAACATAAAAGCTTTATAAGGGCGTGTGCATATGGGGGAGGTGTTCTCCTCCCCCAAGCAATCTGTTAATAACTAAAGGTCATCTGAGCCTGCTTAGCACCACTAAATATTTGCACAATATCTGCCATGCTTTGAAATAACGAACCGTACATATCTGAGAATTTTTCATCTTCAAGCAATTCCGTTTCAGCAGGAACACCTGTAAGCTCTTGTAAATAACTCAACGCCGCATTTTGACCACCAAGAGCATCCACAAGGCCAAGACTTAAGGCTTCTTCCCCTGTAAACACACGCCCGTCAGCCAATTTTTCTATTTCTTCCACAGGCTTTTTACGTCCCTCAGCCACCATGGCAACAAATTGCCTTTTAAGATCATCCACAAGACCTTGGAAGTAGACTTTATCTTCAGGGCTGAGCTCACGCATCATAGATCCGGCATCCTTAAACTTACCAGAAGTGATGGAGGCTTGACTTACACCAAAGGACTCTAAGAGTTTATACACCTGCGGCACATCCATGCGCACCCCTATGGAGCCGGTAATGGTGCTGGGATTTGCCACAATATACGGCGCCGCCATGGCTACCATAAGTCCGCCCGAGGCCGCAGTGCTACCCATGGATGCCACTATGGGCTTTTTTTTGCCTAAATGCATAAGGGCGCTGTATATTTCTTGAGAAGCACCTGCGCCGCCTCCGGGGGAGTCAATGCGCAGTAAAATACCCTTCACATGAGGCATTCTTTCCAGCTCTGCAATCCATTTAAGCGTAGGCCCGGAATCCATTATGGCATCTTGCACACGCACCACAGCTATTCGATTGCCGCCCCAAGAGCCTTTTTCATCAAAAATAGCACCATAAAGAATAAAGCCTGCCACAATGATAAGGCCCCAAAAAAGTATGGGATGGCGCTTACGAAAAGGCTTAGGACGCAATAAAGCCACCAGCTCTTGTAAAAGGGTCACAGTGATGCGTTCATTATCTATTCTGGTAATGGAGCCTGTGTTGTACGCCGTTTCGTTCATGGTATCTGCGTCAAAAGCAAAGGTGCTTTGATTTCTTTGTTCTGCTTTTTGTTCGCGCGCCAGTAAAGGGTCCGGACCCGTACCATCTTTGGTA
>CAYJPR010000378.1:0-1570 GCA_964372075.1 uncultured Desulfovibrionaceae bacterium | reverse complement strand
GTTTTGCTTTAGAGCCGGAAACACCTACCTTGCTTTTAGCAGGCGGCATGGGCATAGTTCCCTTTGTGGGCTATGTGCATGAGCATCCAAAGCCGTGGAATCTCTCTATGATTTTTGGGCATAAGCCCTCCTTACGTTGTTATCCTTTAGATAGCATTAATGAGCGCATTACTGTGGATACTTTGCAAGAAAGCTCCGCCGGAGATTTGGATAACTTTATTTATAGTATGCGTGAAGGCATGAAGGATATAGCCGAGCAAAATGGCCTTGTGCTAGCTTGCGGGCCTGATCCCTTTTTAAAGACGGTACAAAAGATGGCCCTTGAGCTTAAAGTGCGTACGCAGCTTTCTTTGGAATCTCGTATGGCTTGTGGCGTTGGCGCTTGCCTTGGTTGTGTAACTCACACAACGCAAGAGTGGCCTGTGGAAGATAAAAAGAATTGGCCTGTGCAAACCTGCACCCATGGTCCTGTTTTTTGGGCTGAGCATATCACCCTAGATTAGTTCTATGACTAGTCCCATTACTAGTCTCATGACTAAGCCAATTTGCGCACAAATATTTCTATGCCTTGGAGTAAGACCATGAATTTATCTGTCACATTGCCCGGTGAAAGATCTCTCACCTTAAAAAATCCTATCATTCCCGCTTCCGGTACCTTTGGTTACGGCGTGGAATTTGCTTCCTATGGCGACCTTGCCAAGCTTGGTGGCATAGCTGTGAAGGGCCTTTCCCTAAAAGCCCGCGCCGGTAATGCTGTTCCGCGTATTAGCGAAACGGTGGGGGGCATGCTTAATGCTGTGGGCTTACAAAACGATGGCGTAGAGTCTTTTATTAAAGATAAATTACCGCGCCTCCCTTGGAAAGAAACAGCCATTATAGCTAATATTTATGCCTCAAGTGCTGAGGAGTTTGCAGAACTTGCCGATATTCTTTCTGCAGAAGAGGGCGTAGCCGCTTTGGAAGTGAATATCTCTTGTCCCAACGTGCATGAAGGCGGTATTTTATTTGGACAAGATCCTGCCATGGCAGCCAAAGTAACAGAAGCTGTGCGCAAGGCTTCGCGCAATACGCCTGTGATGATAAAACTTTCGCCCAATGTAACCAATATTGTAGACATAGCTCGTGCCGTGGAAGATGCCGGCGCCGATATGATTTCTTGCATTAATACTTTGTCTGGTATGGCGGTGGATGTGCGCAAACGCAAGACTGTACTTGCCAATGGCATTGGTGGTTTGTCCGGTTCTGCCATAAAGCCTGTGGCCTTACGTTGCGTATGGCAAGTGGCCAATGCTGTGAAAATTCCTGTGGTAGGCCTTGGCGGCATTACCACGGCAGAAGATGTGCTGGAATTTATTTTGGTGGGCGCCCATGCTGTGCAAGTGGGTACGGCTAACTTTATTCAGCCGGATTTTGCTTTTAAGGTTATTGATGAATTGCAGGTGCTGTGCCAACAATATGGCATTAATGATCTTAATTCCTTTAGAGGCTCACTCAAAGCTTAATCTATCTTCCCCCTATTTAGGGGGATTTCTTTTGTATGGATACTCTCTCAGCTTCTTCTGTCTTGTGG
>CAYJPR010000377.1:0-1579 GCA_964372075.1 uncultured Desulfovibrionaceae bacterium | reverse complement strand
TCAGAAGCGTATTCCATAATACGGCGCATGAGTTCCGTATTTTCCATGGGACGACCATCATTGGAAATAGCCACGCAGCCGGCCTCATGCAATTCTGCCAGCGGGGCCATTTCTTTACCTTGCAAGCCCTTGGTAGCGGCGCCAATGGGGTATACATAAGGCCCATGGGGATACACTTTTTTGCCTTGTTCAATAATAAAGCGCGTGGTGGAAGAACTGTCATTGACAGGGTGTGTATTGGCCATGCACATGACAGCGCCAAAACCACCATGCACAGCGGCCTTAAGGCCAGAGGCCACATCTTCTTTATATTCAAAGCCAGGTTCACGTAAATGCACATGGGCATCTATGAAGGAGGGGAAAATAAGCAAGCCATTGGCATCAAAGACTTCTGCTTCGGCGGGGATAGGTTTGCCATGGGGCATCATGGTGCGAATGCAACCATCTTCCACATGAACATCCACGCGGGCACCTAAATAATCGGCATTTTTTATACAGAGTAAAGTAGACATGCTTAACTCCTAATCCTTATTTCTTTGAGACAATAAATACAGTATTGCCATGCGTGTGGCCACACCGGCATTGACTTGATCCAGCACAAGGCTATTGGGGGCATCGGCCACAGCGGCGGAAATTTCCAGGCCGCGATTCATGGGGCCGGGGTGCAATATTCTCACCGTAGGCTTTGCCATATTCACCAATTCTGGAGTGAGGCAGTAGCGCCAAGAATATTCTGCCAAGGAAGGAAGCAAGCCTGCTTCCTGGCGTTCCAATTGTAAGCGCAAGCACATGATGGCATCACAATCTTGCACAGCTTCGCAAATATCTTTCACCACTTCCACCGGCCATGTTTCAATGCCGCGCGGTAAAAGGGTACGCGGTGCGCACACGCGAATATTTACCCCAAGCTTAGTAAGCAAGGCAATATTAGAGCGAGCCACACGGCTATGGGCTACATCGCCTAAAATGAGCAGGGTTTTACCCGCAAAGTCCGCACCCCATGTGGAGCGCAAAGAAAAGCAGTCCAACAAAGCTTGGGTAGGGTGTGCATGCCAGCCATCACCTGCATTAACAATGCCGCAAGAGAGCATATCTCCAAGGTATTTAGCCGCGCCGCTACTAGAGTGGCGGATAACTATAACGTCAGGATTCATGGCCTCTAAAGTAAGGCCCGTATCCTTAAGGCTTTCCCCTTTTTTAATGCTGGAGCCGCTTTTGCCAAGGGCATGCGTATCGGCCGATAAGCGCTTACCTGCAATATCAAAAGAGGTTTTAGTGCGTGTACTGTCCTCAGAGAAGAAAAGAATGATGCTCTTTCCTTTAAGGGTAGGCACTTTTTTTATGGGTCTTTGGTTAACTTCTTGAAAATTAGCCGCCAAGTCCATGACGTGATGGACATCTTCGATGGAAAGCTGTGTCACATCCAGCAAGTCTTTGTGGGTCCACTGATAGTTTTGTTCGCTCATAAGTATATCGCTTGTTAAGGTTATAGTATACTTGGTTTAATTTTATTTTTTTGTTTTATTTTTTTCTGGGGGGAGGGAAAAATTTTCTGAAGAAAAGTTTTCCCTCCCCCCAG
>CAYJPR010000376.1:0-1599 GCA_964372075.1 uncultured Desulfovibrionaceae bacterium | reverse complement strand
CAATATCAACAAGTAACACCAATTGCGATAACAAAAAGAACTGCGAAACAATTTTTGAACCTGAATTCTTAATTGACGAAACCCAATTAAATACAGAATGGTGTGTGCATAAAATACTACTTACGACTATCAAAGACCAAAGAACACTACCCCTTTCAAAGGTAAAAATGTTTATAAAAACACTCAACACGCTCAGCGATATTGCAAGGAAGCTTACCGTTTTTGAAAACAGCGATTTCTTTTTTACAACATAGGTAGGATACAAAACCATTTGAGCTAATTTACTGCTATCGTATGCTTCTTCATTTTGAATTAGAACGTGACACAACGGACAAAAGGAAACTGTACTTACGATAGTAAGTTTGCATGATTTACAGATCATTTTTCCCTCCTTTTTTTGTTGAATATATCGAAACAGCACTTCCTGTATACTCTTGCAAAAGAGTAAAAAATGTTCTTAAAATATCTGTTTCATCAATCGCCATACTAAAAGTAATAGTCATTGCATCCTTAAAAGAAGCAATGGCTCCATTAATTGGACTCAATTTTGTTGGATACAAAACTGTCTCAATATGTTCAACATACTCCTCCATGCCCTTAGGTAAATTTGGAAGTCCTACATTAGTAAGGGTAAGTGTTTTCTTTGATTCTCCAAAAAGAGAAAACCCTAGTCGTATAAATGCGTTTTTTATTGCAAGTGGAACAAAAGAAGTAAAACCCTTTGTTTCAAAATTAGTGTATCGCGTAATTTCTTTTTCTAAGTTTTCTTTTGTAAAAACTGTTTTCATTTGAGCACTTATACTTTCAATTAATTCTTCAAAAGTAGAATCATGCTTAAAAACAAAACTTACATTTGGAACAGCAAAAAAATTTTTTAATGTAACAGATGGGAATATACTTCGTAAATTAACTGGTATTGCAACTACGAGAGGTCTTTTATTTTTTTCATATTTTATTCGTGAAGAATAAATAGCAAACATCAATAAAGCACAAAGAAAACCAGTGATAGTTGTATTATATTTTTTTGCAACCTTTTTAGTGCTTTGTACAGAAAAAAGCGCCGTTACCACATGCGTACCTATTTCTACAGGAGAAAAACCTTTTATTCTATATGCTTTTTTTTGTTTTGAGGTTTTAGGGTTTTTAGTCCTAGAAAATGTTTGTGCATACCGTGAAAAACTACTTTCATAATCTTCAATGGTAGGTATAGAATCGAGAGAGAGTATTTTACCCTCATCATCTATATCATTTCCGATAAGTTTTATATATGAAAACACAACGGCCTTAAGAATTTCAAAACATCCTGTGCCGTCAGTAATAATGTGTGAAACTTCAATTGAAATTCGATTTTGAAAGTATAAGAACCGTATTAAGTTACTTTTACCCTTTTCTGCTTTCATAGGAGAGCACGGCAATTTTTTTTCTTCCTGAACAATGCATAAGTCACTACTTTCTTCAAGGTAGTTCCAAAACACACCGCGCCTGAGGCGAGCAAAGAAAAAGGAAAACCGTTGATACACTGACTCTACGGCTTTTTGATATATAACTTCATCAACAGGTTCTTTTAGTATTACGGCAATTCTAAAAAAACTTGAGTTA
>CAYJPR010000375.1:0-1606 GCA_964372075.1 uncultured Desulfovibrionaceae bacterium | reverse complement strand
GATCTTATGGCGCGCAGTATGCACATGGTAGGTGTTCGCCGCGAAGATGTTTTTCAAAATATGTCCGGTTATGGACTCTTTACCGGTGGCCTTGGCATCCATTATGGTTCTGAGCGCTTGGGCTGTTTCACCATTCCTGCCGGTGCTGGTAACTCTCGCCGCCAATTGAAATTAGTAAAAGATTTTCAGACCACTGTAGTGCATATTCTGCCATCTTACGCACTTATTTTGGGTGGACATTTGGAAGAAGCCGGTGAAAATCCTCGTGATCTTCCTTTGCGTATTGCCCTTATCGGTGCGGAACCTTATACGGAAGAATATCGCCGTCGTATTGAAGAACTTTTCGACATGAAAGTCTATAATTCCTACGGTTTATCTGAAATGAATGGCCCCGGTGTGGCCTTTGAGTGTCAAGAGCAAAATGGTATGCACCTTTGGGAAGATGCATATATTGCTGAAATTATTAACCCGGAAACAGGTGAGCCCGTGCCCGATGGTGAGGTGGGTGAGCTTGTTATGACCTGCTTGTGCCGCCAAGGAATGCCCATATTGCGTTATCGCACGCGTGACTTAACACGCTTTTTGCCCGGTGAGTGCGCTTGTGGTCGTAAGCATCGCCGCATAGATAGAATTTTAGGTCGTGCGGATGATATGTTCATTTTGAAGGGTGTGAATATTTACCCCATGCAAATAGAGCAGGTTATTATGACGTTCCGCGAAGTGGGGCAAAATTACCTTATTATTCTTGAAAATGATGGCGTTGCCGACCATTTGCGCATTCAAGTGGAAATTCGCGAAGAATGCTTTGTGGAAGATATGCGTGTGCTTCGCGCCTTGCAAAAGAATATTACTGGTCGTTTGCGTGATGAAATTCTTGTGACGCCCAGAGTGGAATTGGTAGCTTCCGGTTCCATTGCCACCACGGAAGGTAAAGCCGTGCGTGTGCAGGATTTACGAGAAAAATAATGGAAATTACGGTACCTTATGTCATAGCCAACTTTTTAGTGGCGGGCTTCATGGGCTTGCTGGGCTTTCTTCTTTTCTTGAATATTTTTGGCTTACCTGCCAACTGGATTATCTTGGGGCTGGTGGGGCTTTGGGCTTATGCCTATCCTGATGCCGGCTCCATGGATATTTGGTTTTTCGTCTTGCTTACCGGTCTTGCGGTGCTGGGCGAAGTGCTAGAATTTGCCTTGCAGGTAGTGAAGGCGAAAAAATACGGCTCTTCGTCTTCGGGAACCTTTGCCGGAGTGGTGGGGGCCATCATTGGGGCCATTTTACTTGCTCCTTTATTCTTTGGGCTAGGTGCGCTTATCGGTGCGCTTATAGGTGCGTGGATTGGCTGCTTTGTCATGGAAAAAGCCAAGGGAAGGCCCACCAAGGAAGCCTATGAAGCCGCATGGGGCGCTATGGTAGGGCGTTTTCTCGGTACCGTATGCAAGTGCGGTATAGGGGGCGCCATGTTGGCTGTTATCGGGCGCTATATTTGGCCCGAAGAGCCTGTGCAAGAGGTTATAGTAGAGCTTGTAAAATACTTTGCATAGCGTTTTATTTTTTGTGGGGGAGACCTTTTTGAAAAAAGGTTCTCCCCCACACCCCCTCTCAA
>CAYJPR010000374.1:0-1617 GCA_964372075.1 uncultured Desulfovibrionaceae bacterium | reverse complement strand
TGCCAAGATATAGCAAGTAAATATCTCATATTCTATGGGGCAAAACCCTTAGAGTGGCATACCAATTTTTGCTTCTTTAATTCTCTTCATGCTGAACGTAATTTTTTTACTGCATTATTTTTGTCGATGTAAAAAAATATAATTTGATTTTTTTGTGTAAGGTCAGTACAGAAAAACTTGGTAAAAAGAGTTGATTATACTTATAAAACTGATTTTAGAAAATTTCAAACAGCAAGCGACGTGCAAGCACGAAGAGCTCATCTTGACGCGAGAGGACGCCGGTTATTCCCTTCAAATAGGAATCCACCGGCACAAAGGCGTATATCAAGGCATTGCCCATGTTGTAATTTGCTAAGTCTTCCTATAACAGCGGGGATGATGTTTGCTTTATCGTTCATAGCTAGCCTCCTGCCATAAAAAGCTATTCTCCCCTGCATGTGTCCTATAAAGACAAGGCCTTGCCATGTTTATGGGGAATATGCCTAGCTTTGATTTTCGTTTCTCTCCCTGGGTGGGGTGAGTGTATGGTCTTGCATAAGCCTATGTATATGCCCCATCACTTGCTTGCCAGTGATAAGGCGAGTGCATTCATACATGCGCTCGGTGTTTTTGTGGCGTGGGCACCACAGGAAATCTTTATGGTCAAAGGTTATGGCAAGGTCGTCCCAGCAGCCTGTGCAGCCGTGGGTGCTATACACACGGTAAGGCGTGCTAAACTCGCACGTGGGCAAAGTAAAGCCGCTAATGAGCACCACAGGCACTTGAGCCGCCCAGGCAAGCCAGCTCAGGCCACTACTCAGGCCTATGAAAAACTCTGCATGTTCCAGCAAGTCCACTCTCTCTTGCAAGGGGAGATTGCCTGTAAAATCTTCTGCACCGCGGGGGATATGGTTAAAGGTATAGCCGGCCCCAGCAATGTGCTCACGGTCAATGGCAAGCACGCGGTAGCCCATATCCTTAAGGCAATTGACCACATAATCCCAGCCATAACCATTATTCCAATGCTTTGCCTGACACGAGCTCTTCGTGGCAATACATACATAGGGTTCTTCAATTTTGCGCTGAGAGCCAAGCTTTAAGCGTGGGCGAATTTCTGTGGGGTCAACGCCAAGGATATAGCCTGCAGTTTTGTGCAAGCCCACATACCTAAAGTCCACGGGTTGGCAATCTTTATTACCGCCAAAAAAAAGCCCAATACGATAAGAGGCATAGGGTTCTTGCATGCTTAAGGTAGCATGGCTTGAAAGCTTCATATGGGGGTATTGCCCTTGAAAAAGCTCCACAAAATAGTCTGCCATAACGCATTCTAAAGTACATTGATGTGCCTCCCTAAACCTTTCGGCATAAGGAAACCAGCCCAAAATGTCCCCAAGGGTACCCACAGGAAGCTTTAAAAGTACCGGACGGCCTTTTAGATCCATAACATGGTCAAGAATGGGATCAGCTTCGCCCCTAATCCACACTTTAATGCCAAATTGCACATAGTATTTTTTGGTGGAAACAACCCAGCCTTCATCGGCGTCGCAAGTAAAGAGAATATTACCCGATTCCTCATCGGTAATCATCACATGCCATTGCCCCTTGGGTAAGAGCACTCTTGCGCCGTCATTAAAATCA
>CAYJPR010000373.1:0-1623 GCA_964372075.1 uncultured Desulfovibrionaceae bacterium | reverse complement strand
TTAATACTTGGTTAATCATTATTTTTGCTTACTACTTCTTGGCAACCATTTTGCCTATTGATAAAATTATCGGTAATCTCTATCCGCTTTTCGGCGCTGTGCTCATGATCATGTCTGTGGGTATGATAACCATGCTCATTGCTGATGATTACTCATTCTATCCTGCTTTAGAGTGGACTAATCAACATCCTAAGGGCTTACCCTTATGGCCTCTTATTTTCATCACCATTGCTTGTGGTGCCATTAGTGGTTTCCACTCTACACAATCTCCGCTTATGGCTCGTTGCTTGCCCAACGAAAAACTTGGTAAGCCCGTATTCTACGGTAGTATGATTGCTGAAGGCGCCATCGCCTTAGTATGGGCCACTGTGGGTATGACTTTTTACCAAGATCCTGCTGCCCTTGGCGAAGCCCTTGGTGCTGGCGGTCCCGGTAAGGTTGTAAGCGATGCAGCCTATACTCTTATGGGTAGCGTAGGCGGTGTATTTGCCATGCTTGGTGTTATTGTACTGCCCATCACCTCCGGTGATACAGCTTTCCGCGCCACTCGTTTGACCATTGCCGAAGTATTTAAGCTTCCTCAAAGTGAAGCTGCTAAGCGCTTGCTTATTGCTGTGCCTCTTTTTGCTTTGGGTGCTGTGCTTTCTCAAGTGGACTTTAACGTTATTTGGCGCTACTTCGGTTTTGCTAACCAGACGTTATCTTCCATGGCTTTGTGGGCCGGTGCTGCTTACTTGTATCGTAATGGTCGCTTCCACTGGATTGCTACCTTGCCAGCAACCTTTATGACAGCTGTTTCTGCCAGCTACATTCTTGCTGAAAAGAATATGGGCTTTGGCTTGCCTTATGACACTGCCAATATGATTGGTATTGGCTTTGCTCTTATTTGCCTCGTGGCCTTTATGCTTCGCGGAAATAAGGCTAAAGTAGAAGAATATATTGACTAGTTAAAAAAACGACTTATGTTTTAAGGGAGAGGCTGAAGCTTCTCCCTTTTTTTATGATGTAAACATAGGTTTTTAGTAAGAAATTTTTTACAAAGAAAAAAAAGAGAAATTTTTTGGCCAGAATGCTTGCCTTTCTTAAAAGGAATGATTACTGTTAAGACACGGAAAAGGAGGATACCATGAATAGCCTACAAGAAATTCGTTATGATATAGATTGGAATTTAACCCCCGAGCATGCTGTAACCATGTATTTAGAGTGGGGTAATAATGATTGGAACGCTGAATACCCACCAGTACGCTCAAAGGATGATTTTTCTACCTATTTTGTAGTGGACACTTGGGGAGAGGAGCCTTTAGTACGTTTGGTTCGTCGTAATTCTGAAAATGCTGAAGATATTTTCACCATGCCTTTGCCGCACGAATTGCGCGAAGAGTTTTACGAGGAAAATGCCAATTTAAAGGGTATTTTTGCACCCACCGGTGGCATTAAGCAATGGCTTAAGACACAAATGGATTAACAAATTTTAAGGGCGTAAAAAGCAGACTGGGTAGTCTTTTTACTTATCCCTAGGTGTGCTAGCTTTTTGATCTCCTCACAAAATAAAAAAGCGCACTTCATACACACATAAGGCTCCTTATAATTCATAAGGAGCCTTTACTTATTAACAGGCCGTTG
>CAYJPR010000372.1:0-1638 GCA_964372075.1 uncultured Desulfovibrionaceae bacterium | reverse complement strand
CCGGGGCCGGAACTTCCCCTAACCATGGGCATTGTGGACGCCATGAATGCCGTGGGTATTCCTTGCTTTGGACCGGATAAATATTGTGCCCAGTTAGAAGGCAGTAAATCCTTTGCCAAGGGTGTCATGGTGAAGGGCAATGTGCCTTGCGCTTCCGGTGCACATTTTAGCAATCATGCCGCGGCTGTGGCTTATGTTAAAGAACATGGCGCCCCTGTGGTAGTAAAGGCCGATGGCCTTGCCGCAGGTAAGGGTGTTGTTGTTGCCAAAACAGAAGAAGAAGCCATTGACGCTTTGGATGCCATTATGGTGGATAAAGTGCATGGTTCTGCCGGCGCTGCTGTGGTTATTGAAGAGTTTCTTGAAGGCGAAGAAGTTTCCTTCTTATGCTTTTGTGATGGCAAACACGCTGTGGCCTTACCATCCGCCCAAGACCATAAGGCTGTGCTGGATGGAGATAAAGGTGCCAATACAGGCGGCATGGGAGCCTATTCCCCTGCGCCTATTTTACAAGCCAATCGCTATCAAGAAATGCTGGAAGTGGCTATTTTGCCTATTTTGGAAGTCTTTGGTTCTTCCAAGCACCCCTTCAAAGGCGTGCTCTATGCAGGTCTTATGATGACAGCCAAGGGCCCCAAGGTTTTAGAGTATAATACACGCTTTGGTGATCCTGAATGCCAAGCCTTGCTCATGCGTTTAAAAACGCCTTTGGATAGCATTATGATGGCTTGCGTAAAGGGTAATTTGGATACATTGCGTATTGAATATAGCAATGACGTGGCCGTAGGCGTGGTGTTAGCTGCTGAAGGTTATCCTGAAAAATATGCCAAAGGCATGGAAATTACAGGCTTAAGAGAAGCTGAAACCGTGGGCAATGTAAAGGTTTTCCATAGCGGTACTGCCTTGGAAAATGGTAAAGTGATTGCCACAGGCGGACGTGTGCTTTGTGTTACAGCTCTCGGGCATGATTTAAAAGCCGCTCAAGAAACGGCCTATGCCGCCATGGCGAAAATTAAAATGGAAAAAGGCCAATACCGCAAAGATATAGCCTTAAAAGGCATTAAACGTTTACAAGGATAAAATAATGGCAAAAGTAGCAATTTTTATGGGCTCCATTTCTGATGAGCCCCAAATCAGCCCCTGCACGGAAATTTTGAAGAAATTAGGCATTCCCTTTGTCTTCACTGTAACCTCTGCCCACCGCACTCCTGAGCGCACCGAAAAATTGGTGAGCGAATTGGAAGAAGGTGGCGTACAAGTATTTATCTGCGCCGCCGGTATGGCTGCGCACTTAGCTGGCGCTGTGGCAGCTCGCACCATTAAGCCTGTTATCGGTATTCCCGTTTCCAGCGCTTCTTTAGCCGGCATGGATGCTTTATTTGCCACGGTGCAAATGCCTCCCGGATTCCCTGTGGCCACTGTGGCTACAGATAAAGCCGGCGCTCGTAATGCCGCTTGGCTTGCCGCACAAATCTTGTCTTTGCAAGACGCTAGCTTGGCTGAAAAAATTCAAGCCGCTCGCGAACAATTTAAAGAAGATGTGGAAAAAGCCGGCCAAGAAGTGATGCAAAAGTATCAATAGTCGAATTTTAATTATGCTAAAACGCTCCTTAAAGAATATTTGAGGGGCGTTTTTTT
>CAYJPR010000371.1:0-1645 GCA_964372075.1 uncultured Desulfovibrionaceae bacterium | reverse complement strand
CTTAATATGTCCGAAGCACTTTCACTTCGCATTAGCGATTATGAATTGCACGGCGAAGACATGCATATAGTATTGAGACCTAAATAATGTTTACAGGACTTATTCAAGGACAAGGCACCTTGGCTGCAGTGCAACCCCAAGGGACCGATACACGTCTTTTATTGCGTACGCATTTCACTTTAGATAAACTCGAAATGGGTGAATCCATTGCTGTTAATGGCGTCTGCCTTACGGTGGAAAGTGGTGATGCTCAGTCTTTTTCTGCCTTTGTTTCGGCCGAATCTTTACAACATACCAATATAGGCTTATTGCAGCAGGGCGCACTGGTAAATTTAGAGCGAGCCCTTGCTGTGGGACAGCGCCTTGGCGGGCATATGGTCAGCGGGCATGTGGATTGCGTGGCCACGGTGGCTAGCATTCAGATGGCGGGCCAATCTCGTTGTATTCGTTTACACTTTCCCACCAAGTATAGCCCGGAAATTATTTCTAAAGGCTCCGTCACCCTAGACGGTATTAGCCTTACGGTGAATGCTTGCGGGGCCGATTTTTTAGAGGTCAATGTCATACCGGAAACATGGTCAGTGACCACGGTGGGCACTTGGCAAGTGGGCTCTAAAGTGAATTTAGAAACGGATATTATTGGCAAATACGTGCGGCACATGTTGCAACCCTTTACGGGGCAACTTGCCACAGCAAGCCCTGCTGAAAGCGCCGTCACAGAAAATTTACTGAAACAACATGGATTTTTATAAACCGTTACCCTTGTAAGGAAATATACTATGCCACTGTGTTCCATTGAAGAGGCCATTGAAGAAATTCGCCAAGGTAAAATGATTATTTTGGTGGATGACGAAGACCGCGAAAATGAAGGGGATCTTACCATTGCCGCCGAGCATGTAACCCCAGAAGTTATTAATTTTATGGCAAAATACGGCCGTGGCCTCATTTGCTTGCCCTTAAGTGCCGAGCGTTGTGATTATATGCAATTGGGCCTTATGACCCAGCGTAACGGTTCGCAATTTGGTACCAACTTTACCGTATCCATTGAAGCTCGTACCGGTGTAACCACAGGTATTTCTGCCGCAGACAGAGCCACCACCATTTTGGCGGCTGTGGCTGACGATGCTCGCCCAGAAGATATAGTAACTCCAGGGCATATTTTCCCCTTACGCGCTCGCCCAGGTGGCGTACTCGTGCGCGCCGGACAAACAGAAGGTTCTGTGGATCTTTCCGTGCTTGCCGGTTGCAAAGATGCTGCTGTCATTTGTGAAATCATGAATGATGATGGTGAGATGATGCGTTTACCGGAGCTGGAAGTTTTTGCCGCTGAGCATAATTTAAAAATTGCCGCCGTAAAAGATTTGATTCGCTATCGTATGCGTCGTGGTCAAGTGTCTGTACGTCGTGTGGCTGAAGCTAAGCTTCCCACCAGTTTTGGTGACTTTACCATTATTGCTTACGAAAATGATGTGGATAGCAGCGAGCATGTGGCCATTGTGAAGGGTGATCTTTCTGGCGCTGAGCCCGTGCTTGTGCGCGTTCACAGCGAATGCCTTACCGGTGATGCGCTGGGTTCCATTCGCTGCGATTGCCGCGGACAGTTAGGCGCTGCTTTAAGCCAAATTGAAAAAGAAGGGCGCGGCGC
>CAYJPR010000370.1:0-1650 GCA_964372075.1 uncultured Desulfovibrionaceae bacterium | reverse complement strand
TCTTCGGCTAAATAACGCTCATGCTCTGTTTGCAAGTCCGTACCAAAAGAGACAGGGTACTCAAAAGATTTACCGCATTTTTGCAAAATTTCCACAGCTTCTGTATAAGCCACACGGGCAAAAGGCTTGCTCAGCATGGCTTGTAAGCGCTGTACCAGCTCCGTATCCACAAATTTATTAAAGAGCTCCACATCGGCGCCGCACTTATTCAGCACATGTTCAATGACATGACACGTAAGACCTTCGCCAAGGTCCATATTATCATTTAAATCTGCAAAAGCCATTTCCGGTTCAATCATCCAAAATTCTGCAGCGTGACGCGGCGTATTGGAGTTTTCCGCACGGAACGTGGGGCCAAAGGTATACACGCGCCCAAGGCCCAAGGCCAAAGCTTCAGCTTCCAATTGACCAGACACCGTAAGATTGCATTCTTTGCCAAAGAAATCTTTACTTAGGTCTTTCTCGCCCATGGGCAAGGTGCTCACACGAAACATTTCACCGGCGCCTTCACAATCCGACCCCGTTAAAATGGGGGTGTGCACATTATAAAAGCCTTCCTTACGAAAATATTCATGCACAGCAAAGGCGGCCTCGGCGCGAATGCGAAAAGCGGCGCCGTATTTATTGGTACGCGAACGTAAATGAGCTATGCTACGCAAAAACTCATCGGAATGGCGCTTTTTCTGTAAGGGGAAAATTTCTTGGTCGGCAAGGCCATATACGGTAAGATTTTTGGCACGCACTTCAAAGCTTTGCCCCTTACCTAAAGAAGCCACCAGCGCCCCTTCAACGCGCACAGCGGCGCCTGTATTCACATCCTGCATGGCGGCATAGGCTTCTGTGCCCTCATCCACAATGCATTGAATATTGGCTAAGCAAGAGCCGTCATTGAGTTCTAAAAAGCTAAAACCTTTAGCATCACGGCGAGTACGCACCCAGCCATTAATTACCAATTCATCCATGGGGCCCGTGGCGCTGAGAGCCTGGGCTATACGAGTAGATTTCATATTTTTCCTTATGTATCTGATATATGCATAGTGCAAATTATCTTTGTCTGCCTTCTTCATAGCGCTTGCGCAATTCACTTTCTTTAGCAGCCTTACGCATCTCCGCAGCGCGTTCTGCGTCGGCCTGCTTTCTTTTACGAATGCGCTCTAAGCGTTCCCCTTGCAAGCGCTCTCTTTGTTCTTTAGCTTGCACCAAGAATTTATCGCGCTGGCGCTCAAAGGTGACGGTGGATCTGAGCATGGCTAAACCAAAAGAAATCACAGTAATGATACCCACCAACACCTTTTGAATTTCCCATTGCTGTGTGGCTAAAATATTCTTTAACCAACCAAGGCCTATGGAATCTCCCATGAGCACAATACCCGGTACGGCAATGAAAGAAAGCAAAAGCCCGATACCTTCTATCCAAATGAAGGTTTTTATGAAGGTCATGCCAAAAAGAGTACCGTCACGCATGGCTCGTAAGGTCTTAAGCCTTTTTTTCAAACTGCGTAAAAGGTCTTCCAATTCCGTCATGGTCTTTTGAGCCTGCTGGAAATTATGCGCCTCTTGAAAATTACTGGCAAAGGCCCAGTTTAACATCCCGGCAGACAAGTTAAACTCTTCACTAAAATCTTTGAGCAGCTTAGGGAAGGGGAACCA
>CAYJPR010000369.1:0-1652 GCA_964372075.1 uncultured Desulfovibrionaceae bacterium | reverse complement strand
GCTACCAATGCTAAAACCGAGGGTCGCCAACGCATTTTCCAATTATTAGAAAGCTATATTCAAGGCCAAGGCGATAGCCATGAGTTTTCTTTAAACTACGGCGAATTGGAAATGGGCTTAACGCTGCTTTCTGAACAAATTGCCGCAACGAAAGCCGATGGGAAATACCCTAAACGCTGGCTTGCCGTAAAACTTTTTGAAGAAGATGCAGCCGTTCAAGAAAATATCACAGCTGAAAATGCAAAGGCTCAAGAACTCTTTGCGCAGGCCTCTGCCTTAAGCGCAACCTACGTCCAAGAGCATAAAACGGTGCCGGTTGCCCATATTGCCGCCACACGCCATGCCGAAGCTCGCCGTTTAAGTGAGCTTGTGGTAAAAGTAAAAGAGGAAAAGCAAGGAATGTCCTTTACAGAAAAAGTGGATTCTGTGGCATGCCATCGTATTATGGGCCCCATAGTGCTTTTTGCCGTACTTTTTGCTTTTTATCATATATCTGTGACCTACGGAAACATCCTTGCCGCACAAGTTTGGCCCCTATGGGCATCATTAGAAAGCTTTGTGAGCTCCATTTTGCCCCATCAAGGCTTTTTAGAAGACCCACTTTTACGCTCCTTAGTAGAATGGGTAGTAAAAAGCGTTACAGCGGTGCTCAACTATATTCCCATCTTCTTCCTTATGTTCTCCTTTGTGTATATTTTGGAAGGAAGTGGCTATTTAGCACGCATTGCCTTTATTTTAGATAAAATTTTCAGCTCCTTTGGCTTACATGGTCAGTCCACCTTACCCCTTATTTTGGGCGGTGTGTATGTGGGCGGCTGTGCCATTCCCGGCGTAGTAGCTACCAGAGCCATCCCCGATGAAAGAGCACGTTTTACCACCATTTTAGTGGTCCCCATGATGAACTGCCTGGCTAAAGTTCCCTTATACCTCTTATTGGTAAGTGGATTTTTTGCAGCCGAGGCCGGAAGCACCATGTTCTTTATGGGCACCATTACCTTGCTTATGGCGCTTATTGTGGCAAAAATTTTAAATTGGACTGTACTGCGCACACGCCCACCAGCACCTTTTATTATTGAATTGCCTTCTTATCATATGCCCATTTTCCGCAATGTATTGCAAGAAACCTTCTTGCGCATTTGGACCTTTATAAAGCGTATTCTCACCATTGTGGTGGCCGTTGCTACGGTGGTTTTTGCCTTAGTGTCCTTCCCCAATTTGAGCGAAGATCGCATGGCCCATTATGAAGCCGAGCAACACAAACTTGAAGCGGCTTTTATGAAAAATATTGATGCCAGCAGCTTGGCAGGTAAATTCACTAAAGACGATATTTTACCCCTTATCCGCTATCAAGATGCTTTGCGTAAAAGCAAGCAAGGAGTAAATCAGGAACAAGCCACCAAAATCAATGAAGCAGCTTTAAAAGACTCTCCTGTGTATGCCTCCATCGTATTACGTAAAGGCAAAGACGGAAGAAAACTTGCCGGAGCCCTACGCACTTTAGACAGCAAAAGAAAGACCCTACGCCGTAATATCCGTCAAGAGCGCTTTGAAAATAGCTACTTAGGCTCTGCCGGTAAGGCCATAGAGTTCATTACCGCCGGTGCAGGATTTGACTGGCGCATGAACGTGGCCCTGTTATCTGCCCTTGCCGC
>CAYJPR010000368.1:0-1659 GCA_964372075.1 uncultured Desulfovibrionaceae bacterium | reverse complement strand
TAAAAGCTCCGCCTGTGCGCAATGAGTGATAAGTAAGCAAGGACGAAAAGACATGCCTTTTTGTAGGCAAAATATGCTCTTGGGTCAAGAAAATAAGGTGGGCGCCAAAGTTCACTTGCGAGCTAAACAAAGATAGGCTATTTTGCTTTGAACGGAGAGTATAGCTGCATATTTTGTTAAAATAGAGCTGTTTTCTACAAAAAAGTTTTAAAAGCGAAATTCTTAGAGGTGTCCATGAAAACAGTGAAAACAGTATTAACCACGTGCGGCTATTGCGGTTGCGGCTGTAATTTTTATGCCCATGCGCAAGGGGAGCGCATTGTTGCCGTAAGCCCCAAGGCAGATCATCCTGTGAATAAGGGTATGCTTTGCGCCAAGGGCTGGCTAGGACATGATTTCGCCTCGCATCCAAAGCGCTTGCGTATGCCGCTTTTGCGTCAAGCAGATGGTACCTTACAAGAAGTTTCTTGGGAAAAGGCCCTGAGCTTTGTGACAGAAAAACTTACCAAGGCAAGGCAAAAAAATCCCCGCTCTTTTGCTTTATTTTCCTCGGCACGCTGTAGCAATGAAGAAAATTATTTGGCGGCTAAATTGTGTCGTTCTGTAATGGGCTCGCCGCATATAGACCATTGCGCCCGTCTTTGACATAGCCCCACCGTGGCCGGTCTGGTCACATCCTTTGGCTCTGGCGCCGCTACTAATAGTCTTGAAGAAATTCGTCATGCGGATTGTTTTTTTATCATAGGTTCCAATACCTCTGCCCAGCATCCTTTAGCTTATGCCCGTGTGGCAGAGGCGGTGAAAAATGGTCGCGCCAAACTCATAGTGGCAGATCCGCGCGCCACTCCCGTAGCTCAGCTGGCGCATATTCATTTGCCCTTGCGCCCCGGCACCAATTTAGCTCTCATTAATGCACTCTTGCATGTTATCTATACAGAAAAACTTCATGATGAAGCCTTTATTGCTGCGCGTACAGAGGGCTTTGAGGAGTGCATGGCTTCCATACAATCTTGCACCCCGGCATGGGCTGCGTCCATTACCGGTCTTACAGAAGAATCTATCTATGAGGCCGCACGTCTTTTTGCCGGTAGCACTAAGGCCATGATTTTATATTGTATGGGCATTACGCAGCAAGTTACCGGTACAGAATCGTGCCGTGCTTTAGCTAATATGTCTTTGCTCACAGGTATGATAGGGCGCCAAAGCGCAGGACTTTTACCCTTGCGCGGACAAAATAATGTACAAGGTTCCTGTGATATGGGAGGCTTGCCGGAAGTTTTACCGGGTTATGTGGCGGCTGGCTCTACCCTGGCAGAAGAGCGCTTTACCCCTGTATGGGGGGATTTTTCCAATGAGTGCGGCTTAAAGCTTACAGAAATGTTCCATGCTATACAGCACAAAGAAATTTCTACCTTGTACATTATAGGGGAAAATCCTGTGCTTTCCGATGCCGATACTAAGACTACGGAAAAAGCCTTACGCGCTTTAGACACCCTTATAGTACAAGATATTTTCTTAACGGAGACAGCAAAATTAGCCCATGTGGTGCTTCCAGCTGCGTCTTATTTAGAAAAAGAAGGCACCTTCACCAATACAGAGCGCAGAGTACAGCGTATTCGTCCTGTGCTCACGCCTCCGGGGCAAGCGCGGCCTGATTGG
>CAYJPR010000367.1:0-1660 GCA_964372075.1 uncultured Desulfovibrionaceae bacterium | reverse complement strand
CTGGATCTTCCACAGGGTAGAGAAGTACACGACCAAGTACACGCTCGGAAAGAGGTGTTTTAACTTCGCCGCCTTCTTTAATGGCAGTACGTTCGATACCGTCCACAGTGCCGCAATCGCGCTCAGCAACAATAACGTCCTGAACAACGTCTACGAGACGACGGGTAAGGTAACCGGAGTTTGCTGTCTTTAACGCCGTATCTGCAAGACCCTTACGAGCACCGTGAGTGGAGTTGAAGTACTGCAATACGGTGAGGCCTTCGCGGAAGCTAGAGGTAATAGGCGTTTCGATGATTTCACCAGAAGGCTTAGCCATCAAACCGCGCATACCAGCTAACTGACGCATTTGGTCTTGGTTACCACGAGCACCGGAGTTAGACATCATAAAGATGGGGTTGAAACTCTGGTTTTCTTCGGTCTTACCGGTTTTGGGGTCCACCATAACGTCAAAAGATATTTCCTTAATCATTTCTTGGGCAATATCTTGGGTGGCTTTGGTCCAAACGTCTACCACCTTGTTGTACTTTTCAGTACGGGTGATGATACCGTCACGGTATTGTAATTCAATGCCGTCCACTTCGTCTTGAGATTCTTGTAAAATCTTCGCTTTGGTGGTGGGGATGGTTAAGTCTTTCACGCCAATGGTAATACCGGCGCGTGTGGCGTATTCATAACCCATATCTTTGAGCTTATCGCAAAGAATAACGGTGGCTTTGATGCCGGCGTCGCGGTAGGCAGAGCCCACAAGACGAGCGATATTCTTTTTGGTAAGCACGCAGTTAACGAGGTCAAAAGGTAAGGCTTCAGGTAAGATTTCACGCACCAAGATACGACCTGGGGTGGTATCTACCAAGGAGCCGTCGTCCATACGCACTTTAATGCGGGCATGGATGGCCACTTCGTCAGCATCAAAGGCCGCAATAACTTCCCAAGGTGCGCAGAAGGTCATGCCTTCGCCCTTTTCAAAGGAGCGTTCTACGGTCATGTAGTACAGACCTAAAACGATATCCTGAGAAGGCACAATAACGGGGGTACCGTTGGCAGGGGAAAGAATGTTGTTGGTACTCATCATGAGTACGCGGCATTCAATTTGCGCTTCGATGGAAAGCGGAATGTGTACGGCCATTTGGTCACCGTCAAAGTCGGCGTTGTAGGCAGAACACACCAGCGGGTGCAAGCGAATGGCTTTACCTTCTACAAGGATGGGTTCAAAAGCTTGGATACCCAATCTGTGCAAGGTAGGAGCGCGGTTTAAGAGAATGGGGTATTCGCGAACCACTTCGGACAGGATATCCCATACCACAAGGTCTTCACGCTCAACCATTTTCTTGGCGCTCTTAATGGTGGAAGCATAGCCCTTTTTCTCAAGTTCAGAGTAAATGAAGGGCTTAAAGAGCTCTAGGGCCATCTTCTTAGGCAGACCGCATTGGTGCAGCTTTAAGTAGGGGCCTACTACGATAACGGAACGACCGGAGTAGTCAACGCGCTTACCAAGAAGGTTTTGACGGAAACGACCTTGCTTACCCTTAATCATATCAGAAAGGGATTTTAACGCACGACCGTTGGTGCCGGCAATGGCGCGACCGCGACGACCGTTGTCAAAGAGGGCGTCCACAGCTTCTTGCAACATACGCTTTTCGTTGCGGATGATGATTTCAGG
>CAYJPR010000366.1:0-1660 GCA_964372075.1 uncultured Desulfovibrionaceae bacterium | reverse complement strand
TTATCCTATGAAGAAGCTACACCTTGGTATGAAATTCCTCCTGGTGACCGCGGTTACGGCGGCGGTAAAATCATTGACGCCGAAATTCCGGCAGATAAGATTCGCCCCTTAGGTGGAGCCCTTTAGGCTAAGGCGTAAAGGTTTGTTGTAACAACACTTCTTAGTAGACGAATAGTATTCGGGAGAAATATAATGGGACGTAAACTGCATTTTGAAATCATGCGCTACAATCCTCTGGATCCTCAGAGTGTACCGCATTTGCAATCCTTTTATTTAGAAGAACACCCCAGCATGACGCTTTTTGTGGCGCTTTCCATGCTACGCGAAACTCAAGACCCTAGCTTGCAATTTGACTTCTGTTGTCGTGCGGGCATTTGTGGCTCTTGTGGTATGGTTATCAACGGCCGCCCAGGCCTTGCTTGCTCTACGCAAACACGCGATTTACCAGATCACATTGTGCTACATCCACTACCTATTTTTAAGCTCATCGGCGACCTTTCTGTAGATACAGGCACGTGGTTCCGCAATGTGGGTACGAAGCTTGAAACATGGATTCATAGCCAAAAGCCTTTTGATGAAAAGGCTGTGGAAGATCCCATGACCAACGCTCTTGCCACACATATCTTTGAGCTTGATCGTTGTATCGAATGTGGTTGCTGCGTAGCGGCTTGTGGTACGGCTCGTATGCGCGAAGACTTCCTTGGCGCCACCAGCATTAACCGCATGGCACGTTTTTATGTAGACCCACGTGATAACCGTACGGACGCAGATTTTTATGAGCTTATCGGTAATGACCAAGGTGTATTTGGTTGTATGGGCCTTTTGGCATGTCACGATGTATGCCCCAAAAAGCTTCCCTTACAAGACCAACTTGGTATCATGCGCCGCATGCTTGTAACTGAATCTGTGAAGGGAATTGTCCCTGAACCTTTACGTAAACTTATGTCCTGCAAGGGCGATTGTCATCCTAAATAAGGAATGAAAGGAAAATTATCATGGCATTGTACACAAAAGAAGAAGCATTGGAATATCACGCAAGTCCTCGTCCTGGTAAGGTAGAAGTTCTACCCACCAAGCCTTGCGCTAGCCAAAAAGACCTAACCCTTGCTTACTCTCCTGGTGTAGCAGAAGCTTGCCTTGCCATCCATGCCGACGAAAGTCTTGTGGATTTGTACACAGGTCGTGCAAACCTTGTGGCAGTGGTATCTAACGGTACTGCCGTACTTGGTCTTGGCAACATTGGCCCCAAAGCAGCTAAGCCTGTTATGGAAGGTAAAGGCATTCTTTTCAAAAACTTTGCTGATATTGATGTTTTTGATATTAACCTTGCTGAAACTGACCCCCGTAAGCTTTGCGATATCGTAAAAGCCATGGAGCCTACTTTTGGCGGCATTAACCTTGAAGACATTAAGGCCCCTGAGTGCTTCTTCATTGAAGAAACCTTGCGCGAAGAAATGAACATCCCCGTGTTCCACGATGACCAACACGGCACCGCTGTTATTTCTGCTGCTGGCCTTATCAATGCATGCGAAATCACCGGCCGTAAAATAGAAGAATGCAAAGTTGTGGTATCCGGCGCTGGCGCCGCGGCCATTGCTTCTGCCAATTTGTATGTAGAAATGGGCGTAAAGCGTGAAAACGTGTTTATGTTTGACTCACG
>CAYJPR010000365.1:0-1684 GCA_964372075.1 uncultured Desulfovibrionaceae bacterium | reverse complement strand
ACGGCGGTAAGTACGGCTACGGGCAAAGCCCAGCTTTCGTATTGCGCCGCCAAGATGAGAAATACCATAATAAGGGCCAAGATAAAGATGGTCACCGTATCGGAAGAGGCCATCTTTTCTTGTAAGGCAGAGCCGGCCCAACCAAGAGCATAATCCGAAGGCAATATTTTTGCCGCCTCTTCTTCCACGGCGGCAAGCACCTGACCTGTGGAATAACCGGGAGCAGGCGAGCCAATAATGTGGGCGGCAGGAACGCCGTTATAACGCTCTACCACCTGCGGAGCCACACGGCGTTCCATGGTGATAAGTGTATTTAAGGGAATCATTTCACCCTTATTGTTACGCACGCTCATATCTGCCAAGGTTTCCGGCAACATGCGGTAATCTTGTTCAGCTTGCATGAGCACTTGGAAGGTACGGCCTATATAGTTAAAATCGTTTACATAGGTAGTACCAAAGGTGCCTTGCAATACAGAGTATACTTCAGAAATGCTCACGCCTTGAGCTAAAGCGCGCTCTCTATCAAGATTTGCATAGTATTGCGGCGAAGAGGTAGAGAACAGGTTCTGAATGGAGCCCACTTCAGGACGAGCTTGCACAGCAGCGGCTAATTTAGTGGTCCACATTTGTAAATCTTCTAAAGAACCGGTACCGCGGCTTTGTACAAAGCCATCAAAACCACCGGTGGTACTCATGCCGGAAATTGGCGGAGGTTCAAATGCAATAACCAAGGATTGCGGCATATGCATACCCATCATAAAGGCCTGCTTTGTTAAAGCGGAAGCACTCATGCTGGGATCTTGTCTATCTTTCCAATTTTTCAAAATGGTAAAGAAAGTACCGTAGTTAGTTTTAGCACCAAAAGAAGTTAAGTCCATACCTGTAATGGAAACCACATCTTCCACAGCTGGATTAGCCATGAATTGCTTTTCAATTTCGTTCATGGTTTTATGGGTCTTAGAAAGAGCCAAACCGTCCACAGAAATGGCCATACCGAGGATGTAGCCTTGGTCTTCACTGGGCACCAAGGAGGTAGGCACTGTCTTAAAGAGCCAGCCCATGGCTACAATCATAAGACAAAAGACTAACATGGATACAAGGCCGGTGTTTTTCACCGAGCGCACAATGCGCACATAGCGATGAGTCACATTGGCAAACCAATTGTTAAACCACTTAAACACAAAGGGTTCTTTATGATCCGGAGCATGGGGCTTGAGCAAAAGACCGCACAAAGCAGGCGTTAGGGTCAAAGCCACAATACCCGACAAAATAACGGATATGGAGATGGTAATAGCAAATTGCTTATACATTTCACCGGCAAGGCCGCCCATGAAGGATACGGGTACGAACACCGCGCATAACACCAGCACGATGGCGATAACGGGACCGGTAACTTCTTGCATGGCTTTATTGGTGGCGTCTTTGGCATTTTTATGCTCGGTACGCATGATACGCTCCACGTTTTCCAGTACCACGATGGCGTCGTCCACCACGATACCGATGGCAAGCACCATACCAAAAAGGGTGAGCGTGTTAATGGTGTAGCCAAGGGCGTACATGCCGGCAAAGGTACCAATGATGGACACAGGCACAGCCAAGCAAGGAATGAGCGTGGCGCGCCAGTTCTGTAGGAAGATAAATACTACGATGAACACGAGCACCATGGCTTCAGCCAAGGTTTTAA
>CAYJPR010000364.1:0-1684 GCA_964372075.1 uncultured Desulfovibrionaceae bacterium | reverse complement strand
TGGCCCCAATGACAGTATCGCCTATTTTCTTCTCTTGAGGTAGACTTTCCCCTGTAATGACAGAGGTATCAATAAAGGCGTGACCATGGATGATGACACCATCTGCGGCAAGGCTTTCACCGGCATACACCACAAGCACATCTCCGGGGCGAATGGCTGCCGTGGCAATACTCACTTCTTTACCGTCGCGCAGGCACAAGGCTGTGGGCGGGGTTAGGCGCATAAGGGCATCAATGGCAGAACCGGCGCGCGTTCTGGCTTTGGATTCAAAATATTTTCCAAGACCAATAAGGGCTAAAATCATACCGGCGGAGTCAAAATAGAGATTTTGGCTAAAATAGTCCACAGTGCTGATATGACCTGCTTCGTGGGCCATATATATTTTACCAAGGGCATACAAACCAAATACGGCGGCGGCGGCAGAGCCTAAGCCCACGAGAGAATCCATATTGGGGCTTTTTTGGAGAAGAGCGCGCAAGCCGGAAGTGAAAATACGCTTATGCAAGAAAAGGATGGGGGCGCACAGCAGGGCTTGCATAAGAGCCCAAAGCCATGTGGCAGAGGTTGTTTCTCCTTGAGGGGTAATTTCTATGGGTAAGGGCAAGGCAAACATGGGGGCCATGGCCACATACATAAGAAGGGTGGCAAAAAATAAGGAGAGAGCTAATGTTACGGGAAAAGCTTCTTTTGTGCTTTCTTCTTGCGCAGGGTTTGAAGGCGCGTTAGCTGAGTCCTTTTGAGCACTGGGCTGGCCAAGAGAATCTAGGGAGTGTAGGGGCTCTAAGGAGTTCATAACCACGGGAGCTGCGGAGTAACCGGCACCTTCCATGGCCGCGGCAATGCCTTTGGCATCAATGCATGTGGCATCAAAATGCACGAGCATGGTTTTGCGTAAAAGATTTACTTGTACATCTTGCACACCACCAAGGGCGCGTAACAGCTTATTTACTCTATCTTCACACGAACTACAATGCACATTACCTATTTTAAAGGCCTGCTCGGCCATTTTTTTTTTACTGTCTTCCACAGGGGAAGGTGGCTCTTGCTTGGCGTGTAATTTTTGTAGGGAAGAAACTTTTTTCTGTCTTACATCTTGAATGAGAGGAATGAGCGGAGGAAGTTCTTTTTTACTTACTTCTTGTAAAGCATATTTACCGCCGGCAAAAGCTTCTACAATGGCGGCAGGGCACAGTAAAGCAGGATTATACTTTACCATAATGGAGCGGCTTAAGGTATTTACATGAGCTTCTTCAATACCATCAAGAGCCATGAGGGCCGCATGTATCTTTCCCTGACAAGAGGCACAATGGGATCTATTTAATAAAAAAGCTTGCTCTTGAAGGGATGCCTTCGAGGGCTCTTGTGCTGACACGGAGGCGGCTGGTGCCATCATAAAGGGTGTTTGCGCAGAGGAAAAAGACGGTGCCTTAGCAATGGTATTTTGCTCTTCAACAGTTTCATCAGCTTCGCTTACGCTAAGTGGAGTAGCTGTATAGCCTGCCTTTTGCATGGCAGCTTCTATATCAGCTACTCCAAGGGGATTTTCTTTACTTACATCAAGGGTCACGTACATTTTCTTACGTAAGACGTTCACCAAGACTTCTTCTACACCGTCTAGAGCTGTCAAAAGTTTTATGACCTTTCCTTCACAAGAGGAGCAATGAACATTGCCTATGCTAAAACT
>CAYJPR010000363.1:0-1690 GCA_964372075.1 uncultured Desulfovibrionaceae bacterium | reverse complement strand
TCATAGCGCTAGGGTATACGCTGGTATACGGTATTATTGAGCTCATCAACTTTGCTCACGGCGAAGTATACATGATTGGCGCTTTTACAGCCTTTGTGGTAGCCAGCGCCCTTGGCATCATGGGCTTTCCGGCTCTGGCCATTTTACTTATCGCCGCTCTTGTGGCCATTATTTGGTGCGCTTCCTATGGCTATACCTTGGAAAAAGTAGCTTATAAGCCCCTTCGCGGCGCTCCTAGGCTTTCGCCCCTTATTTCGGCCATTGGTATGTCCATATTCTTACAAAACTACGTTATCTTGGCACAAACCTCTGACTTCGTAGCTTTCCCCCGTCTTATCCCCGACATGGAATTTCTCTACGCTTGGGACATTATGGGCTCTAGTGACTTTGTTATCTTAGTTACCAGCACCATTGCCATGATAGCCCTAACCCTCTTTATCAATTATACAAGAATGGGTAAGGCCATGCGCGCCACGGCACAAAACCGTAAGATGGCGCTGCTGCTTGGCATTGACGCAGATCGCATTATCTCCTTAACCTTTATCATCGGCTCTTCCCTTGCCGCTGTGGGTGGTGTGCTTATTGCTTCGCACATGGGCCAAGTAAACTTTGCCATTGGCTTCTTAGCCGGCATCAAAGCCTTTACAGCCGCAGTACTTGGCGGCATTGGCTCCATTCCCGGCGCCATGCTGGGCGGTATAGTGCTAGGTTTATGCGAAAGCTTCACCACAGGCTATTTCTCCGGTAACTATGAAGATATGATTGCCTTTGGTATTCTTATTCTCATTCTTATTTTCCGTCCCGATGGCATTCTTGGCAAAGCCAAGGTTCAAAAGGTTTAGGGGGGCAGTATGAATATTTTTGTAAAAGCCTCCATTGTAGCCCTTTGGTTTATGGTGCTCACCTTCCCTCTCATGGGATTACAAATCAATGCCGTAGAATCTAGCATTGATATTCGTTGGTCACGCGTTTTTGGCATGGGTATAGCCACCTTTGTGCTGGCCATTTTGTGGCATATTTGCTTTCAGCGCAAAGCCCAAGGTTTGCCCATTATCCCCCTGCCTAAAAGCTTCACCGAAACATGCTCCGGCGTAAGCCAAAGCCTGTTCTTTAAGCGCGGCTTACCTGCCTTTATTTGCATAGGCATGGTCGCTATGCCCTTACTCAGCTCCATGTATCAAACCAACATCATGATTTCTGCCCTGCTCTACGTTATGCTGGCACTGGGCTTAAATATTGTGGTGGGCATTGCCGGACAATTGGTACTGGGCTATGTGGCCTTCTACGCTGTGGGCGCTTATACCTATGCTTTGCTGAATCAGTTCTTCAGCATGGGCTTTTGGGTATGCTTACCCCTTGGCGGTTTTGTGGCAGTTATTTTTGGCCTTGTCTTAGGCTTTCCCGTACTGCGTTTGCGCGGTGACTATTTAGCCATTGTAACCCTTGGTTTTGGCGAAATTGTGCGCATTTTCTTGCAAAACTGGAGTGATATTACAGGCGGACCACGCGGTATTTCCAACATTCCTCCGCCAAGCTTTTTTGGCATGGAAATGGATTTACCCATGACCACCACCTATATTTATTACCTCATGCTCATTGCCGTGCTTATCACCATTGTGATTATCTCGCGCATTAAAAACTCCCGCGTGGGTCTGGCTTTGCAAGCCCTGCGTGAAGATGAAATTGCCGC
>CAYJPR010000362.1:0-1693 GCA_964372075.1 uncultured Desulfovibrionaceae bacterium | reverse complement strand
GCGGCGTCCACAAGGGTATGTATATGCTCTTCGGTAGGCATGTCTGGTAAAAAGGCACCGCGGTAGGAATATCTAGTGTGTATAGCTTCCAAAAGTTCCATAAAAACCTCACTCTTAAAAGATTATATAAAGGGCATACGGTAAATTATCTACTTCTCTCAATATATGATGGAATACTTTTTTTGTCTAGTAAGAGGAAAATAAAGCGCGTTTTGAAAGGGAGAGGGGGAGAGGGAAAACTTTTTGGCGCTAGCAAAAGTTTTCCCTCTCCCCCTCAATAAAAAAACATAAAATTACATATAACAAAAAAGGCCCTCGTAAGGGCCTTTTTTAGTTTATTAATTTTCGTAATAAGAGCGCAGAGCTTGCGATCTTATGGGGTGGCGTAGCTTACGTAAAGCCTTGGCTTCAATTTGGCGAATACGTTCACGAGTAACGTTAAAGAGCTTGCCCACTTCTTCGAGGGTATGGTCGCTCTTTTCGGCAATGCCAAAGCGTTTACGAAGAACTTGTTCTTCGCGTGGGGTAAGGTCTGCCAGTACCGAGGCTAATTGCTCAGAAAGTTTTGTATTGATAACTTCCTCTGCAGGGGCCACGGCCTTTTTATCTTCAATGAAATCACCGAGGCTGGAATCTTCTTCGTCACCGATGGGTGTTTCGAGGGAGATGGGTTCCTTGGCAATTTTGAGTACTTTTTTCACCTTATCCACAGGGCATTCCATGCGCTCAGCAATTTCTTCTGGAGTGGGGTCACGGCCCAGCTCTTGCACGAGGTAGCGGGAAGTGCGGATAAGCTTGTTAATGGTTTCAATCATATGCACAGGGATACGAATGGTACGGGCCTGGTCGGCAATGGCGCGAGTGATGGCCTGACGTATCCACCAAGTGGCATAGGTGGAGAATTTGTAACCGCGTTGGTATTCAAATTTATCCACAGCTTTCATGAGGCCAATATTCCCTTCCTGAATAAGGTCAAGGAATTGCAGGCCACGATTGGTGTATTTTTTGGCAATGGAAACCACAAGACGCAAGTTAGAGCGAATAAGCTCTTGCTTTGCGCGCATGGCTACGGTGTTGCCGCGTTTGATACGCCAAAGTACTTCTTCAAGGTCATGCACATTGTGGCAACATTTCTCTTGCAAACGGCGCAAGATTTCAATTTTGCCTATGATCATTTCTTTGAAGGAGAAAAGCTCATCTACGCTAAGGCCAAGGGCTTTAGCGGCATCTACGGGGCTGACTCTGCGTTCTTCAAGGTCGCTGAAAAGCTGTTGAATTTCTGCTTGAGTGCGGCCTGTGGAGAGAATGTAGGCGGACAAATCGCGTTGGCAATTGTGCATTTGGCGTACATAATCTTCTACGGTTTCGATGATGCGATCGATGAGGGTTTTTTCTAGCTTAATATCGCGCAGGCGAATAACCACTTCTTCTTTATAGCTGAGAATTTCTTTTTGCACTCCGGCCACGCGGCGCTCAAGGGTGCAGCATTCATCTAGCTTGGCATAGATTTTTTTCTTCTTGCGGAAGGTGGCTTTAATTTCATCTAAAAGAAGGATAACGCGGGTGCGTTGATTCATTTCATCTTCGCTGGGGTCATCTTCTTCAATGGTCTTTACCACGTCTTTAAGTTTAATGCGATTGGTGCGTAAATCTTCGCCCACATTGATAAGCTCTTCTACAGCCACGGGCACTT
>CAYJPR010000361.1:0-1728 GCA_964372075.1 uncultured Desulfovibrionaceae bacterium | reverse complement strand
TGGCTGATAAAATGAGCTATATTTCCACCGGTGGCGGCGCTTCTTTAGAGCTTTTAGAAGGTAAGATATTGCCTTCTGTGGCGGCCCTTTCTGCTAGAGGTCGTTAGAAGCTAGATAAAAGCTTAGTTTATAGTATAGTTAATGGTGGGGGAGAGCTTGGAAAGCAGCTTTCCTCCACTTTTTTGCTCTAATTTCTACAGATAAATAGGGGCGTGCACTCTTAGGGCTTTTTATCTGTAAAGCTTCTTGCCTAAGACTCCCTTTATGTAGTATAAATCCCCTAACAATTGGCTGATATTTCAGAGTATGGAGGACAAATGCGCAGATTTTACCAAGAAAGTTGGCAAGGTATTCCCTTTTCAGCCTTTACGCATGTGTCTTTTTTTCGCTTAGCCAACAGCAAATTTTACGCAACTTTTTACGAAGAGCTCTTCCGCCGCTGTCAAAGCTGGGAGTGTTTGCCTCCGGCTTGGCGTATGGGCAAAGATAAGGGTGCCAAATGGCTCGCCCAGCAAATTGAGGCTCAATGCCAAAAAATGGCCTTGGAAAAAGCTCCTCGTGTACTTTCCATTGGGCGCGGTGTGGGCTATTTAGAAAAAGCCCTGCTAGACGCTTTGCCTGAAATGGAATTGCATGTAAATGAGCCCACTACGGCTGGTTTACGTTTATTGCGTCAGTGCGTACCCCCAGAGCGCATTTATATTGGCTCACCTTCCAACTGCTTGCCCCCCAATGTGCAATATGATGTCATTTATTTGTCAGCGGTGGACTACAGCATCCCGCAAGATGAATTGGCCTTTGCCATGCGTGAGCTCTGCGGTCAATTGGCTCCCGGTGGGCGTCTTATATGTATTTCTGCTTCTCTTTTAGAAGAAGATTCACCCATTGGCTCCTTAATGAATGCCTTTAAAATTGGCGTTCGCGCAGTATTACATCTCTTTGATTTGCGCCGTCAGCAGTTTTGGGGCTGGCGCCGTACTCGTACGGAATACCATAATTTGTTTGAGTATGCTGGTTTGAAAAATATTCAAGATGGCTGGCTGGACGATGGTTTTAATTCCTATTGGATTTCCGGTGATGATAAGGATGCCTAAGGGATTTGGGTAGCTTTTTTGTTTGTATTTGTATGAAGTCCTCGTTGTAATGGCGGGGGCTTTTTTTTGTATGTGATTTTTGGGGTGTTTTTGTACGTAGAGGCCTCGTCATCGTGGATACATAAGATGTTTTTGCTTAAATCTGTTTGCGCTCCCGCGCGGGGCTTAAGGCAGATCTTCACCAAAAATTGGGGCTAGCCGCCCCGCCGGCCTTTAGAATCCGCTCCTCCGCATGCCACCTTGCTGTAGCCTCTCCTTTCGGGACTACCTGCTCGCTTCGCTTTCAGGTGATTCCCTTCAGGGCTACTGCCTATATGGTAGGCCTACGCGGCACAGCTGCGGTCAGTCCTCACGGTGAATGATGCTTTCTTGGTTATGAAGATTGTTAGTATCTCACGTTGGATGAAGTTTTGTGAGGAGCTAGCAAGTCTAGGCAGTGCCGCAAGGCAAGACATTGGCTTGCCTTGCCCCGAAGCGCATCCTTTTGAGCGTATGCGAAAAAGATAGCGGAGGGAATGGCCACTGCCAGGCTGCCAAAGTCGGGGGGAAGCCGGGGTGGTAGGGGGCTGGCGAGGGGGGCCAAAAAGCCCCCCATGAGCCCCCTACAAAAAAAATCATATTTAAGCAAAAACGT
>CAYJPR010000360.1:0-1729 GCA_964372075.1 uncultured Desulfovibrionaceae bacterium | reverse complement strand
AGCCACGGTGCGTAGAAGTATTGGATAAAAGTAAAGGGGAGCATGACCAAGAGCAGTATAACGCCGGACATAAGCACCACAATGGAGAAAAAGCGGCCCATATCTGAGGTGAAGGTAATATCTCCAAAACCTAGGGTAGACATAACGGTTAAGGTCCAATAAACCCCCGTGGTCCAAGAGTAGGCGCGGCCTTCAAATTGCATAATATAATGAAATATAATACTATAGGCGGCAATGAGAAATATGAGTAGCATGATAAAGCGCAAGAGGAAAAACATATTACGCTTGGCGCCACGGGTTTGCATAAAGATAGAAAGTTGGGATGATATATATTTCATGTAATCCTCAAAGAAAAATCAGTGAATAAGCTTTTTATGGGTAAAACCGCCAAGACTATACGGCATGGAAAAGGTAAAGGCAAGTTAGTACAAAAGGGGAATATGAGAGAAAATACGTTAAAAAGGCATGAAAAAGAGCCTTGTTTGTGCCATTATAGGGAAAATAGGAAGAGGCTTTTCTTTTTAGAAGCGTTTTATGATCTTTGCATGTCTGAGGAATAGGTCTACCTCCTTCATGGTATTTTATATACTGTGAAGGAGGTAGGAAAAAAGGTGTTATGTGGAAGATTTTTCTAACGCACTTTCCGCTTGTGCTGCCACATCTTCTACTATTTCCATTTCGTTTAAGGTTTCGTCAGCTTCAGCAAAGGCGCCGGCTTGGGCAAGGCTTGCAGCTACCAGTGCCCCTTCCATTTTATCAATGAGGCTGAGGCCTAAATTTTCTTTAAGCACCTGCACTTCTATGGGCTTGGGGAGGATGGTGTAAGCGCCGGTAAAAGAATTGCCTGCTAAATGCTCATGTTGCTCGTGATCACTGCTGAGTAGGATTTGCTTTTGAGGATAATTTTTCTTGATGTCTTGGAGTAAGGAAAAATCGTTTTCCGCTGCTAAATCAAGACAAAGAACCATAAGATCGGGAGAATCTTCTTGGCTTAGCAGGTGTAGGGCTTCTGCTTTAGTATGGGCTAGATGGGGAGTGAAGTTTTCTGCTTTGAGGGCAAGAGCAAAGGCTTCATTGCTAGCTTTGTCTGTATCCACAAGTAAAATGTGTACTTGTTCCATAAGAACTCCTTGGTTTGTACATTTGCTTATGCATGCGAGAGACCTATATGCAATATCATAAATAATACATATAAAAAAAGCGTATTATTACTATATATTACATAGAAAATGGTACGCCAGAAACAAAGGGTTTTTATAGAAAAAAGATGTTTTATGGTTATAAGCGAAAGGGGAATGCTGCTTTATGGGCATGGGGCTGTATTTACATTCTATGCTTTCCCTCCCCACAAAATTAAACACAAAAAACAAAAAATCCCCAGAAAAGATTTTTCTGGGGATTTTTCTAAGGAAAAAGGGAAGTTTTTAGTGTGCGCCGCCCACCAAACCGGAAGCAGCAAGCACAAGCACTACCACTTCAATGAAAGCAATGGCGGCCATGAGCTTGTCATTTTCGCGGATAAAGTCCACACACAGCTGCATGTAGCAGACGATGGTCACACCGGCTAAAATGGCAATGCCAATGAAATTGCTAAAATCGCCTGTGGTTAGGAGGTTAAGCCAGCCCCAACCTATGGGCACATTGTGTAATTTGTTAAATTCACTGGAGCTAAGACCCCATGTTTTAACTAATTCTTCAACAGGCACGTGAGGTTCTGCAATAGAGAAAC
>CAYJPR010000359.1:0-1746 GCA_964372075.1 uncultured Desulfovibrionaceae bacterium | reverse complement strand
TATCAAAGAGCAGACGTCAGGACATCATCGTTATAGCATGCGGTGTGTGTCTGGTGCTACTAGCCAAGCTTCTGGTGTAAAAACATGTATACTGTGCCAAGGGCGTAAAGATGTTCCCTTAGGCGCTGTAGATGTGGCCAGTCTTGCGCAGCTTGTACAAGAGCACAATGCTTGTGTGCAGGGTGTGTATCATATAGCTTCTAGTTTAAGCCATTATGGCAAGGTAGATTCACTAGTAACTGCCGGAGCCATGGATGACTTTGTAAACTATGTGTATCAGCTGGAACAAGAAGAAGCTAAGATGTATTTTGCCGAGCTTGAAAAAGCTGTAAAAGGCAAAATAGAGGCAGAAGTGCCTGTGCACTTTGTGCGCGAAGCGCAAGATTGGGATGCAATTTTAGCTTCTGTGCAAAAGACCTATGCAAAAATTATTATTTGCAGTTTTTTATAAAAAGTAAGTGAATATAAAAAGAGCTTGGGCTAAAACCTAGGCTCTTTTTTATGCGCTTGAGCATCTCCATATATGGTAAGTGTAGTTTTGTCGACACTGGAAAGTAACTTGAAAGCTTGTAATGATAGTGATTTTTGCTTTAATGTTGTAATAATCTTTGCCATAAAAAAGCGCCCTCACGTTTGCAAGGGCGCTTTTGTTTTACGTAGATACTATGTTCTATTTATCATCACCCAAAAGGCGACGGCAAATTTCTTGAGCGGCTCTGCGTCCAGCACCCATGGCTAAAATAACCGTGGCGGCGCCGGTAACAATATCACCACCGGCAAAAACATTGGGTATGGACGTTTCGCCCGTTTCTTCATTTACTGTCACATAGCCCCATT
The DNA here is from genome assembly GCA_964372075.1 of uncultured Desulfovibrionaceae bacterium. Classification (GTDB taxonomy): domain Bacteria; phylum Desulfobacterota; class Desulfovibrionia; order Desulfovibrionales; family Desulfovibrionaceae; genus CAYJAD01. The sequence goes on along the minus strand of CAYJPR010000359.1, from coordinate 909 downwards.
TGTTTAGTTCAAGGTCTGGGGTTGCTTCTAGCAAAATAGGATTGGAACGTGTTCCAAGAGCCACAATGGCTAAGTCGGTAGGCAATTCATAAATATCGCCTTCAATGGGTTCGGGTCTGCAACGACCGGAAGCGTCAGGCTCGCCCAGCTTCATGCGCTGTAAGGTGACGGATTTTAAGGTCAGCTTATCATCGCCATTGAATTGTACAGGCGATGCCAGCATTTCCAATTGAATGCCTTCTTCCTCGGCGTGATGTATTTCTTCCAAACGAGCAGGCATTTCCGCACGGGTACGGCGATAGACAATATGCACGCTTTCAGCGCCAAGGCGCATGGCTGTGCGTGCAGCGTCCATGGCCACGTTGCCTGCGCCAAATACCGTAACGTTTTTACCGGGGTAAATGGGGGTGTCTTGCTCTGGGAAAAGATAGGCACGCCCAAGGTTGGCACGAGTTAAGTATTCGTTGGCAGAGAAAACACCCACATAGTTTTCACCGGGGATATTTAAGAAAATGGGCAGACCTGCGCCCACGCCAATGAATACAGCATTATAGCCGTCATCTATAAGGTCTTGCACGGTAACAGTACGACCGCCCACCCAGTTAAGCTTAAAGTCCACACCGGTGAGGCGCAGGCCGTCAAGTTCTGTGGCAACCACGTCTTTAGGTAAGCGGAAGGAAGGAATACCATATACAAGCACGCCGCCGGGCTCATGTAATGCTTCGTACATATCTACCTGAATGCCACGAGAAGACAAATAGCCCGCCACTGTGAGGGAGGAAGGGCCGGAACCAAGACAGGCCACTTTGAATTCTGCATTGGGTAGAGCGCAAGAATTGGTGCCTGTTACTTGTTCACAAGCAGAGCTGGCAATATAGGTATCTGCCACAAAGCGCTCAAGGCGACCAA
>CAYJPR010000358.1:0-1753 GCA_964372075.1 uncultured Desulfovibrionaceae bacterium | reverse complement strand
GGCATGACCTATGCCCGCTTAGAGGCTCATGACGGCCTTTGTTGGCCTTGTCCTCACGAAGAACATGGCGGTACACCGATCTTGCATACGGAAAGTTTTGCCAGAGGGAAGGGCCTGTTTACGATAAATACCTATGAAGCCCGAGGCCAGCAAGAATGTACAGACTATCCTTTCATTTTGGTGACAGGGCGTTTGGCGCATCATTACCATACGGGAACCATGACGCGTCTATCTTGGGCGCTGGAGCGTGAATGCCCTACGGCTTTTTTAGAAATGCATCCAGATGATGCCAAGACCATTGGGGCAAGGCATGGCTGGAATGTGCGTATTCGCTCGCCACGCGGTGAGGTAGATGCCTTACTTTTTGTAACGGACAAAATTGCCAAGGGAACGGTCTTTTTGCCTTTCCACTTTATGGAAAGTGCGGCTAATACCTTAACTTCCCATGAGCATTTGGACCCTATTGTTAAAATACCAGAATTTAAAGTGAGTTCTGTGGCTGTATCTGTAATTCCTTAACAGACCGGTGAAAAAGTGTAAATTGCGTCGTCTGACTTGTTTTTTACTTCAGTTACGTATGTTTAGATACGCGCCTTTCGTAAAAAAGCTTCGTCATCCTCGCACTTTACACTTTTTGAACGGTCTGTAGTATATACGTAGGCACAGAAACTTTCGAGATACTTTGAAATACTAATTTTTCCAACAGCCTGTTAAGGGAGCTGAGCATGAGTGTTTTCTTTTTACCTTATGAGCGTGTAGATGAGGCTTTGGCCCTTTGGAATGCCGCCTTTGCCTTATATACGCCGCAAATATTAGCCGCTAGTGTGCAAAATACTGCAGAGCAAAGCGCGCAAGATGTGCACTGGGCTCCCTATGATGCAGAGCGTACTTTGAAGCATGAGCAATATACTACTACCGCTCTTTCTCCCAAGGATTTTGTTTTTGCTCCGCGCGAAACCTTATTTACCTGGCAAGGCACCAGTGACATCAGCGTTAAAGATGCCTTGTGCGTGCAAGAAAGCCCAGCAGAGCAAGAGCTTAAACAAGATGTCTTGCTTTTTGGTCTGCGTCCTTGTGATGCTTATGGTCTTGCCTATACCCATGCCTTTTTTCATGGTGAATACAAAGATATGGTCTATGCGCGCCGTCAAAAGCATTTGTATACTGTAGTAATAAACTGCGTACAACCCGGTAAGGCGTGTTTTTGCGCAGCGCAGGAAACGGGGCCTTTTGTGGTAGAAAAGGCGCGGCTTGAGCACAACTCCGGTGTGGATGTGGAATGTACGCCTCTTGTGAGTGAGGGAGTGCAAGGGGATGTACAAGGCTATGTCTTGCAAGTGCATAGCGAAAAAGGACAGTGGTTGCTCTCGCATATTACAAATCTCGTACAGATATGCTATGATACAGCTTTGCTAGAGCGTAAGGCTGAGGTGCAAGCTCAAAGTGAGGCAGCCTTTACGCGTAAACCTGATTTTACGGCCTTACAGGCGGCTTTAGCGGCAGGTTTTGAGCATGAACTGTGGGCGCGTATGGCGCCATCGTGTATTCTATGTACGGGCTGTACCAGAGTGTGCCCCACCTGTACTTGTTTTACTACTCATGAAGAGACTTTTTGCGAAGAAATTGCTCACAATGACAGAGATCAGGAAAGAGCAAAAAACGATGCTAGCATTACTCATGCACGCATAGCCGGAGGCCAAAGGGTACGCTGTTGGGATTCGTGTCAAAGCCAAGGCTTTACGCGCAATGCCGG
>CAYJPR010000357.1:0-1753 GCA_964372075.1 uncultured Desulfovibrionaceae bacterium | reverse complement strand
GTGGCATCCATGGTTCGAGCAAAATGCATGTCCAAAACCTCTTCCACCATATTGGCTGTTTTTCCCATTTTCATATGTTCCATAATGGTACTGATAACGGCAAGACATTGCTCACCGTAACGTTTGCGTCTTCCCTCACCATGAATGGTCATGAAAGGAGCAAATCTTTTGCAGTAATACCGTGCTGTAGATTCGGGCAAAGAAAAATGACGAGCCATATCGGCAAGGGATAAGGTTTTACTCATGGCACCTCCAGTACGCAAAGAAAAAACATTGCTCTTTTTGCATAGCGCAATGCGCATAACTAATCAAGTGGTTAATGAAGGAACAGCTTGAAAAATAAGGTTATAAGGAAAAACGTGTAAAATTTTAAAAGAGCCGCAATGCGGTAGGAGTAGGCTGTTTCTCCCATGCAAAGCGGCTCAAAGCTTAGCGCACAATGCGCCTTACACTGGCAATTTTTGGTTTCCAATAGCTATTAAAACTTTCAACTCGCACTTTGGCGCCAGATTTAGGGCTGTGCACAAATTTGTCATTTCCAATATACAGAGCGGTGTGATATCCGCTAGATGTATACTTTGAGCGAAACACCACAATATCACCGGGCTTGGCTTTGCTTGAATGTACTCTTTTACCGGCTTTAGCTTGGTCTTTGGTTACACGTGGCACTTTAATGCCGTGCTTTTTATAAGCCCATTGAATGAGACCGGAGCAGTCAAAGCCCTTTTGAGGCGTGGTTCCACCAAAGGTATATTTTTTACCAATTTGACTTTGCGCCGTTTTAGAAATGGCATAGCCTTTGGCTGAACCTTTTTTAGAGGACACATTTTTGGTGCCACAGGCTGCCAAAAAAAGGCATAAAATGAGCATAAGAAAAATATTAAAAAATTTCCATTGCGTAGAATTTTTTTGATTTTGCATGGCCTACCTCACTTGGTAAAAAAGCTCTTAGATATATAAAAATGCCATAACACAGTTTTTTGGCAAAAAAAAGAAAAAAATCAATATTTTTAACTAGAAATAGTCTAGAATTTCTTTATTTTTGCATGATTTAGCACTTTTTTATTGTTGAGTGTTTTACTAAGATTTATAGGAAAAGTATTGCAATAGTAGAATAAAAGATTTATACACACATAGCTCAAAATGGCGCATACATGCGTTAGGTTTCAGATTTAAAGAGGGAAAAAAAATGTCGTCCACAATTATCACTGTCAAAGGTACAGTAAGTCCCATGCCGGAAAAAGGCCAAGGCGGGGAAAGAGTTCTCATCACCATGGGTGAACAAGAGTATCAAATAACTCCTCGCGGTGCAGGTGCTGATTTAGATGAAGAATTAAGCGCTGTGGTGGAAGCAACAGGAATGCTCACGGAAAAAGAAGGCATTCTGAGCCTCTTTGTGCGCTCGTATAAGGTGCTGGATGAGGACATGTGGCCCGACGATGCAGATTATGATGACTAAGCATGTAGCTGGTCAGTAAAATATATTTTTGCGCATGGTTGCCCATGTATGAGAATGCAAAAAGCCGCGGTGAAAACTGCGGCTTTTTTACCATGCTATGGGCTCTTTATTTTGCGTTTTGAGCCATGCATTCACTTTGGAAAAATGCTTGCATCCAAAAAAGCCTCTATGGGCCGATAAAGGGGAAGGGTGCGCCGCCATGGCTATAAAATGGGGCGTAGGTGACATTGTAAAAAGCTCTGCATAGCTTTGGGCAGGCTTACCCCATAAAAGCACGGCTAGAGGCTGAGACTG
>CAYJPR010000356.1:0-1757 GCA_964372075.1 uncultured Desulfovibrionaceae bacterium | reverse complement strand
GAAAGCATGGCCAATTCATCATCAAAGCCCATGATAATGCGCACATGTTCGTGCAAATCATCACTGGTTTTAATAATATCAATACGTCTTGCAGCAGCTTCCCAATATTCGTCAATTTTATTTTCTAGTTCGCGCATTTTGCGGTGAACAAATAAAAGCTCTTCTGGGGCTGCACTGGCAGATTCAGAAGCAAGTTTCTTTACTTCATAAGATAAACCTGTAATTTCACCCACATGTGTACGTAAATCTAAGTTAGATACAATAAGACCAGCAGAGATTTGTTCGCGTAATACTTTAGATAAACGGTCATCTAAAATACGAGCTTGCTTTTGCACAACACTTTCTAAGGTGCCGTTATCATAGGCTTCAAGTGCACCAGGGTGAATGCTGATATTGCCCAGCATAAATTCTGCGCGCAAAAGGCCCACTTCAAATTTAGGTAAGTCACGCAGGCGAGATAAGAACAGAGATTGACCAACGTCTGCTAATACAAGACCCACTTTTGCTTGGGTATTTGGTAGCTTAGAGATGTCCATTTCGCCGCCCACTTCATGTAAGGGCAATAAACCGCGGTAAACTTTACCGGTGGTACCATCTACAGTAACTTCTGTACCATCAAGGGCGCGAAGTTTATCTACGCGTTGAATACCAATAACAGCAGCAATACCAAGCTCGCGAGAGGTAATGGCAGCGTGGCTGGTATCTCCGCCAACGTCAGCCATAATGGCAGAAGCTACACGCATACCTGGCACCATATCGGGGTCGGTACGCTCGGCGGCTAAAATGTCGCCTTTAGAAATTTTATTTAATTCAAGGGCAGAACGTAAGAATTTCACGGTACCTTGCCCTGCACCACGGGAAGCGCCATTGCCTTCCACAAGCACTTCAGCTGTAGCAGCGCTCTTGGGGTCCACTTCTTTGCGGCGCATGAAAATGGTATGCGGATGCAATTCCAATTCATCATTCCAACGAGTTTCTGGACGCGCTTGCACAAACCAGAGTCTGTCTTTGGCATCGATACAAAATTCTGTGTCCATAATCATGCCATCGTAAGCTGCGCTTACGGCGCGTACACCCTTGGCAACGCGTTCGGCTTGAGACAGAGAAAGAGCCCAGCGCAGTGCTTCTAATTCTGGCACTTCTACTTCTTTGGTGCCGCCCTTCTCATCATAGATAATTTTCATATCTTTGCGACCCATTTGGCGAATAACTACCTCAGAACCATTATCTTTTTGGAAAACATAAAGTTTGTCTGGGGTAACCTTACCACCCACAACAGCCTCACCAAGGCCAAAGCTGGCATCAATGCTTACAAGCTCTTTACGGGCAGTACCGCGGCAACCTGTGGCGGTATCTGCAGAAAAGGCTGTACCGGAAATCACAGGATTAATCATTTGCATCATACATACAGAAAGGGAGGTATTTTCAATGGCCCATTCTTTCTTGGCTGTTTCAGCAATGCTTTGATCACCCACTTCTTCTGCTTTGGCTAAAGCGTCTAAAATGGCTTCGCGGCGATAGGTCATGGAGCGTAGGTTATATGCAGAGGCACAATCCCAATGATAAGCCATAGCAACTTTATCATCGCCCACCATATTTAAATAGGTATCTTGTAAACCGGCAAAGGCTTTTTTGCGGGAGTCTTCACCAGCAGCAGAAGAACGCACTGCCACAGGTACAATTTCGCCATCATTTTCAGCGCAAATGGCTTTATAGGCTTCAACTACAGCCTTAACCACTTCTTGCGGCATTTCCAC
>CAYJPR010000355.1:0-1767 GCA_964372075.1 uncultured Desulfovibrionaceae bacterium | reverse complement strand
GTGGTGAAAACATCTATACCCTTATATTCTTTACCGTCCACAGTAAGAGCTTTTTCCAGCGGGAAAGTAATTTCTGCCCCGTGGGATTTGCCAATCCAGTTTTGTTGCATGGCAATAACGCGCTCCGGCCAGCCCTTATGCAATTGCTCAAGGTCTGCCAAAAGCTCTTCAGCATAAGCCGTAATACGCACAAACCATTGGGTCAGCTCTTTTTGCTCCACCATGGAATCGCAGCGCCAGCATTGGCCCTCAATAACTTGCTCATTGGCCAGTACTGTATGACAATCGGGACACCAGTTTTGCGGCGCCTTTTTACGATAGATAAGGCCCTTTTCCAGCATTTTCAAAAAGAACAATTGTTCCCAGCGATAATATTCCGGTACACACGTAGCCACTTCTCTATTCCAATCATAAGAATAGCCCAAGCGACGCAATTGTGTGCGCATATTATCAATATTAGAAAAAGTCCACGCGGCAGGATGGGTATTATTCTTAATGGCGGCATTTTCTGCGGGTAAGCCCAAAGCGTCCCAACCCATGGGATGCAACACATTAAAGCCTTGCATACGCTTAAAGCGTGCCACCACGTCGCCTATGGAATAGTTGCGCACATGGCCCATATGAATGTTGCCCGAAGGATAGGGTAACATTTCCAGCACATAATATTTGGGCTTAGTGGAGGTATGCGTCACAGCATAGGTTTGCTCTTTATCCCAATGGGCTTGCCATTTAACTTCTATACTGCCCGGTGTATACATATCCTGCGTCATGAAATCGACCTTTTTACCGTGTTATCGTTGTGTAATTTCGCCGCTATCCAGCGCTTTGGCTGCGGCATCTAAAATCCCATTCAAAAAAGTACGCGCGCTTTCTTCGCCATATTGACGTGAAAGCTCCAGCGCCTCATTAATTGCCACCTTGGCAGGGATGTCTTCTCTATAGAGCATCTCATAAAGGCCCATACGCAAAATGGTAAGCTCTATGCGACCCATACGATTAATACGCCAATTATGTGAATACTTGGCTATAAGCTCATCCAGATCTTTTTCATGGCTCCAAATACCGGAAACCAATTCCCAAGCAAAACCTTGTACATCATCAAGGCTTTCTTCTTTTTCCACAAAATCAGGAGACTTGCGAAAAGCCGCGCGCACACCTTCTATGGTCTGCACAGGGCTAAAAGAAAGGGCATAAAGAACCTGAAACGCAAAGCCGCGTTCACTGCGGCGAGAATTTTTTTTGGACATTAAATGTGCTCCAACACACGCACGGTTTCAAGCACAGCAGCCGCAGCTTCTACGCCCTTATTGCCAGCCTTGGTACCGGCGCGCTCAATGGCTTGTTCTAAATTATCAGTGGTTAAAAGACCAAAGCCCACAGGAATGCCGGATTCTAAAGAAACCTGCGCTAAACCCTTAGTAGCTTCATTGGCCACAAAATCAAAATGCGGTGTGCCACCACGAATAACAGCACCTAAAGCCAAAATACCGTCGCACTCTTTTTTAGCGGCAATCTTCTTGCACACCACAGGCATTTCAAATGCACCAGGAATACGCACCACGGTAATATCCTTCTCGGCACAACCATGACGCACTAAATAATCCACAGCACCGCCCACTAAACGATCCACAATAAAATCATTAAAACGGGTAGCAATAATGGTGAACTTTAAACCCTTGGCATCCAACATGCCCTCTACGGTACGAACTTTTGACATATATTCCTCCGAAATTTTTTGTACTTTAATTAGTTTATTTTGGGATTTTG
>CAYJPR010000354.1:0-1780 GCA_964372075.1 uncultured Desulfovibrionaceae bacterium | reverse complement strand
AGAGTTGCAAAGCCGGACTTTGATGCATCTTAGGATTATCAAATTTAGGTAGCGGTGAAGGGCTCATAACATAACGTCCATGCACCATAACAGGATAATCATACGAAGTGGCAATTTCGCCGTGTTTAGCTATGTCTTCGTATAATTTCACATGCATAACGCCGTATTCTTCCAGCGCATGCATGGTGCGTGTTTCCACTTCACTAGGCTCCATCCAGCGTAATGGCTCAGGAATGGGCACTTGATACACCATAATCTGCCCTTCTTGCAAAGGCTCTTCAGGAATACGGTGACGCGTTTGAATAATGCTGGCCTCAGCGGTATCCATGGTAACGCTCACTTCCGCCACCTTTTCAAAAAAGGCACGAATGGACACGGCATTGGTGGTATCATCAGAGCCTTGATCTATGACCTTAAACACATCTTGCCTGCCCAAGATGGCGGCGCTCACCTGAATACCACCGGTACCCCAACCATAAGGCATGGGCATTTCACGTCCACCAAAGGGCACTTGATAGCCGGGAATGGCCACAGCTTTAAGTAAAGTACGGCGCAACATGCGCTTACTTTGTTCATCTAAATAGGCATAGTTATAGCCTAAGGGCACACTGTCCAAAGAAAAAATATCGCCAGAAGAAATATCATTATGAGCGCTCATGGCCACTCTCCTCACTTACTTGCTCATTTTGGTCTGACTGCTGCGCAGCTGTGCGCTTGGCATGAGATTTTTGTAATGAACGTAATAATTCCAATTCCGCTTGGAAGTCCACATAATGCGGTAATTTTAAATGCTGCACAAAGCCGGAAGCTTCCACATTATCGCTATGATAGAGCACAAATTCCTCATCCTGCGCCGGTCCAAGTAAGGCTTCGCCAAGCTCTTTAGAACGTAAAGAGCGATCTACCATAGCCATGCTCATGGCCTTGCGCTCGCCTTCACCAAAAGCTAGACCATAACCACGCGTAAAGCAGGCCGGCTTATCTCCGCCGCCATGAAACTTATTCACCATTTCACACTCGGTGAGAGGAATTTCACCCACCACAATGGGAAAGCCCAATTCTTCCGGCACAAAGCTCACTTCCACATCCCCCATGCGTATTTCACCGGCAAAGGGGTGGGTAGAGCCAAAACCGCGTTGGCTGGAATAGGCCAAGGCCAAAATAAGACCTTCATCACCGCGGGCAAGGTTTTGCAAGCGAATGTCACGACCGGCAGGCAATTGCAAAGCATGACGTGTTAAATCTCCGGGGCTAGCGTGGGGATTTGCCACTTCTTCCGGTAAAAGCCCTTCCTTTTCTAAAAAGGACAACACCTTAGGACAAGGAAAGCTCACCTCATCGGCCGAGCGCATCTTGCTTTCAGTCTGAGGGGCAGAAGAGTCTGCTACTTGGGCGCCCACATTCTGTGTACTTTCCTTGGCATAAGAGGCCAAAGAAGGATCTAAAAGTCTATGGGTATAGTCAAAGGTGGGTCCCAATAATTGCCCACCGGGAATATCTTTATAGGTGGCAGAAATACGGCGACGAATACGCATATTTTCCGTTTCTAGGGGTAAAGTAGAGCCAAAACGGGGTAAGGTAGTGCGAAAAGCACGTAGTAAAAATATGGCTTCCACCATGTCTCCGCGAGCTTGCTTTATGGCAAGGGCGGCGCTTTGGGGATGGTATAAAGACCCCTCTTGCATGACACGGTCCACAGCAAGAGAAAGCTGTTCATATATTTGGTCAAGGCCAAGTTCCGGCACTTCGGTATCACCGCGGCGCTCTTCAGCCAAAAGGC
>CAYJPR010000353.1:0-1783 GCA_964372075.1 uncultured Desulfovibrionaceae bacterium | reverse complement strand
AAGGCGGTAAGGGGGCTAAAAATGCTGCCGGTAAAGGCCCCAAAAATGCTGAAAGCAAGCCCAGTGCGGAGTAAGTCATGAGCCAAGCACCACAGAAAAAATATTTACGCGGCCCGGTAGGCTGGATGGCCAGTAATCCTGTAGCGGCTAATTTACTTATGGTTGTCATGATGATAGGTGGCATTATTGTGGCCTCTCAAGTGCGCCGCGAGGTCTTTCCCTATTTTGAAATAACTAGCATTACCGTTTCTGTTTCTGTGAGCGGGGCCACCCCTGAAGAAATGGAAAAAAGTGTGGCTCAAACCATTGAAGAAGCCGTGCAAGGCTTAGATGGTGTGGAAGAAACCACAGCCTCCATTTCTACAGGCTCAGCTTCGGTGGTCATTGAAGGCACCGATGACGTGGATGCCAATGTGCTTCTTCAAGATGTGAAGGCCGCCGTGGACCGTATTACCACCTTTCCTGTGGATGCAGAGCGTCCCACCGTGTCTTTGCGTTCTTCTCGTAGAGATGCCATGGAGCTTTCCTTAGTGGGGGATGTGGATACGGCAGTGCTTCGTTATTGGGGCGATATAATAAAAGAAGATTTGATTAACGATCCGGCCATTACGCAAGTGGAGCTGGAGGGCATACAAGATCATGAAGTGTGGGTAGAAGTTAAGCAAGATACTTTACGCCGTTATGGCTTAACCATGGAAGATATTGCCAATGCCATTGGTACTGGCGCCGTTCAGCAGGGCGGTGGTAGTCTTAATGCTGCCAGCGGAGATATTTTATTACGTCTTAATGAGCGCCGAGATTATGCGGCAGATTTTGCTAATATAGCCATACGCACCAATGCCGATGGCTCTCGCCTCCTTTTAGATGATATTGCTAAAGTTATTGATACCTTTGATGATACGCGTAATTGGAGCGAATATAATGGAAAAAATTCCCTCTCCATAGAAATTTATAGCCTTGGTAATGAAGACCCCACCGAAGTGGCCTTAGCCACCGAGGCCATAGTGGAAAAGTACAATGCAATTATGCCTGAGTCTTTAGATGTGTACATTCAGCAAAATATGGCGGAAGTGTACAATCAGCGTAAGGAACTCATGACAGAAAATGCCATTGTGGGTGGACTGTTAGTGTTCATTTGTCTTGCCATTTTCTTGCGTCCCTCCTTGGCTTTTTGGGTAAGTTTGGGTATTCCTGTATCTGTACTCGGTGCCTTTTGGTTTTTCACCCCTTTTGGCATAAGCCTTAATATTATCTCCATGTTTGCCTTTATAGTGACCCTTGGCATTGTGGTGGATGATGCCATTGTGGTGGGGGAAAACGTGGCTGCGTGGCTGGAACGTGGGGTGGAGCCTCTAGAAGCTGCCGTGCGTGGCACGCGTGAAGTGGCCGGGCCTGTGACTTTCTCCGTACTGACCAATATGATTTCTTTTATGCCCATGCTCTTTATTCCCGGTACCATGGGTAAGGTATGGATGGTGCTTCCCCTTATTGTTATAGCCGTTTTCATTTGTTCGCTTATAGAATCTGTCTATGTATTACCGGCTCACTTGAGTCATTTGAAAAAGCGCGTCAAAGGGCAGTCTTATGCCGATAAAAAAGGTTCCATTTTTACAGCCCCTTTCCGTGCCTTTTCTGCATGGCAAGCGCGCTTTAGCGACAACTTCATGCATTTTGTGGAATTTAAATTTGGCCCCTTTGTGGGCAAAGTTTTGCACCGCCGCTATGAAACCGTAGCCATTGGCCTTGCCATATTGCTTTTCACCGTGGGCTATGTGTACTCAGG
>CAYJPR010000352.1:0-1786 GCA_964372075.1 uncultured Desulfovibrionaceae bacterium | reverse complement strand
TGCAAAATCTTTTACAACATTGGGACAACATTGAAGACATTACCGAGCTGTTAAACAAAGCCCTTGTGGACGCACCGCCCAATGTTATTACCGATGGCGGTCTTTTCAAAGTGGGTTACCATGCTGAGCTCGATGGTTTCATTGATCTTGTGGAGCATGGCGAGCAAAAGCTTCAAGAAATGCTTGTTAAGGAGCAAGAAAGTACGGGCTTAACCAAGCTTAAGCTGGGCTATAATCGCGTCTTCGGGTATTATTTTGAACTCACCCGCGCCGCTCAAGGGGACATTCCCGACTACTTCCAGCGCCGTCAAACCCTTGCCAATGCAGAGCGTTTCACCACTGCCGCCTTAAAAGAGTTGGAAGATCACATCATGCAAGCGGCGCAAAAGCGCAAAACATTGGAATACACCCTCTTCCAAGAGCTACGCGAAACCATTAGCGCCCAGCGTAGCCGTATTCTCTTCACAGCCCATGCCATTGCTCAGCTAGACTACTGGCAAAGCCTTGCCCATGTGGCACGCCAGCAACATTGGTCTGCGCCTGAGCTGGACAATTCTCAAGATGTGTACATTCGTGAAGGGCGCCACCCTGTGGTAGAAGCCATCATAGGCACCGGAAATTTTGTAGCCAACGACCTCACCATGGATGAACGCCGCCGCCTTTGCCTGCTCACAGGGCCCAATATGGCAGGTAAATCCACCGTCTTACGGCAAACAGCCATCATTGCTCTACTGGCGCACATGGGTTCCTACGTGCCGGCCTCTCACGTGCGTCTTGGTATCATAGATAGAATTTTTTCCCGCGTGGGCGCTTCAGATAACTTGGCCGCCGGGCAAAGTACTTTCATGGTAGAAATGATGGAAACAGCGCGCATTTTACGCCAATCCACCAAGAAAAGCCTTGTTATTTTAGACGAAATAGGCCGCGGTACCAGCACTTACGATGGTCTTGCCCTTGCCTGGGCTGTGGTAGAAGAGCTCACTAAGCGCTGCCAAGGCACCATTCGCACCCTCTTTGCCACGCACTACCACGAGCTCACCGCTCTAGAGTCGCAACTGTCTTCCGTATTCACCATGAATATTGCCATTTGCGAACACGGCGGCGAGGTCATCTTCCTCCATCGCCTTGTGCCCGGCCCCTCTGATCGCAGTTATGGCGTAGAAGTTGCGCGCCTTGCCGGTGTGCCCATGCCCGTAGTGCAACGCGCCCGTCAAATTCTTGCGGATTTAGAGCAAAAATCCTCCTCGCAAGGGCAACGTGACCCCTCACCGCGCATAGAAATTAGCACCTTGCCCGGTCTGGAATTGCCCACGCAAGAGCTGGATGCCCCGCCGCCCTTGCCCCATATCGATGGCGGTAGCCCACCGGAGGAACACCCCCTTGTGCGCATCATTAAAGATTGTGACCCGGAGCACTTAAGCCCCATGGACGCCTTGCAAAAAATTATTGAATGGAAAATGCTCTGGGGTAAAGAGTAAGTTTTTTGTTTGAGTCATGACCCTTTTGTTTTTTTGTGGGGGGAAAGAGGGGGCTTTTGCTAGCGCCAAAAAGTCCCCCACACCCCCCTATCTCCCCCAAAACGCGCTTTATATACACACAGTAAAATAACACTATCTTAAAAACAACAACCTTCAAGATATAATTCCCCCTCACTTATCCCCACCTAAAAAAAATCACCAAAATCCCCTCACTCACTCTTGACATATTTCAAATAATGTTGAACTATCAACCTATGGAAACAAAACACGCCAGCACCCTCTTTGAAGCCCTGTCCTCCGAACACCGT
>CAYJPR010000351.1:0-1788 GCA_964372075.1 uncultured Desulfovibrionaceae bacterium | reverse complement strand
CCCATGCTCTTGGGTGTTGGGCAAAATGAATACTTCATTGCTTCTGATGCTCCAGCTTTTATTGCTTGGACAAAAAATGTGGTATTTATCAATGAAGGTGAGCTCCTTTGTTGCGAGCCAACCGGTTATACGCTCAAAAACTTAGCAGATTTAAGTGTTATTTCAAGGGATGTAGTAACTCTTGCATGGGATACTGTTTCTGCACAAAAAGATGGCTATAAGCATTTTATGTTGAAGGAAATTTTTGAACAGCCCAAGGTTATTGGTGATTGCTTGCGTTCAAGAATTGTGGACTCTGAGGTTGTGCTACACGAACTTAGCCACATGCCTCTTCCAAGGCGCATACATATTGCTGCTTGTGGTACTTCCTATTATGCAGCTCTTTGGGGTAAGGATATTATTGAAGAGCTTTCTGGAGTTGCGGTAACAGTTGAACTTGCTTCAGAATTTGCCTTCAGAACCCCGGCCTTTTTCGATGATGAATTTATGTTATGTATGAGTCAAAGTGGCGAAACTGCAGACACGCTTGCCGCACTACTCAAAGCTAAAAAGCTTAACATTCCCACCGTTGCCATTTGTAATGTGCTGGGCTCATCTCTTTCTAGGGAAGCTGATACAACGCTTTATACCCACGCCGGGCCGGAAATTAGTGTTGCTTCAACTAAGGCTATGACAGCACAAATGGTGCTCTTATTGCTCATGGCTATGTATTATGCGCAAAAGAAAAATAATAATGCCGATAAGGTTTCTCAATATATTGAAGGCATAGAATCCATGCCTAAGGTGTTGGAAAATCAATTGCCAAGTATTGCAGAAAGGGCCGAAGCTCTTTCCAAAGACTATTATAAGGAAAAGCATTTCTTCTTTTTGGGACGTGGCTATCAGTACGCTTTAGCCCTTGAAGGAGCATTAAAAGTTAAAGAATTATCTTACATTCATGCTGAGGGCTATTCTTCTGCTGAAATGAAACATGGTCCCATTGCCTTGATTGATACAGAATTCCCTACTTTCGTTATTGCTGCCAATGACCATTTATTTGAAAAAGTACGCTCAAACACCGAAGTTGTTCAAGCAAGACGTGGGCGTACCATTGTGCTTTCCCATAAAGATGCAGCCATAAACGCCACCCATGGCTGGCAACTGCCTTTAACCCAAATACAGCCTTTGCAAAGCTTTTTGATTTTACCGGCTTTGCAACTTTTTGCCTATTACATGGCAACACAGCTCAATCTTGATGTGGATCAACCAAGAAATCTAGCCAAAAGTGTCACAGTGGAATAATAAAGCTATCACTGAAAATTGTATTTTACATGTGCATGAGCTACATGATTTTTCATGGTAGCTGACATATAAAAAAAGCCTCTGCGCAATACGTATTTGCACAGAGGCTTTTGCTATATAAATTGGTATGTTTTTTTATTATGCACCGTAATGGCTTAACAAAATCTTTTCTGCATCAACATTCCAAAGCCCATTATGCTCAGCTACACTCTTATGCAATTTAGCAAAGAGCGGGTCTGTTTTGCCAAGCTCTTCAAAGTCTTCAATGGCGGTAAGTGGCATATTTATGTGTGTATAGCTCAAAATCTTTCCGGCAAGAATTTCGGGAAGCGTGGCAGTGGTTTCGGCCACAGCATCTAAACCACATATGTGGCTTACCATAACTGCAGTATGCAATTTGCCTTCTTCGGAAAGTTTTATGGCTTCTTTAAGGTCATCGGTATTGCCACCGGTGCTGCCCAAGATGTGCGTAGACATATAGTGGCAATTGTATAAATTGATATTGGC
>CAYJPR010000350.1:0-1792 GCA_964372075.1 uncultured Desulfovibrionaceae bacterium | reverse complement strand
ATTACCTTTGTAAAGTCGCCTTTAAAGCAAGGTATGGCCATTGCAGAATGGACCACCTTTGATGCAGACACGCGCTTGCCTTATACCTCCTCTCAAGGCTGGTATGGTATTTGGCGCCCCCTGGGTAATCAGCTTGACCCAGCCTATCAAAAAGCTTGGCCGCATATGCAACAAGCGCTTATTGAGTCCTTGAAAGAACATAAGCTCAAATTTGTTATGCAAGATAACTTTATCATGTTTTCCATTGATAACCTCTTGCTTATGCGTGCATGGCTACGCGAAGTTTTACGCCGTGTGGATGAAACTAAAAATCTGGATCCGGATAAATTTTGGCCATTTCTAACGGTTATTATTGACCGTAAGGGTATGAACTTTAACGGGGATTTATACAAAAAAGTGGGCCTGCAATGGACTCGTTTGAGCCCAGATAGTCCCTATATGAGCTATCGTACAGCCTATTTGCTGGGAGATGGTTTTAAAGTTCAAGACATTCGTTTTTCCAATAATCATACCTCCATGGATGCTTGGTGCACCGTGGCCCTTGGCGAAGTGGCCGCCGGCTCACCGGCCATTCACTTGGTCATGGCGGCGCAATTGCTGGCCTCTGATGATCCTCCCTGCTTTTTCTGCGGTATAAATACGCATAAAAATATACATTGCCCCACTCTTGGGCTTAATACCTTTTCTTGCGATACAGCCACCGCAGGGGCCAATATGGATATTGATGCCATGAACACGGCCTTTCGCGATATTGCCAAAAGCGCAGGGGATGATGATAGTATTCCTTTTGCTTCTATATTAGCCGATAATGATGATAAGGCAGAAATTTTAAAGGCCATTTTTGATGTGAATTTTTATTCGCAAGTGCGTTCCATGCCACATATGTGGCTTACCAAGGGCTTGAATTTAGGAAAATTTCGCGAAGAGCAAACGTTGGAACGTGATGAGCATATTGTCTGGGATATCTTTGATAAATTCATGAAGCTTGGGGGCAGTTCTGCTACGCCTCTTATTGCGGAATTACAAGAGCTTATAACGCGTAACCCCCGTGAAATGCGCTTGCGTACTTTGCAAGGCTTTATGCAACTGTATATGGGCGATTATGGCAGAGCTCAACTGGCTTTTAAAGAAGCCGCCACCTTAACGGGTATGCCTGCTCTGCAAGCCTGGAATGAATATTTGCAAGCCCGCATTGCTGAGGTAAAAGAAGAATACCTAGATGCCATAGCTCAGTACGGACAAATACAAAGAGTTATGCCGCAATGGAAGTCTATTGATTATAGACGTATAGTCTGTAAGGTGAAGATGGGCTTTGTGGAGCAAGAGCTTTCTAGCATAAGCAAGCTGGTTATGGATGATATGTATTATTTTAATCGCTTCTTGCTGGATCCGGAGTTGGGCCGCGGGCGACTTATGATTTTAACACATCTCTATCCCATTTGGCGCGACACTGAGCAAAGCGCTGAAGTGGAAGCTAAAAAAGCTTCTTTGCTTAATGAAAAAGTGGCCTTGTGGTTTCCCCCTGTGCACCCCAGTTACATGCTTATGCAATCCATGTTGCAAGAGCTTATGCAGGTGGCCGGCATTAAAAACTATATTACTTTCTTGGAAGTCATTCGCCAGCGCCCCTTATTGGAAAAGAAAATTGAAGAGGTGATTCAACGTCAGGTAGAAGAAATGCAGGGGCGTTATAAATTCTACCTTAATGAATTACAGAAAGTGCGTGATGAAGCGGCATGGTTCCCCTTCCCTAAGCTGCTCAAAGATTTTAGTGAAGAGTTTAACTTGTCTG
>CAYJPR010000349.1:0-1793 GCA_964372075.1 uncultured Desulfovibrionaceae bacterium | reverse complement strand
ACGCCCATTGCTTTGATCATGGCGGGGCTCATGTCCCTTGCATTTGTCGCCTTTAAAGGCATGACCAGCTAGGAGGCTTTCACATGGTTTTATCATCTGTTCTTACCCTTTTTGGGCTTGGATTAGTAGCAGCCATTGTGCTTGCTGCAGCTTCGCGTGTGTTCTATGTGGAAGAAGACCCCCGTGTAGAAGCCGTTATGGACGCCTTACCCGGCGCCAACTGCGGTGGCTGTGGTTATGCCGGCTGTGAAGGTTATGCCATTGCGGTGGTGAATGATCCTTCGGTGTCTGCCGCTTTATGTGTGGCCGGCTCTGCCGATACCACCATTACTGTGGGCGAGCTTACAGGTAAATCTGTGGGCGCCGCTGACCCCATGGTATCTTTTCGCCGTTGCGATAAGATAAGCGGTAATGTGAAGGCTCGTTACACTTATCATGGCCTTTCTTCTTGTGCAGGGGTGACCTTGCTTATGAATGGCTCAGACCTTTGTAATTGGTCTTGTCTTGGTTTTGGCGATTGCGTGGAAGTATGTCCTTTTGACGCCATGGAAATTAAAGACGGTCTTGTGGTTATTAGCGCCGCTAAGTGCACAGGCTGTGGCATGTGTATTAAGGCTTGTCCGCGTAACTCTTTAGATCTTATTCCTGTGCGCGCTCGTGTGGCAGTGACTTGTGCTACTAAAGATAAGTTGCGTGCTGTTATGGATGTGTGTGAAGTGGGCTGCATTAACTGTGGTAAGTGTATCAAAGCTTGCCCAGCTAAGGCCATTTCGCAAAAGGATAGCCGCATTGAGATTGATCAGCAAAAATGCTTAAGCTATGGGGCTGAGTGCGAGGAAGCTTGCATTGGCGTATGCCCACGTAACATTTTGCGTCCTTTCTGTGCTACTTTAGACACTTCTTTAAAAACGCAAGTGTTGGAAGAGCTGAACACGGCACCGCAAGAAGAAAGTGCCCCAGCAAGCCCACAGGCCTAAGGCAGGAGTTAATATGACACAAGATATAATGAAAAATGTAAGTCGTCGTGGCTTCCTAAAAGGTAGCGTCTTGGCCGGAGCTGCTTTACTGGTGCAACCTGCGAGTACTTTGGCTTCCATGGCACCTCAGGCCTCTGTGCATACGCAAACGCGTTTACTCATGGGCACTTTTGTGACCTTATCCGCCGTGCATGAAAGCAAGACCTTGGCAGAAAATGCCTTAGGTCAAGCCTTTGAGCGCATGGTACAATTGGAAGCAGAATTAAGCCGCCATACCAGCTCTGCTTTGACTGAGCTGAATACCCAAGGCAAATTATTTTCTGCACCGTCTAGCCTTGTGTATGTGGTGCAAAAAGCCCAGCGCGTACATAGCATGACGGGCGGCGCCTTTGATATGACCGTAGCTCCCTTGTTGGATGTGTACCGTAAGGCGCAAAATCCCCAAGGAAACATGCAACTGGACCGCGCTGATGTGCGTGTTGCCAGAGAGCTTATGCAAGCGCAGGAAGTGCATGTGAGCGCAGATCATGTACGCCTTGGACGTGCCGGCATGGCTGTTACGCTGGATGGCATAGCCAAGGGGCATATTGCTGATGCGGCCTCTGAGGTCCTGTCTAAGGCAGGCGTGCATAATCATCTCGTTAATGCCGGCGGTGATATTCGCGTGAGTGGTCAAAAGGGCGCGCAAAGCCCTTGGCGTGTGGCTGTGGAAAATCCTACTCGTAGTGGAGATGTGCTTACCAGCTTAGCTTTGCACGGCGCCATTGCCACCTCGGGTAATTATGAAATGTTCTATGATGCGGCTAAAAAGTATCA
>CAYJPR010000348.1:0-1797 GCA_964372075.1 uncultured Desulfovibrionaceae bacterium | reverse complement strand
CTTTTGCTAAAGCCGGCACAATACAATTTCCCTTGCGCGGAGCATCCACACAATTGCATAAAATGTGGCGTTCAGCGCACAAAGTAGCAATATGAGCATTGAGCTCTTTTTGCCCCGTGCAGGCAAAGACTAATGTTTTTCCGCATAAATCTTCTTCTGTAAAGAGGCGTTTTTCCAAACGCAATGCGGGCATATGAGCATAGTTTTCCCAATCTGGGCTAAAGTCTTGTATGTCTAGCACGAGAACTTCTTTGGCCTTAGCCTCTAGCAGGCTTTGAGCTTTACGCAAGCCCACGGCCCCTGCCCCCACAATGAGGCATTGGCTATGGCTTAAATCTAAAAAGAGGGGATAATACATGCTGTCCTAAAGTCTTTATTGCGTCTTTTGCAGAAAATTATTCTTTGTGTCCCCTTGTACATCATTCTTTGCGGCCTGTGAAGAGAGGATTTTTCTCCTAAAATTTTCCCATTAAAATATGTCCATCTATGATTTCACTATAGATTGTTCAAAAAGTGTAGAGTGCGAGGCAGGCGAAGCTTTCTTACGGAAGGCGCGTATTTAACCATACGTAACTGGAGTAAAAAGCAAGCCTAACGATGCAATGTGCGCTTTTTCAACAATCTAAAAGCTATTGTGGCTTGATGTTGAGTAAAATATTGCGTAATTATCCAAAGGGGAGTTGTAAGGGAGCTGTATGAAACATATTTTACTAATTCAATTGGCCCGCTTTGGAGACCTTGTGCAAACAGGGCGTCTTATTAAGACCTTAGAAGGGCAGGGGCAAGTGCATCTTTGTGTGGATACAAGCCTTAAAGAGCTTGCCTGTCTTTTATATCCGCAAAGTATTGTCCATACCATTGCTGCCCATGGGGCTGGTGCGCGAGATATGCTGGCTATGCATAAGGCCATGGGTTATCTAAGCTCTCAAAATTTTTCTGCCGTATACAACCTTAATTATAGCCCTTTAAACACGGCTTTGGTGAGGCTTTTTTCACCAGAAATAGTGGTGGGTTATGCTGTAGAGCAAGGGCAAATCCAGCGTAGTACTTGGGTGCAAAAGGCCTTTGCATGGACGCGTAATAGAGTTATAAGTCCCATAAATCTTGTGGATTTTTGGGCTCATTTCAGCGTACAGCCAGTGGCGCCGGAAAGGGTTAATCCCCCAGCGCAAGGGCAAGGTAGAGGCATAGGCATTGTGCTTGCCGGGCGTGAGTCACGTCGCTCTTTGCCGCCGCCTGTGTTAGCGCCCATCATTCGCACTTTTTTTGAAAGCCTTGGCGGTCCTCCCATCTATTTTTTAGGCAGTCAAGCCGAAGTGCCCTTAGCAAAACAGGTGCAAAAGCTTCTTCCTGCTTCCATGCATGCGCATATGCATGATTATTGCGGAAAAACCTCATGGCAAGGGCTTATGGAGGCTGTACAAGGTCTTGATGCTCTTATAAGTCCGGATACGGGAACCATGCACCTAGGCGCTCGTTTAGGTGTGCCGGTACATGCTTTTTTTCTTTCCTCCGCGTGGTGTCACGAAACAGGCCCCTATGGTGCGGGGCATACTGTATGGCAATGGGCAGGGCCTTGCGCCCCTTGTGTGGAATCTCGCCCTTGTCTCATTGATACCAAATGTTTACAAGATTTTAGACAGCCCAATTTTTTCCGAATTCTTACGGCATTATTACAAAAAAGGCCGTTACCAGTGGTGGAAGGAAAAGATATCCCTCGCACGCTTACGTGCCAGACTTCTTATTTGGATGCCCTTGGGAGTACTTGGCGTCTTGAGCGCGGGCAAGATGAACATG
>CAYJPR010000347.1:0-1798 GCA_964372075.1 uncultured Desulfovibrionaceae bacterium | reverse complement strand
TTATCAAAAAGACTTAAAGCGTAGAGGCCAAAATTGTGTATGCGCAACCAGCCATTGCCCACTGTACAGGGGGTGAGCAATTGCACAGCGTCGGGTAGGCATTGACCCGTTTCGCTTATGGCGTCAAAGAGTATGCCTTCGGGGAGGGCGTTGCGGGCCATCTCCACCATGTAGCCGGCAATAATAAGGCCGGGAGCGGGATAGCCGTGAAATTTGCGTGCCTCTTCCATAAATTCATCATGTGTCCAAGGGCCTATGACCATATATAGCCTCATCTGTGTTCTTTACAGTTAGTAAACTAAGGGCAATAGAATTGGTTCTTGTCGCATAAAATGAACTTGCTGTCTAGCGAGAGTTCTCAAAAGTATTTGTGCCTCTTTGCACAATGGTGAGGGTATGTTGGCACCTATCTTGACATATGAACAAAGAATAGCTACTTCTTACTGAGGTTATGTATTTCCTCGCTTTTTAAGCATTTTTCTGAATAATAATTCTATTATAAGGTTTATTTTCCTTCTTTTTCTCTATTTCAAAGGATACCTATGTTTACACTCAAAAGCTTGGCAGAAGCGCAAAGCATTATTGAAAACCACTTTCCCTCCTTGGTAAGCAGTCATAAAGCGCAAGAAGAAATGGTGCCTCTTTTGCACTGTCAGGGGCGTATATTGGCGCAAGATATTTGTGCCGAAGAATACGTTCCTTCTTTTCATCGTTCCTCGGTGGATGGCTATGCTGTGCAGGCCAGTGAAACTTTTGGTTGTAGCGACAGTATTCCCGCCATGTTGCCTGTGCAGGGGCATATTCTTATGGGCGAAGAGCCTACTTTTAGCTTAACAAAAGGCGCTTGCGCCGCCGTTGCTACAGGAGGCGCTTTGCCAGAAGGTGCAGATGCTGTGCAAATGATTGAGTATACAGAAGATTATGGAGACGGTACCATAGGTATACTTAAGGCTGTGGCACCGCAACAGCATGTGGTTTTTAAAGGGGATGATGTTTTTCCGGGTAAGGTAGTGCTCAAAGCAGGTACGCGTTTAAGCGCAAAAGATATAGGTGCCTTGGCTGCTCTTGGTCACGTACACGTGCCTGTGCAAAAAAAGCTCACCGTGGGCATTATTACCACGGGAGATGAGCTGGTAGAGGTGCACGAAACCCCCAATAACGCGCAGGTACGCTCGGTAAATACCTCTTTATTGGCGGCGCTTGTGGCGCAATTTGGCGAAGATGTTATGACCTATGGCATTATTAAAGATAAGGAAGAGCTTTTACAAGCCGCTGTGAAGCAAGCTGTGGCAGAGTGTGATGTGGTGCTTATTTCTGGCGGTAGCAGTGTGGGCGTGAAAGATGTAACCAGTGAGGTTATAGCCTCGCAGGGGGAAGTGCTCTTTCATGGGGTGGCTTTAAAGCCCGGTAAACCTACTATTTTGGGCAAGATTGCGCAAAAGCCCATATTTGGCCTGCCTGGGCATCCCGTAGCTGTGTTTTTTGTTACTTTAAGCTTAGTATATCACTTACTTTCTACGCTTACGGGTAAGAAAATACCTCAGCCCCATGTACAAGCTAAACTTACAGAGTCGGTGGAAGCCAATCACGGGCGTTTGCAATTTGTGCCTGTGGCTTTAGAGCAAGAACAAGGGCAGTATGTGGCTCAGCCCATACGCACGAAATCCGGACTTATTACCACTTTAACAGGCGCGCAAGGCTATTGTAGCATTCCTCAAGAATGTGAAGGCTATGCCAAGGGCACCCTTGTAACTGTGTATACTTTTTAGGAGTCTTATATGTCTTTTCAATATCTCAC
>CAYJPR010000346.1:0-1806 GCA_964372075.1 uncultured Desulfovibrionaceae bacterium | reverse complement strand
CCCACCAAAATCAAAATAGATGCCGTGGCCTGCTGCGGGATAAGTAAGAATAAAGGGGCCAAAAAAAGCGCCACAATAAAAAGCAAGCCCACGGTTACAGCCATAAGCCCTGTTCTTCCGCCTTCGGCAACACCACTCATGCTTTCCACATAGGTGGTTAAAGGAGAAGTTCCCAGCATGCCCCCCACGGTGGTAGCTAAAGAATCCACCATAAAAGCTTGCTTTGTGCGTGGCAAACGCCCTTTATCATCTAATAAATTTGCCTGCTTAGCACAGCCTAAAAGGGTTGCCATGGTATCAAAAAAATTAGCAAAAAGAAAAATAAGCACCACCATGAGCATATCTACACTCAGCACATCATCCCAGGTAAATTGTAAAAAAGTAGGAGCCACGCTAGGCACTTGAAAAAAACTGGCCGTAGTCACGCCATCTAAGGCAGTTACCCCCAAGGGAATGCCTACAACAGTACCTAGTAAAATACCGTATAATAAGGCGCCGCGCACCTGTAAAAGCAAGAGCACTGTGGAGCAAAATAAAGAAACGAAGGCTACCCAGACCCCAGGGTTATGCAATGAGCCAAGGGCCAATAAATGCGTATCATTGCCCACCACAAGCCCGGCTGATTGCAGGCCAATGAAAGCAATAAAGAGCCCCACTCCCACCGTCATGGCCTGCTTCATGGAGTCAGGAATGGTATCTAGCAAAGCTTCGCGCACATTACAGACAGTAAGCAAAATAAAAATAAGGCCCACCAAAAAAACAGCCGTGAGGGCAAATTGCCATGTATAGCCCATGCCCAGCACTAAGGTATACGAAAAAAAAGCATTTTGCCCCATGCTCGGAGCTAAAACCAAGGGCATATTGGCCCAGAGCCCCATGCATATGGAAGCAAGAGCTGCGCTTAAAGCTGTGGCCACAAAAACAGAAGAACCATCCATACCTGATTGGCTTAAGATACTGGGATTAACGGCTAAAATATACGCTACCGTCATGAAGGTGGTGAGGCCGGCCATGATTTCTGTGCGTACTGTGCTTTGACGCTCTTGCAAGGCAAACATTTTTTCTAACATACTTCTCTGCTTTACTGCACTTTGAGAAGACTCCCCCTCAAAGCACTATTTTTTGTGCTACCTATACTACTTCCCTCTTTTTGAAAAGATAGAAGCATTGCAAATTTTTCACAATACATATATGGTGAAGAAATTAGTAGGCTTTTCTACCCTTGCCAAAATATCCATAAGCATTATATTGTGGCAGTTACAATTCAGAATAAGCCCCTTTTGTAAAAAATATTTTATAACATATAAACATAGTAATCAAAAATCACGGAGGTATCGTGAACCAGTTTACTCGCAACCTAACGCTTTGGGCCATCATTGCCCTAGCCATGGTTATGCTTTTCAACATGTTTCAACAGCCACAAAGTAGCAATCAGCAAGTTTCCTATACGGAGTTTTTGCAGCAAGTGGATAAGGGCGATATTACCCAAGTAACCATTCAAGGAAAAACCCTCATCGGTCATACCTTGAGCGGCAGAAATATTCAAACCTACGCCCCTGCTGACGGTGAACTTGTCAACCGCCTCATGGAAAAAAAGGTAGCCATCAAAGCAGAACCGCTGGATGATCAACCTTGGTATATGACTTTACTTATTTCATGGTTCCCCATGCTCTTACTCATTGGGGTATGGATTTTCTTCATGCGCCAAATGCAAGGCGGCGGCGGCAAAGCCATGAGCTTTGGTCGCTCCAAAGCCCGTATGCTCACCGAAGAGCATGGTCGCGTTACCTTTGAAGATGTGGCCGG
>CAYJPR010000345.1:0-1812 GCA_964372075.1 uncultured Desulfovibrionaceae bacterium | reverse complement strand
AAAACTCCCGCGTGGGTCTGGCTTTGCAAGCCCTGCGTGAAGATGAAATTGCCGCGCAAGCCATGGGTATTGATATTACTAAGGTAAAGCTCTCCGCCTTTGCCCTAGGCTCTTGCTGGGCCGGTTTTGCCGGTGTTATTTTTGCCGCTAAGACTTCCTTTATTAACCCTGCTTCCTTTACCTTTATGGAATCTGCCATGATTTTATCCATGGTGGTGCTGGGCGGCATGGGCTCTATTTCCGGCGTTATTATGGCGGCGCTCATTCTTATTCTGGTACCGGAATATTTGCGTGCCTTCTCTGAATACCGCTTACTCATCTTTGGTGCCATCATGGTACTTATGATGATTTTCCGCCCTCAAGGCCTTGTGACAGGCGAGCAACGCCGCTACAAGCTGAGCAAAGACACAAGTGCAAAAGGAAATGAGGAGTAAAGCCATGAAAACTGTTTTAGAAGTATCTTCTCTTTCCCGTAACTTTGGTGGCCTCCGCGCCTTGAATGATGTGGATTTAGAAATTAAAGAAGGGGAAATTGTGGCCCTTATTGGCCCCAACGGCGCCGGTAAAACCACCTTTTTTAACTGCATTACCGGCATTTATGAGCCTTCCGAAGGGGAAGTATATTTGCACACCAAGGATGGCAAAAAACACCTTTTAAATGGTCGTAAACCCCATGAAATTACCAGCCTTGGCATGGCCCGTACCTTCCAAAACATTCGCCTGTTGCAAGATATGACAGTGCTGGAAAATGTTATGATTGGTCGCCATTGCCGCACCAAAGCAGGTATTTTGGGCGCCATTTTACGCGATAAGGGCACCAGACAAGAAGAGCAAAATACTGTGGACTACAGCTATGAGCTTTTACGCACGGTGAACTTACATAATTTCTATGAAGAAAAGGCCAAAAACCTTTCTTATGGTGCCCAGCGCCGCTTGGAAATTGCCCGCGCCATGGCCACAGAGCCCAATATGCTTTTGCTGGACGAACCTGCCGCCGGTATGAACCCCAATGAAACCTTAGAGCTGGAAGGCCTTGTGCAAAAAATCCGCGAAGATTACAAACTTTCCATCTTACTCATTGAGCACGATATGAACATGGTTATGTCCATGTCTGATCGCATTTATGTAATGGAATACGGCTCTCGTATTGCCATGGGTACTCCAGAAGAAATTCGCAGTAACCCTCAAGTTATCAAGGCTTACCTTGGCGAGGATGACCATGCTTAAATTAGATAATGTTTCTACCTATTATGGGAATATTCAAGCCCTGCGCGATGTGTCCCTTACCATCAATCAAGGCGAAATTGTAACCCTTATTGGGGCCAATGGCGCCGGTAAAAGCACCACGCTCATGTCCATTTGCGGCGTGAACCATGTACGTAGCGGGCAAGTGACCTTTGAAGGCCAGCCCATTAATACCTTGCGCCCGCATGAAATTGTAAAACTTGGTGTAAGCCAAGTACCCGAAGGCCGTCTTATTTTCCCCGACCTTACCGTGCAAGAAAATATCGACCTTGGCGCTTTCTTACGCAATGATAAGGCAGAGATTTTACGCGACCAAGAGTATGTGTACAGCCTCTTCCCCATCTTGGCAGAGCGTCGTCGTCAAACAGGCGGCACCCTTTCCGGTGGTGAACAACAAATGCTGGCCATTTCCCGCGCGCTTATGGGTCGTCCGCGCTTATTGCTGCTGGATGAGCCTTCCCTTGGTCTTGCGCCTATTATTATTCGTCAGATTTTCTCCATTATTGAGCAGGTCAATGCCAATGGCATGACGGTATTCTTAGTGGAACAAAATGCTAACCAAGCCCT
>CAYJPR010000344.1:0-1817 GCA_964372075.1 uncultured Desulfovibrionaceae bacterium | reverse complement strand
GGACAATGATCAGAGCCATAAATATGATTTTCTATCCAAGCATCCTTAATGGCAGGGCGCAGTTCCTCAGAAACAAAGAAATAATCAATACGCCACCCTATATTTTTGGGCCTTGCTCCTGCTTTATACGACCACCAAGAGTAGGCATCTTCCACATTGCCCTTACAAGCGCGAAAGGTATCCACATAGCCTGCTGCTGTAAAAGCATCTAGCCAAGCCCTTTCTTCCGGTAAATATCCGGTATTTTTTTCATTGGCCTTAGGCCGGGCTAAATCTATGGCTCTGTGCGCAATATTAAAATCACCACACACCACAATGGGTTTAGTTTTACGTAAATTTTCAGCAAAATCTAAAAATGCATCAAAGAAACCCATTTTATAGGGCACGCGCTTAAACTTTCCTGTGGGCTTACCGGCTTCATTAAGCTCCGCCGCCCCGCCATTGGGAAAATAGCCATTAATATAATGGAACCAAGGCAATTCCATATGCACTATGCGCCCTTCTCCTTGATAGGCTTCATGAGGTAATTCCACCGTGGTGCCAAGAGGCTCTATACGACTAAAAGCCGCCACACCGGAGTAGCCCTTCTTCACCGTAGAGGCCGCCCATAAGGAGTGCCATCCCTCAGGGTGTACCAATTCATCTTTCAATTGCTCAGGAGCGGCTTTAGTTTCTTGCAAACCAATGATGTGCGCATCACTTTGGGCAAACCATTGCCAATCTTCTTTGGCAGACACAGCTCTCAGTCCATTCACATTCCAAGAAAGCATTTTTATATCCATGGGAATTCCTTATTGTTTTATTTTTATATTACAATATATGATCATATAACGTATATGTCTTTAAATACCTTGCTACTAACACACTCGTCAAGAAAAGGAAAAGGCCACAAACCTATAGACTTACTTACAGGCTTGCCTCTCAAAAGTTTTTTTGGCATACTTAGGTATGGAGGAAAGATATGGAACTACTACCCATTAAACGTGCAATTTTGTCCGTTACCGATAAAACCGGCCTTGGCGAACTTGGCAAATTCTTAGCTGATAATGGTGTGGAGCTGGTATCCACCGGTGGCACCTATGCCTTTTTGGAAAAAGAAGGCTTAAAAGTTACTAAGGTAAGTGATGTTACGGGATTTCCTGAAATATTGGGCGGACGCGTAAAAACTTTGAACCCCAAAATTCATGGTGGCATCCTCGCCGATAAAGATAATCCAGAGCACCTTAAGACTTTAGAAGAACACAGCATCCAGCCTTTCGACTTGGTATGCGTAAATCTTTACGATTTTGCCGGCGCTGTAGAGCGTAAGCTATCCCGCCTAGAAGCTGTGGAAGAAATTGACATCGGCGGTCCTTGCATGATTCGCGCTTCTGCAAAAAATTATCACAGCGTGTTGGTGCTGCCCTCCACAGAGTGGTATGCTCAGGCCATGCAAGAAATGCGTGATAATAATATGTGCGTAAGTTTGGCTTTCCGCCAGCTTATGGCTTCACGCGCTTTTGAAGCAACTTCTAGATATGATTCTTTAATTACTTCTTACTTAAGATAGTAATCAGTTGAAAAAGCACCATCTGTTTTGTTAGGCTCGTTTTTTATTTCGATTACGTATGTTCAATACGCTCCCTACATAAAAAACTTCGCCTGCCTCACATCTGGTACTTTTTGAACTGATTAAACTTACAAAAGTATACATCCTTTCCTTACCAAACTAGTGCGCGGCAAAGTATTATCTGTAATAAAAACTTCTTGCCGCATTATGATTTACTGCATGTAAAGCGCGTTTTGGGGAAGGATGGGGGGTGTGGGGGGAAGGAAAC
>CAYJPR010000343.1:0-1817 GCA_964372075.1 uncultured Desulfovibrionaceae bacterium | reverse complement strand
GGCGGCGGCATGGTAAAGGCCGAAGTTTCCGGTAAGCAAGAATTACGCAATCTTGTTATTGACCCTAAAGCCGTAGAAGGCGGCGATGTGGAAATGTTGCAAGATCTTATTATGGCTGCAGTTAACGAAGCTAACCGTATTGCTAAGGAAAGCATGGAACGCGAAATGAGCGCCATCAGCGGCGGCATTAAAATTCCAGGCATGTTCTAAGCTAAGATTTTTTCTTAAGATTTTTTCTGGGGAGGACATGTCTTCCCCAGAAATTTGGCCCAGAAATTTGGCCCAGAAATTTGGCCCAGAAATTTGGCCCAGAATTTCCCATTTTTTTTTGACCCAAAATTTTTTCGTATTTTTTTGCCAAAACCTCCTCAAAAAAAGCCTTTAACACCAGTATTTCATTATGAAACAACAAATCCCTGAGCCCCTACGTGTGGTGGTAGAGCAATTAAATCGCTTGCCCGGCCTTGGCCCTAAATCTGCCATGCGCGTTGCCATGACCTTGCTCAAATGGCCTGAATCTGAAACGCGTCGCCTAGGCGTTTCCATCCATGATTTGCGCGATAATTTACATTTATGCTCCCGTTGTGGCGGTCTTACTGCTGAAGATCCCTGTATAGTCTGTGCTGATGGCACCCGTGAGCGCCACACCTTGTGCCTTGTTTCTGAATGGGATAGCCTCTTAACCTTGGAAGAGGGCGGTATTTTTCGCGGGCAATATCTTATTTTAGGTGGCCTGTTGCAAGCCGGTAGCGCTCATACCGACGGTTTAGATTTTGACAAGCTCATGGCCCGTCTGGAAGAAGGGGAAATCACTGAACTGGTGCTGGCCCTTGGCGCCACCTTAGAAGCAGATATGACCGGTACCCATGTGGCAAATATGGTACAAAAAGCTTTTCCCGCTGTGCGCATTACTCGCCTAGCTCAAGGCATTCCCTTAGGGGCAGAGGTAAAGTATATGGATAGAGAAACCTTACGCCAATCTTTACAATACAGACAAGAATTGCGTTAAAAGAATGCCTTAGCATTCACGCCTTATTTTTATTTCTATATTTCTAAAAAAGTGGGTATACTATGTCTTTAGAACAGCGCCTTGGTATTCACAAGCCTCTCTTCCTCATGGATGGCACGGCTTTTATTTACCGCGGATTTTACGCCAACCGCTCGCTCACCCGTTCAGACGGTTTTCCCACCAATGCCCTGTATATGATTACACGGCTTTTATTGCGTATTTTGCGCGAACAAAAGCCGCATGAATTTGTCTTCTTTATGGATGGACGCGGGAAAAATTTTCGCCATGATATCTTTCCCCTGTATAAAGCCAATCGTGATGCCACACCGGAAGAACTCGTACAGCAATTTGACCCCATAAAGCGCCTTGTGCAAAGCCTTGGCATTACCCTGCATGTGTCGGAAAATTGTGAAGCCGATGATTGTATTGCTTCACTAGCAAAAAAATACGCCCCCACGCGCCCTGTTATTATTGTGGGCGCCGATAAAGATTTACGTCAATGCTTACAAGAACAAGTGTGGCTGTGGGACCCAGCAGGCAAGGAAGAAAAACTCACCTCTGCCGCGGATTTTACCCAAGAAACAGGCCTGCTCCCCTCGCAATGGCCAGACGTGCAAGCACTTATGGGTGATACCAGCGATAATATTCCCGGAGTTCCCGGCATTGGTCCCAAGACGGCACAGAAAATTTTCATGGATTTTTCTTCCTTAGAAGATATACGCGATGGCCTTGACCGTATGCCGCCCAAGATGCACGCGAAAATTGCGCCCCATGTGGAAGAAATTTTCCTTTACAGACAGCTCACCAC
>CAYJPR010000342.1:0-1817 GCA_964372075.1 uncultured Desulfovibrionaceae bacterium | reverse complement strand
TATAAATATAGATATATTTATAAAACTAAATTTAAATTCTAAGGTATTTTTCCTAGCTATTTTACGCGAAAAGGACGTAACTGACATAGATTTTCCTTATGAGGCAATACATCTTTAAAAAGTACAAATAGTTACTTTATCGTTTACCAACGACACTTTCTAAAAGGACAAAGATATGCTTGGTACATTCTCAGTACAACAAAGCTACCAACCTATTGTATAACTTTCTTTATTGTCATTAAGAGTTCTGCAAAATCAATAGGTTTACCCACATGCGCATTCATACCTGCCGCTATGCATTCTTCCACGTCTTCACGGAAGGTGTTAGCCGTCATGGCAATAATGGGAATATTTTTTGCGCTAACCATATCCATGGCTCGTATGGCGCGAGAGGCTTCAAAACCATTCATTTCCGGCATACGAATATCCATGAGGATAAGCGTATACCTGTCTGGATTTTCAGAAAACTTTTGCACAGCTTCTAAGCCATTACTTGCTTCATCAAAAATAACTCCAGTATCTTCTAAAAGAGCCATGGCAATTTCGCGGTTGATATCTATATCATCCACCAATAAAAATCTTTTACCGCATAAATCAAGAACCACTTCGTCCAATGCTTGTGCCTGCACTACTTCTTTCGGCATATGTTCTGGCAAGGCTAGAGGTAAGGTGAAGCCAATAATTGTGCCCTTATTTTCTTCAGACTCAAAGAAAACTTCCCCATGTAAAAGTTCCACCACCTGTTTACAGATAGAAAGCCCAAGGCCAGCGCCACCAAAAGCATGTGAAATAGCAGTATTTGCCTGCTGAAATGGCGTAAATAAATGCTCTTGTTGTTCTTTAGCAACGCCAATACCTGTATCTTGTACAGTTATTTTTATAACACATTGCGAAGGGCTTTTTTCCATTACTTTCGCACACAACTGAATGCTTCCACCGTGGGGCGTAAATTTTTCAGCATTAGAAAGTAAATTTCCAATAACTTGCACAATGCGATGTTCATCAGAAGTCACATAGGCAGGTAAATCAATGTCAAAATCTTGAGTAAAGGTGAGCTTTTTGAGCGCTATGGCAGGTGAATACATTTGCACAAGTCCTTGTAACATTTTGCGAATATCAAAGGTGGCCAACTGAATGTCTATTTTTTGTGCTTCAATTTTCGACATATCCAGTACATTATTGATAATAGTCAGCAAATTCGTGGAGGAAGTTTCAATCTTGGAAAAACACCAATGAATTCTTTCTAGCTCCTGAGCGTCTCGAGCTATTTTAGACATGCCAATTATGGCATGCATGGGAGTGCGCATCTCATGAGACATATGGGCCAAAAATTGTGACTTGGCTTGGTTGGCTGCATCAGCTTGTTGCGCTGTTATGGCCAATTCTTTATTTTTATCATCCAAAACCTCGTGTAAATTCTGAATGGTTTTTGCTAACTTTCCCAGTTCATCTTCACGATGAAGGCCATATATTTCTTGTTTTTCTGTATTTTGCGCCACAACCTGCCCTGCCGCAGCTACATCCTGTTCATGCGTAAGGGGAATAGGTCGAAGCGATTTCATCAAACGCTCTAAAGGATCAAAAACAAGGTCTTTACTCACAACGCTCAAAGTTACCACATAAAGAAAAAGTAAAACCACCGCCGCCCATAGCAAGTTAGAAAATTTATCTATGGAAAAAAGAGAGGAGGCATTAAAAAAAGTAATAACAGACCAGTTAGTATTCTCAATAGGGGTAATTGCCACATATTTATAGCGTAAATATGATTCAAGTTCTAAAACAACAGGCCTTTGAATTGAAGTAAAATATCCTGTAAT
>CAYJPR010000341.1:0-1819 GCA_964372075.1 uncultured Desulfovibrionaceae bacterium | reverse complement strand
AGCTTAAAAAAGTTGAAAGCTTATTAACAGAAATGCAACTTCAAGGCTCCATGCCGGGCTTATTTTGGCTCCCCATCCCCCCCAGCATGCCCACGCCCCGGCAAGAAGAACATGCCAAAGATTGCGGTCCATATGTGATGGGTTTTGAAATACAACATAATGCCGTGCAATTGGAACTTTTAGTACGTGCTCAAAATGCCTTACATTGCGCTTGCGTAGGCTATGCCAACCCCGAATTACAAATGCATATGATGCGCTATGTGGAAGAGCTTTTAGAAAAACTTTCCATACGCATTTAGCAGGCTGTTGAAAAGCCATACCATTGAAGTATGAACGCGCAAGCTTTCACTTTTCCCTCAACGCCGCCGCCCTATACGAGCCAAGATTTCAGCACCAAGAAATTGGTGCGCTCTGTACGTCATTTTGTACAAGAAGAACTCACCCTTTCTTTACAAAATAGCCATTGTCTGCTGGCTGTTTCCGGCGGTGCGGATTCCTTAGCCTTACTCTGCCTTTGGCAATGGCTACGCCCCGTCTATAACCTTTCTTTCACCGTTTTACACATTAATCATCATCTACGCCCCCAAAGCATTGCCGAAGCCCACACTGTACAAGCCCTTTGTACAGCGTGGAATATTCCCTGCATTGTGGAAAATATCTCCTTTGAGCAAAAGAGCGGCCTTGAAGAAGCCGCACGCCATAAGCGCTATGCCTTGTACGAACAGCATAGACAGCAAAGCCAAGCACAGTGGATATGCCTTGGGCACCATAGAGGCGATGTGCAAGAAGATGTACTCATGCGCCTTATGCGCGGCACTGGTTGGCCCGCTCTGGGCGGCATGACGGCAAAAGATAGTGATAGACATATTTTACGCCCGCTCTTACTCCAAGACCCACAACAACTACGTAAGCTCTTGCAATATGCCGGCTTAAGCTGGGCCGAAGATGCCAGCAATGCCGATACACAGTATTTACGCAATAGAGTGCGCCATAACATTCTCCCCTTATTACAGGCAGAAAATCCTGCCTTTGCAGAGAAAATCAGCGAACTTTGGCATTTTGCCCAATATGATCAAGATTTTTGGCAAGAAAGATTGCACAGCTTATGTGCAGAGCATAATATAAAAATACAAGCAAAAAGCCTTACTTTACCAGCCAAGCTTTTACAAAAAAGTGATAAAGCCACGCGCTTACGTTTGTACCATTTTGCCCTACAACAATTGCAAAAGCATGTACACTGTGAAGAAGCAAAAGGCGCACAGGCCCGCGCTCAAACTCTTTTTAAGCTAGACACAGCCTTGCAAGAAGGGCGCGGCGGCACCCTCTTTCAATTTTCCGGCACTCTCACAGCCACAGTACGTAAGGGCGCTGTACATTTTACTTTTTCATAAAAAGCATTGCCCAAAAAAATATGGGAGAAAGAAAAAAATCCCTCTCCCACACACTACATATTATCCAGTAAAATTTATATTTTGAGCATATCTTTCAGCATATCTGCCATATGCTGCGCCGTAAGGCCCAATTGCTCGCGCAATAAATGTTGCTTACCATGCTCCACAAAAATATCCGGTACGCCAAGGCGCTGAATATTCTTTTCAGCCATGCTCTGCGTATCGGCCAAAAGCTCTAAAACTGCGGAAGAAAAACCACCGCTTAAAGACCCTTCTTCCACCAAAAGAATATGCTTATGCGCCTGCATAAGGGTAAGCAATTCTTGCTCAGGTAAAGGCTTAAGCCAAATGGGATCAAAAACAGCCACATTTTTATGACAGTCTTGCGAAAGGATTTTTGCCGCCTCTAAGGCCATATGCGCACAGGG
>CAYJPR010000340.1:0-1825 GCA_964372075.1 uncultured Desulfovibrionaceae bacterium | reverse complement strand
AGCCTATTTTGGTTCGTCCCAAACCTCAAAGTAAAAACTTTGAAATCATTGCTGGAGAGCGTCGCTGGCGCGCTGCGCAAAAAGCCGGCCTTAAAGAAGTGCCCGTTTTCATCAAAGACATGACCGACCAAGAAGTCATGGCGGCGGCGCTCATAGAAAACATTCAACGCGAAAACTTGACCCCCATGGAAGAGGCCCTAGCTTTACAAAGCTTACGTGAAGAATGCGGTATAACGCAAGAAGAACTTGCCACAAAACTAGGAAAAAGTCGCTCTGCCCTAGCCAATACTTTGCGCCTTTTGCAATTATCTGCACCCATGCAAGAAGCCCTTAACAAAGGCCATATGCAAGCAGGTCATGCTCGCACTCTTTTAAGCTTACAAAGTGACAGTGAAGCGCAGGATAAACTTTTCATTGCCATAACAAGCCAAGGCTTAAGCGTGCGCGATGCTGAGGCTGCAGTAAGCTATGTGAAAGAACATGGCGTCTTCCCCTGGGATGGAGAGCAAAGCCCTGCACAAAGCGATGCCAGTGCACAAGAAATAGAAGAAGTGCCCAGCACCAAAAGCCCTAAAAAGAGCCGTGTAAAATCTGTCTACCTTAAAAATTTGCAAGAAAAGGTAAAGGAAAAAATGCTGGTGAAAACTGCCATTAGTGGTAATGAAGAGCGCGGACGCATTACCCTTACCTATACCAATGCCGAAGAATTACATTTTATTTTAGAACATATGGGCGTAAGCGAAGCTCAGGAAGATGACGATACGTTTCCCGTGAAACAATAACACTCTCTTCATAAACATAAAAAAAGGCACAGCGTTACCTGTGCCTTTTTTTATGGTCAATATTTTACATACTACTTTTGCAAAACTGCCACATACATGCCTTCCATAAAAGGATGCTCATGCGGCGTTTGCCATTCAAATTTACAAATGGCAGAAGGCTCTTCTTTAAGAAATTTTGCTATCAGTTTTTCATTTTCTTGCGGGTTCAAAGTACAGGTCATATATATGCAGTACTGCCCTTTTTTCAATGTGCCAAAGGATGAGCGTAAAATTTTCTTTTGCAGACCCACCAAATTAAGCACGGTATTTTGCGTTCTGTTTACTCTAATCTCAGGGCGTCTTGCCATGGTACCAAAACCAGAGCAAGGCACATCCAGTAAAATATTTCCTTGCCAATGGGGAACCAATTCTTGGCTGGCATCCGCACAGACAATATTGGGGCAAGGCACTTTTAAGCGTCTGGCAGTTTCCCCAAAAAGCATCAATCTATTTTTGTGCGTATCTGTAGCTAAGGGTACATCTAAACCCTGCTCAAGCAAGGCCAGAGATTTACCGCCCTGCCCTGCGCATCTATCCCACAAGGGGGAAAATTTAAGCTCAGGCACAGCGGTAAAGCATAGTTTAAGAACTTCTTGCGAGCCTGTGGCCTGCCAAGAAAAAGCTCCGGCATCGTGCCATTTGTTCATGTTAATGCCGTCTATTTCACGTGGAACAGAAACAGTATCAAAAACAAAACCGCTCCACCCTATTTTGCTGGCACCAAGGGCTAAGAGTTCTTCTTGCAAGAAATCAAATTTCACATGACGAGGATTAAGCCTCAAAGAAATTTTGGGACGCTGTAAACAGCGCATGAGCACACGTTCGGTATTTTCCTGGCCATAACTTTCCACCATAAGCTCATACAGCCAACTTGGTACAGAAAAATACTGCTCAGGTTTTTTATAAAAATCCTTCTCATGAGGAGCTTCACCTAAACGAATGAGTGAACGCAAGGTGCCATTACATACCTTAGAGAGGGATTCACCAAAACGTTTTTTAACGCA
>CAYJPR010000339.1:0-1826 GCA_964372075.1 uncultured Desulfovibrionaceae bacterium | reverse complement strand
ATTAATGTACTGAGTAAAACCGCCGGCATTGAGCTTTCTGTGGTGGATGCAGGTTGCGTGGGTGGCCCTTTTCCAGCGCATAAAAATCTTATAGATAAAAGGTTAGGAGAAGGTACTAAAAACTTTGCCAAAGAGCCTGCCATGAGCCGTGAAACTTGTGTGAAAGCTTTATGTTATGGCATCGGCATTGCTACTGATGCCGCCGCTGATGGCTACAATACCTTAGGCATTGGAGAAATGGGTATAGGTAATACCACTCCCGCCACGGCGCTTTTTTCGCATATTTTGCAATTGCAACCAGAAATTGTGGCAGGCCCTGGCGCCGGCGCAGCACCCGGCGGTGTGGCCCATAAAGCTCAAGTGGTGCAAAAAGCTTTAGCTTTCCATAAAGAAGCTTTAGAAGCCGGAGATGCCATTGACACCCTAGCTATTTTAGGCGGATTTGAAATTGCCATCATGGCAGGCATTGCCCTTGGCGCAGCTCGCAGTGGTTTAACTCTTATGGTAGATGGTTTTATTTCCACAGCTGCTTATGTAACTGCAAGAAATATATGTCCCCATGTAGATGGCTATGCCATTTTATCCCACAGCTCTGCCGAACCCGGCTATGCGCACATATTACAAGCCCTTGAAAAGCAAGGGGTGGAAGCTTTACCCTTACTTCACTTAGATTTACGTCTTGGCGAAGGTACAGGAGCTGCCTTAGCCGCTCCCTTGGTACGTGCTGCTGTAAATATGTTTAATGATATGGCAACATTCGACTCAGCTCAAGTTAATGGTAAACCTGAGCCTAAGGAATAACTATGAAAGCTGCTCTCCATTTGCAAAATATCTCACGCACCTTCACGGTACGCCGTGGCCTTTTAGGTCAAAGCCAAAGCCTTAAGGCTGTGGACGGCATTGATTTGCAATTAACACAAGGCGCCGTGCTGGGCCTTGTGGGAGAGTCCGGCTGTGGTAAATCTACACTGGGGCGCATGGTGGCAGGTTTACTTGCGCCCAGTAGTGGTCAAATTTTTGTGCAAGGTAGCTCTTTATATTCGCCGCAAGGTACAGTACAGCACGACGGCTCCATTCAAATGATTTTTCAAGACCCCTACTCTTCACTAAATCCACGCCTCCCCATAGGACTTTCCATTGCAGAACCATTAACGGTGCAAGGCATACCCAAAGCGCAAAGAACGCAACGCGTACATGAAATGCTAGACTTAGTAGGCTTTTCACAAAGCCAAGCCATGCGCTATCCTCATG
Source organism: uncultured Desulfovibrionaceae bacterium (assembly GCA_964372075.1). Taxonomy (GTDB): domain Bacteria; phylum Desulfobacterota; class Desulfovibrionia; order Desulfovibrionales; family Desulfovibrionaceae; genus CAYJAD01. The sequence goes on along the minus strand of CAYJPR010000339.1, from coordinate 575 downwards.
AATTTTCCGGCGGTCAAAGACAGCGCATTGCCGTGGCTCGCGCTCTTATTACGCAACCTCAAATACTTATTTGTGATGAACCTGTTTCCGCCTTAGACGCTTCTGTACAAGCACAAGTTCTCAATTTATTGTGTGAAATACAAGAAAAATTCTCCCCCACATGTCTATTTATCTCGCACGATTTAGCCGTTGTGGGCTTTTTATGCCCGCGCATAACAGTAATGTACTTAGGACGCATGGTAGAAGATGCCCCCAGACAAGAGCTTTTTGAAAAGACCGCGCATCCTTATACACAAGCTTTGCTTGCTTCCATTCCGTCTCTAGATCCCTGTCAAAACATACAAAATACTCCTTTAAGCGGAGAGTTACCAAGCCCTCTAACCCCGCCCAGTGGCTGTACCTTCCACCCCCGTTGCCCCAAAGCTTTGGCAAAATGCCGCCAAGAAATTCCCTCGTGGACGCAGCTTAGCGCTGAACATAAGGTGCGTTGTCATCTTTATGCAGATTAACCTTGGCAAACATTTGACTCTTTAAGCCATATATCATAGTATTTTTGTAAGGAAGCATAGACTTTC
>CAYJPR010000338.1:0-1830 GCA_964372075.1 uncultured Desulfovibrionaceae bacterium | reverse complement strand
CCTTGCATGAAAGGGGTTTAATGGTTACGTATAATCATCCGCAATGGTCGCGGGTAGAGATGAGCGAATTTGCCGAGTTGCAAAATATTTTCGCTGTAGAAATGTATAATTATGGCACAGCCATAGAATGCAATTTGGGTGACGGCTCTGTACACTGGGATACACTGCTTACAGCGGGGAAAAAGCTTTGGGGCTTTGCCAGCGATGATAACCATAACCAGCCAAAATTACCTGATTCTTTTGGCGGTGCCATGGTGGTATGCGCAGAGAGTTTAAGCCATGATGCCATTATGCAAAGTATGCTGGATGGGCATTTTTACTCCACTTCTGGTGTGGATATAGTGCAATGGGGCATTGAAGGCTCTACGGTAACGGTGCAGTGTAGTCCTGTGCGGCAAATTCATTTCATTGTGGGCGGTAAAGTGGGCGATGGCGAAACTATTTTCTGCCAAGATATACGCGATGGTCTCACTTCTGCTTCATATACCTTAAAGGGTTCTGAGAGCTATGTACGCATAGAGTGTATAGATAAATATGGCAGAAAAGCATGGACGAATCCTTATTTTATAGAAAAATAAAGGACAGATAGTATGAAAATATACGATCAGCACGTACACTCTCATTTGTCTTTTGACAGTGAAGAGAGCTTTGAGCAGTATCTTATACGTGCACAAAATTTGGGCCTCACACATTTTGTGACCACAGAGCATGTGGATTTGTCTTGCGCCTTGCTTGGTAAGGATCTTTTGGTGGATTTTGCGCACCAAGATCAGTGCATTGCGCAGGCGCAAAAAAATGTGGATATACACATTCTTAAAGGCGTAGAGCTAGGTTACAAGCTTTCGCGTCTTAAAGATTTAGAAGCCCTTGTACAAGCAAATAATTTTGACGTGGTGCTCATGTCTGTGCATGAAGATGCTGAAGCTGATTGCACCACGCAAGGTTTTTTAGCTAAACGTACGCCTTCAGAAGCCTATGGGGCCTATGTGGATTTGTATATTGAAATGCTTAATTCTTGCTCTTGTTACGACATTGTGGGGCATATTGACTATATTTTGCGCTATATAGGTAGAGTCCCGTTAGAAGTTCACAAGGATAAACTTACGCAATTGCTCAAGCTTGTCATAGCGCAAGAAAAGAGTCTTGAGTGCAATACACGCTTTTTGTACGATCAAAAAGATGGAAGCTATTTACGCTATATTTTTGAATTGTATTATACCCTAGGCGGAAGAAAGGTGTCTTTGGGAAGCGATGCACATACAGCAGGCGCTTTTTTTGGTGGTTTTGATGAAGCCTTAGATATGCTTAAAACTATTGGCTTTAGGCACGTGTATGCTTATCAGCAGCGGCAAGAAAAAGTATTAGTTATTTAATTTTTTAAAGAGCTCTAACAAGCCTGTAGGATTCTTAAAAAAATGTCTTTCTAAGTCATTGTTGCGACGAAATTTTCTTTCAACGATTATTTTTTGTCGCCATGAAAGTTTTTGGAAAAGGGAGGGCCTGCCCGAAGGGTGCAAAGCATAGCCGTTGGCGCTTTAGCGCCTTACGGATACAGAGAGTCAAGACTGTATGGGGGAGGGAAAGAACCTTTTTTCTTAAAAAGGTTTTTCCCTCCCCCATAAAAGTATCCTCTATGGCGAAAACCTAAAGACTATTCGTCCCAATCGTCGTCTTCTTCCACAGGGGCAAAGCCGCGACGCATGGTGTTTTCAGTGATAACACGTGGGTCCATGAAGTGGAGTAAGTAATCCGGACCACCGGCCTTGGTACCTACACCGGACATTTTGGCGCCGCCAAAGGGTTGGCGTTCCACAAGAGCACCTGTGTTAT
>CAYJPR010000337.1:0-1831 GCA_964372075.1 uncultured Desulfovibrionaceae bacterium | reverse complement strand
AAGGTAGGACGCTTAGGCTGTATGGGTAAAATATCATCGTATTTACAAGAGGTAGTTTTTTTCTTCGGTGAGATGCTTTGCCACAACCACTGTATAAGACCGTGAAGAACGCGCCGAATTTCATCCAAAACAGCAAAGCCCAAACCGCCCAATATAATGCTTATGCCTATGATAGCATTAACCACCACATCATCCTTAAAGATCATAAGGTTTTGAGCATAAGGACTAAAGCCGGCATTACAAAAGGCAGATATGGCATGGAAAAGCGCATAAAAGGGCGGAAAATGTATGGGGTCATGCAAGTACAGTAAAAGGGCCGCTGTGGCTTCTATGGTGAGCACCAAGAGAACCAGTTGCCAAATAAAAGCGCGCACATTAACCACGTCTTTGTTGAGCAAGGCTTGATGCACGGCTAGCCTGTCCGTGACAGGAACTCGATTGCGCCACAGGATAAAGACAAGGCTGGTGTAAGTGGTAATACCAAGACCGCCCACTTGGATGAGCATAAGCAAAATACCTTGCCCAAGGCCGGAGAGGGTAGTGCCTATATCCACTGAGGCTAAGCCCGTAACACAGACGGCGGAAGTGGCTAAGAAGAGTGCATCAATAAAGGCCAGCTCTTGTCCTTGTAGTACAGAGAAGGGCATCCATAAAAGTAAGGAGCCTATGCCAATGGCCAGTGCAAAAGAAAGAACCGGCCAGGTGATGGGGGAGAGCCATTTTTTTTGCTGCATAAAGAGCTTTTCCTTGAAATGTCTACTAAAGGCGTTTAAAAGTACTTCTGTATGCGCATTTGGTCAAGGGATAGGGCAAATTTTGAGCTTAGTACTGTAGGCGCCTTAGAGTGTAGCAAAGCTAATGTGGTAAACCCTATAAAACAAAGCCTTTTGCGAGCCATAAAAAAAATTGCCTAAAAGGCAAAAAAAGGCTTGGCAGAGGGGGGCAATTTGTGTAATCTTCCTCGGCTTAGTGGTTCATTAAGGGCGGATGTCATCCCAAATACCCGTTAAAATTTCTTGACATGCTCGCCTAAGCTTTGTAATGAACCCATTTTACGACAATGCTGAGGAGTTATTCCCATGAAGACATTTAGTCCTACCCCCGCTGACATTAACCGTGAATGGTTCATCGTTGATGCAGAGGATAAAGTTTTAGGTCGCTTGGCAACACAGATTGCCCATCGCCTGCGTGGCAAACACAAGCCTGAATTTGCACCTCATATGGACAATGGCGATTTTATCGTTGTTGTTAACTGTGAGAAAATTCGCGTAACCGGTAATAAGATGGAAGCTAAAAAGTACTATCGTTATTCCGGCTATGTTGGTGGCTTGAAAGAAACTGTTCTTAAAGACGTGCTTGTTAAAAAGCCCGAGCTTGCCATCATGAACGCTGTTAAGGGTATGTTGCCTAAGAATCGTTTAGGCCGCGCTATGCTGAAGAAGCTCAAAGTGTACGCAGGTACCGAGCATCCTCACACCGCTCAAAACCCCAAACCCCTGCCAGTGCAATTCTAAGGGGCGAGGAGATAGATTATGTCACAAAAATTTGATTACGGTACTGGTCGCCGCAAAACTGCCACAGCTCGTACTCGTTTGTACGCTGGCAGCGGCAACATCACTGTGAACGGTCGTCCTTATGGCGACTACTTCCCCCGCAAAACTTTGCAAATGGTTATTCGTCAACCCTTAGAACTTACTAAGACTCTTGACAAAATCGACGTTAAAGTAACTGTTCGCGGTGGCGGTGTTTCCGGTCAAGCTCAAGCAGTGCGTCACGGTATTTCCCGTGCACTTCTTTCCATTGACAGCGAACTTCGCGGTGCTTTAAAGCG
>CAYJPR010000336.1:0-1834 GCA_964372075.1 uncultured Desulfovibrionaceae bacterium | reverse complement strand
GGAAAGTGGTGTGCAAATGCACCAAGGGCGGGCGTTTTTGCCAAAACTCTTTGCACAAAGCTTGAATACCATGCCAAGGCACCAAGGTGGCATCATCACAAAGCTGACGCACGGGAATGGAATATTGTTGCGCCATGGGTAAAAAAGCCTCTCCTTGGCGCAAGGTCCAAATTTCCGGTGCAAAAAGCTCTTTATCTATATGCCTTGCTAGCTCCAGCATTTGCCTTTGTGTTCCCCCCACATTCAACTCTTCCAATATGAGCACCAAGGGAATAGGCCCTGTAGCCTTAGGCGGCAAAGTGAGTTTTTGTGCTAACGAGGGTAAGCCGGGGGTGAGCTGTGTCATGGATAATCCTTTAAGCAATGTTTTAGTGAGGCTTGCTTAGCATTTTGTAAGGGATAAAGAGGGGGATGGCAATATAAAGTCATACCCCATAGAACCCTAGATTTCCCTTCATCCCCCTGACGCCACTCTTGCCATTTACCTAGACAAAGGCTATGTTTCTGCTTGGTAAAAAATTACCCAATAAAGGTACATGCTATGCACATTACATTCAATGGACAAAATTTAGAACTGCCCACAGGCATAAGCCTGCTGGAAACGCTCGAGCAACAAAATTTAGACCCCAATAAGGTAGTGGCAGAGCGTAATGCTTGTATTATCCCTGCTGAAAAATTCTCCAGCACAATACTAGAAGCAGAAGATATTATAGAAGTTTTACATTTTGTAGGAGGCGGCTAATGGTGGCAACATCGGTGCATACATGGACTTTGGGTGGCAAGGAACTTTCTAGCCGCTTATTTATTGGTACAGGCAAATACGGCGCAGACGCGCTTATCCCCTCTGTGGCAGAAGCCAGCGGGTCTGAAGTTATCACCGTGGCTTTACGCCGTGTGCAAACGGGCAATCAGCAAGACAGCGGCATTATGCACCATATCCCCAAGCATATGACACTGCTTCCCAACACCTCCGGCGCTCGTACCGCAGAGGAAGCTGTGCGTTTAGCCCGCTTAGCCCGCGCCGCCGGCTGTGGTAATTGGATAAAAATAGAAGTTATTAGCGATACACGCTACCTTTTACCCGATGGCTATGAAACCGCCAAAGCTACGGAAATTCTCGCCAAAGAAGATTTTGTAGTTTTACCCTATATGAATCCGGATTTATACGTGGCCCGCTCCTTGGTAGATGCCGGCGCCGCCGCTGTCATGCCACTGGGCTCCCCCATTGGCACCAATAGAGGTCTGCGTACCAAGGAAATGATTGGCATTCTCATAGAAGAAATACACGTGCCCATTGTGGTGGATGCCGGCATAGGTAAACCCAGCGAAGCTTGCGAAGCCATGGAAATGGGCGCCGCCGCTTGCCTTGTAAATACCGCCATTGCCTCTGCCGCTAATCCCGTGGTCATGGCCCGCGCCTTTGGTAATGCCGTGCGTGCCGGACGTGAAGCCTATGTGGCCGGCCTTGGCGCCGTTTCCGCAGGTGAAGCTGTGGCTTCTTCGCCCCTCACAGGTTTTTTGGATAGCTAAGTCATGCAAGAAACATTTTTTGCTCACACCTTAGCTCAGTGGCCGGAAGAGCGCCGCACTGCCATAAGCGCCGCCGCTACCCCTGCCCGCGTGCAAGCGGCCTTGAACCGAGAGCGCCTTACTTTAGAAGATTTCCTCACCCTACTCACCCCCGTGGCCGCGCCTTATCTGGAAGCCATGGCCCAAAGGGCTCAAGCAGAAACGCGCCGTCATTTTGGACGCGCTGTGCATTTATTTACGCCGCTGTATCTTTCAGACCATTGCACCAACCAATGCCGCTATTGTGGCTTTAATGCCAAAAACA
>CAYJPR010000335.1:0-1848 GCA_964372075.1 uncultured Desulfovibrionaceae bacterium | reverse complement strand
GGCAAGAAGTGGTCTTCAAAAATGTGCATACCATTTTTAGCTTCCACACATTCCATGGCCACGCCGGGACCCATGATTTCAGAAAGGCCATAAATATTCATGGCGTGGATGCCCATTTTTCTTTCAATATCTGCACGCATGGGCTCGCTCCAAGGCTCGGCCCCAAAAACACCTATGCGCAGTGGCATTTTACGAAAATCTATACCTAGCTCTTCGGCGGTGTCGCACAAATACAAGGCATAGGAAGGCGTGGAGCACAATACGGTTGCTTCAAAATCACGCATGAGTTGCACTTGGCGCTTAGTGGCGCCACCAGAGGCAGGAATAACCGTAGCGCCTAAACGCTCTACGCCATAGTGAATACCCAGACCGCCGGTAAAGAGGCCGTAGCCATAAGCTACGTGCACAAAATCACGCGCATCAGCGCCGGTACAGCCAAGGCTACGAGCTACCATTTCGGCCCAATTATGCACATCACGCTGAGTATAGCCCACCACGGTGGCACGGCCTGTGGTGCCACTAGAAGCATGCACACGCACAATATTTTCACGAGGAACGGCAAAAAGGCCGTAAGGATAGTGATTGCGCATATCTTGCTTTTCGGTAAAGGGCAAACTGCTCAGCATGCTTAAGGAGGTCACATCTGCAGGAGTAAGGCCTATTTCATCAAAACGCTTACGATAAAAAGGCACATTGGCGTACAAACGACGGCATAAGTCTTGAAGGCGGCGAAGTTGTAAGGCTTCGATATCCTCACGGGGCATGGTTTCTTTTTCGATGTTAAATATCACAGCTGGCTCCTTATGGCGCTAAAAATGGGGGTCAAAACCCACAGAAAAAATTGCCGTATTTTGCCCAAAAGGTCAAGTAGGAAGGGGCAGGAAGGGAGGGAAAAGAGCTTTACCCTCAAAGGAAAGCTCCCATCTGGGTCTACTTTAGGTCTATTTGGGGAGTGAGAAAAACTTAAGGCCCTACTGACTGGTTAAAGTGTTATGCAGCAGGTACACAATGGCGCCATGGGGCTTTTAAAAATTTCCCACGAAAAAAGGCTTGGATTTGCATCCAAGCCTTGAGCTTTTTCGGTGGTGCCGCGGGACAGAATTGAACTGCCGACACGAGGATTTTCAGTCCTCTGCTCTACCAACTGAGCTACCGCGGCGACAAGAGTGGTTCTACGCAAAGTAAGGTACTTTGGCAAGCTTTTTTTTCAAAAAAATGTAATTTTTTTGTAACACCCTAATTCTACTACTAATACACAACGCTATAAGACATCACTTCCGGCCTATGGAAGAAGAGTTCTACCCTTCTATTAAGCATTTTACTGTCTTCATCGCTACCGGCCTGATACGGGCGGGTGTCGCCATAAGCCACACTGCGCAAACGCGAAGGCTTTACGCCATTTTCCACAAGAAAACGAATAACAGCCGCCGAGCGTGATGCAGAAAGCTCCCAAGGAGAAGGATAGGGGCCAAGGTCTTCGGTATTATCTGCATGCCCACGCACCACCAAGTACATATTATACTCGCTGAGCAAGAAGAGCACATCTTCCAGCACCTCAAAACCTTTTTCATTCAGTTCTGCCGAGCCCTCTTTAAACATAAGGCCCGAGTGCACGCGCAATTGCACGCCCACATCATCTGCAGTGACACCAGAAGCATTTTGCGGCACGGCATCTGCCATGAGCATCTTCTTAATTTTTTCCGCCAATGCATAGTGCGTTTTTTCCGCCTCTGTAGGGCTATTACGCAAATCCAGCTTATTGGTATTTTGTACAAAGGGATTATTGGATACAGGCGAAGTGGACGATGTGTCCATGGCCGCTTCACCGGAAAAATACGCCGCAAGACC
>CAYJPR010000334.1:0-1849 GCA_964372075.1 uncultured Desulfovibrionaceae bacterium | reverse complement strand
TGGACTTAGAATCCAGCGCCTGACGGTGTAAGAGTTCAAATCTCTTTTCTCGCACCACCATAAAAATTAGTAGATTTTATATAAAAAACCCCATCTAAGAAGCTACGTTCTTAGATGGGGTTTTTGTTTGCGTCCTATGGCATTTTATAAAGCTTTTTGCCGCCAAAAGGGAATAATAGTAATCAGCGACACGCTCACAATGGTCAGCGCAATGCCCCCCAATACGCCATAACTTGCTGGTTCACTAAAGAGTGCAATGCCTATGCTCACGGCAATAACCGGTTCCAATGTGCCTAGTATGGAGCTTAAGGTGGAGCCTATTTTTGCTATGGCCATAATGAGTAAAAGATTACTTAAAAAAGCCGTACACAGAGCTAAGGCCATCAAAGACAGAATCTCTTCACCGCTTCGTGGCAACATGAAACTCTCTTTATAGATAGCATACACTAAGAGAGCCACGCTTGAGATAAAAAAGAGGTAAAAAGACAAAACATCACTGCCGATATTATGTTTTTTGGCTTGAGAAATACTTATGATGTAGGTGGCATAAGCCAAGGAAGCCAGCATAATATAGGCGAAACCTTCTAAGGTGAAATGCATCTGTGAGCTAAAAAATCCAGACATGGAGGCTATACCTAAGCAGGTGATAAGGCTTAGAATAATTTTATAAGCTTCCACTTTTTCTTTGTAAAACAAAAACATAAAGAGCATGACAAAGAGAGGATTTGTAAAAAGCAAGGTGGCGGCTATACCACTTGGCATGAGCGTTAAAGAGGTAAAAAAACCTATGGTGACCACAGTATACGAAAGCACCACCCCCATAAGACTGCGCAATTGCGCCCTGCTAATACGCAGACTGTGCTTACGCCATAAAACTATGCCCAAGGCTAAGAGGGCCGCAAAGAACAAACGATAAAAAGCACCGGATTCTGAACTCATGCCGGCGCGATGCAAAGGAATGAAGAATAAAGGGATTAAGGCAAAAAGAAAGGCCGAAACAAGCGCTTCTCCAATGCCGCGTACGGTTGTATTCATAGGACCCTCAAGACTGATAAAAGGTTACTATTTGCGTCATACATGTAAAAAACATGGGCGATACTTTATACATTCAAGTAAAAAGCTCATAGCAAATACCCCACATGAGAGCAATACGTTTACAAACATAAAACCGTGCGACTCTGTACATTGCATACAGAATCACACGGTTTCTATGAGGATATGCTTAAAATACAGTGAAGAGTTAACGGGCTGTGTATGCCTTTTGCTGCTTTATTAAATGTGCCTTATACACCAAAACAAACACAGCCAAAGAGCTCACAATGCCTATAACAAAGGGAGGCATATGGGCCAAGGTGCTGGGGAGCATGGCCGCATGAGCTTTAAATAAAGAAGTGGAAGGATACGCCACCAAATACCAACCTACACAAGATACAAAGCCGGCAACACTGGCAAGCCATGCAGACTTGCTATGGCTTATGCCAAATTTCACTGCGGCAACATAAGGAATCATGGCAGTGGCGCCAATAACACTCCATGCTGTAGTACATAAAAGAGCAATGATTTGTCCCTTTAAGCTAGCGGCAAAAGCACTTACGAGCACACACAGCATAATGCCCACCATCCAAGCAAGACGCGTGGATTTTTTGCCTGTAATATCTTCGGTGAAGGAAGAGGCCGCAATGTGATACAAGGCGGTGGTGGTAGAAAGAGAAGCCGAAATAACTGCCAGAGTGAAGATTTGCTGTCCCACATGCGGCAAGAGGCTTTGCGTAAGCATGGTTACCACTTGGTCTGGATGCGAAGCTTCTGGCAAGAATAAACGCGACAAAGCAGCAATGAAGAACATACC
>CAYJPR010000333.1:0-1856 GCA_964372075.1 uncultured Desulfovibrionaceae bacterium | reverse complement strand
ACATAGTCTGAGGCCGCCACAATAATTTCATCACCCTTTTGGCAACAACGGGCCGCAGCTCCGTTAAGAATGCAACATTGAGAACCTTCCTCGCCATAAATGACATAGGTGGAAATGCGTTGACCATTGGTTTTATTCCAAATTTCCACATATTCTAAGGGGTAGATGCCAGCTTTGCGGCAAGTGATGGGGTCAAGGGTAATGGAGCCGCGATAGTTTAAATCGGCATCGGTAACAAAAATACCGTGCAATTTGGCGCGCACAATTTTAATCATACTGTAATCCTAGGTTATTGAAAGAAATATCCCCCGTACTACAATGCGCGTGCGTGGCAGTACGGGGGATATGATTAGGCTTGTTGTGAGGCTATCCAGCTATGGGCCTCTTCAAGGGTGAGCGTGCCTTCATAGAGGGCGCGTCCGCTGATAGCGCCTTGCAAGGTGCTGTTTACGGTAAGAGGGTAGAGAGCTTTGACATCTTCTAACGTGGCCACACCGCCGGCGGCAATAACAGGAATGGAAGATATTTTACAAATGCGCTCTAAAGCTGGCACATTAACACCGCTTTGCATGCCGTCGCGGGCAATGTCGGTGTAGATAACAAAGGCGGCGCCCACGTCTTGTAAGCGGGGCAACACTTCTTCGATGGTTTTATCGCTATCTTCTATCCAGCCTTTGGTTTTTAAACGGCCGTCATCCGCATCTAAGGAAATACCCACTTTGCCAGGGAAGGCCATACATAGGTCCGCAAAAATCTTTGGTTCTTCTAAAGCTATGGTGCCTATGATAAGACGCTGAACGCCGGCATCAATGTAATTTTGCGCCGTTTGCATATCGCGTATACCGCCGCCTATTTGCACGGGAATGTTTAAGGCTTGGCACATATCAGCCACAATTTTATACGAAGCCGCGCGCCCGCCAAAGGCGCCGTCGAGATCCACCACGTGCATCCACTTGGCGCCGGCTTCTTGCCATTGCAAAGCTGCTTTAATGGGATCTTCTTCAAAAATAGTGCTTTCCTCGGCGCGACCTTGCTTAAGGCGCACAGCCTGACCATTTTGAATATCAACTGCGGGGAAAATAATCATGGCGTAAATCTAGCTCCTTTTTTTATGGGATATGAGCAGAGTGCGCATCCTGTAAAAGGGGATGTATGTTATATTTTTCGCAAACTCTTCTTCATACCATACGCTTTCTGAGAAAGTTGGCAAGCAAATTATACTTAGTGCGGCTAATCGTTAATTCGGTTTGCCTAATTCAATTCGCCTCTAATCCAGTTCACCCTTAGTACTGCGCACCACATTTCCTTGCACTTTAACCGCTTGTGCTAGTGCAAGGCCCAGTCCTTTGGCTACAGATTCCACCATGTGGTGGCCATTTTTGCCATAGAGAATGCTCACATGTAAATTACAGCGTAAAGTGGTGCTAATGGCCTTGTAATATTCGCGCCATACGTCTGATTCTTCCCCGCCTAGCATGGGGGGCAGTAAATCATCGCCGCGCCATTCCAGCCAAGGACGACCGGAAATATCTAGGGTAACGTCGGCTAAGGCTTCGTCCATGGGGACGCGTCCATGACCTACGCGGGCTATGCCTTTTCGGTCACCTAAAGCGTCTAGCAAAGCTTGCCCAAAGCACAGACCCACATCTTCGGCGGTATGGTGTCCATCTATGTGCAAATCACCTTTGCAGGTAACGGTGAGGTCGAAATTAGCCCAAAAAGCTGTGAGGGTAAGTAAATGGTCCAGCATGCCGAGACCTGTCTGTACATCTACCTTGCCACTACCATCTATATTGAGAGTTAGGGTTATGTCCGTTTCCTTGGTGCTGCGCGCCATATGCGCTGTACGCTGTAAA
>CAYJPR010000332.1:0-1860 GCA_964372075.1 uncultured Desulfovibrionaceae bacterium | reverse complement strand
AAACTCCCCCTCTCCCCTTCCAAAAACTTTTTATAGCCGCTAAAATCTGTCTTACATTGTACTCCTTTTCGGCTTCTTATTGTAAAAGCTTTTGCCATATATTTTACTTTGTAGAGTATATGGCAATTTATTGATATTGTATGCTATTTTATCGCTAGCGATAAAATAGCATATATTTAGTATCTAAGCTTCTAAAAATATGTAGAGCGTAGACCCTAAAAAAATATTTTTAGGGTTTTAAAAAAGACACAAAAAAACTCCTTTTGCTGAGCAAAAGGAGTTTTTATAAAATTATGTGTGGCTACAAATTACTTTTATGAAAAATCTACGCCACAAAGAAAGTTTTTTGGAAAAAGAGGGCCTACCCAAAGGGCGCGAAGCGTTCCCGTTAACGAGTCTTCGAGTTTTACGGGAATAGAGAGCAAAGCGGTGTGGGGGAGGAAAAGAACCTTTTTTTCAAAAAAGTTTTTTTCCTCCCCCACAAAATCTTCCATATTAAATCTTACCAAGTTTGTTGACGATATACTTCAAGCGCTTTTTGTTGCTCTTCAAAGTTAGCAAAACCGGCTTGATGTAAGGCATCATTCACGGTGGTGTTCCAGTCCCATGTGGCATAAATCACGGGCTTATGGAAAGCATCACGGAAATTATCAAGCTCTGTACGATAGAAGTTTTCATTAGGTGTGTCTAGGTGTTCACGTAATTTTTCGTGACGACGTTGCAACTCACCTTCGTACCAATCTTTAATATCTTCAGGTTGATTATATTTTTTCAGAATATGATCATAGCCTTCTTTTTCCATAAGCTTACCCAGACGTGCATGGTGCTGATCTATAAGCCATTTGCCTAAATTTGCAGTGCTGATATTTTCTGCTTCAATGGCAGCAATATCTTGTACTGTTTGATAATAGGTGTCTGGCACAACGGAAGCAGAAGCAATACCGGCAATGGCCACAAGTCCGCGTAAAATAAGACTATTAGATACGCCTTGTCCGCAGAAGCCTACTTTTTTGCAGTATTTTTGACCGGTGAAAATGGTCACCAGCACTGCCCAAATAACAGCAGGATCTTCTTCGTCGTAAATGTGGCTTAAGCTCGCATTGTCACGGTCGGTGGCGAGAACCATTTGTGTCATGTCATTGGAGCCGATGGAGAATCCATCAAATTCTTCCAAGAATTGCTTAGCCAAAATGGCATTGGAAGGAATTTCAGACATGAGGATAATCTTAAGACCATCTTGACCGGGACGCAATTTGTGCACTTGGTCGAGGTAGCGGCGCATGGAGCGAGCTTCTTCGAGAGTACGCACAAAGGGGAGCATCATTTGCAAGTTGCTACCACCATAAACACCACGGGCAAGCTTAAAGGCTTCAATTTCCCAGTCGTGAATATTACGGGATACACCGCGATAGCCCAGCATGGGGTTATCTTCAACGCTTTCAAACAGGTGTCCGCCTAAAAGGTTGCGGTATTCATTACTCTTAAAGTCTGTGGTACGGTAAACAATGGTTTTGCCATAAAAAGCCATGGCAAAAAGAGCCAGACCCTGAGCAAGTGTTTGTACATAATGCTCTTTACCGGTGCGGAAACCGCGCTCTTTAATGATAATGCGAATTTTTTCAATAAGATTATGCACTTCATCCATTTCTTTTTTGAGACCAGAACGTAAGCCCACTTCTTCGCGCAAGCGGGTAATATTTTCCAGTACTTCCAAAATGGCAGGCACGGTATTTACTTTCTTTACATGGGCGTCAATGGTCGCTTCAATTTCAGCGCGACGCTTAATGTCTTCGGGATCTTTGGGAGAAAGCATGGCCAATTCATCATCAAAGCCCATGATAATGCGCACATGTTCGTGCA
>CAYJPR010000331.1:0-1867 GCA_964372075.1 uncultured Desulfovibrionaceae bacterium | reverse complement strand
CCACAGAACGCGGCTTTTCTTTATGCACAAAAAGCAAGTACAAACCTATAAGAACAAGCGGCATGGAAAGCACTTGCCCCATGGTAAGCCAGCCAAAAGCTAGGTATCCCAAGTGAGCATCGGGGGTGCGTACAAATTCCACCCCAAAGCGAGCAACACCATAGCCTAGGGCAAAAAGCCCTGCCACAGCCCCCGTGGAGCGTTTTTGCAGGGAAAACACCCACACCAGCACAAAGAGTACCAGCCCTTCAAAAAAGGCTTCATACAATTGTGAAGGATGCCTTGGCAAGGGACCTGCGTAAGGGAAGATGACCCCAAAGGCACTGTCCGTTACCTTCCCCCACAGCTCTCCATTGATGAAATTACCTATGCGTCCAAAAAAGAGCCCCGGAGCCACCAAGGGTGCCACAAAATCCATGACATCCCAAAAGGAACGGCCATTATTGCGTGCATAAAGATATAAAGCTAAAAGCACACCCAAAAGGCCGCCATGAAAGGACATACCGCCCTGCCAAATGCGTATGATATCCGTAGGATTCGTCAAATAATGCGGTAAGTCATAAAAGAGCACAAAGCCCAAACGCCCGCCTAAGATAACCCCGAACATGCCATAGGTCAGCGCATCATCAAATTGCGCCCCTGTCCATGTACTATGGGGGCGCGACGTACGGTAGCGCCCCAAGGCCCAAGCCGTGGCAAAGGCCAGCATATACATGATGCCATACCAGCGAAACTCCAAGGAACCTATACTTAAAGCTACAGGATCTATGGTGGGCAATTGCATTAGGCTTTCGCCTTCTTTTCAGCATAATCAGCCGCGCAATACACGCCGCTTTTACCGCCACTTTTATACACTAAATGCATGGCATCTATAACCACATCTTTTTGTACAGCCTTACACATATCATAAATGGTAGCCGCGGCCACTTGCGCCCCTATGAGCGCTTCCATTTCCACTCCGGTAGGACCGGAAGTGCGTGCTTCGCATTCCAGTTCAAGACCATTAATACTGTCACTTTGGCGCAATACAAAGCGCACATCCACATAGGAAAGGGACAGCGGATGGCATAAAGGAATAAGATCTGCCGTACGTTTAGCCGCCATAATACCTGCCACCTTGGCAGTGGTGAGCACATCGCCCTTAGGCAGAGCTTTTTGTTTTAACAGCTCCACTGTTTGCGGTGCCAAATGCACAAAGCCGCGCACTATGGCAACGCGCTGGGTGTTTTCTTTATGGCGTACATCTACCATGGTAATGGAGCCATCTGAGCTCATATGAGAAAATTCTGGTGTCATAATATATCCTTATTTTTACTTTTTTCTTAATAGGGTATGCCCACTATTTTTTGCCACCACGGATTATCCATGGCTTCCTTGGGCGCTTCAGGCTTTTGCCAACCGGAGTCTTGCCCGGCGCCTGCCAAGAGCAAACGAACCTCTTGCCATGACTGGACACCATCTTCTTGCAATGCATCACTTCTTTCAGCCCTTTTAGCCTCTAGCAAAAATGTGGGCTGCCCATCATTACGCAAGGCAAGCATTTCATGAATGGACTTCACCAAGGTGGAAAAGCGCAAGTCATATATACCCCACTGGCTTTGCTCAGGCAAGGTCATAGCTTTGCGTTCCGCTATAGGCATCACTAAAAAATCCACAAAGGCGCGTCCTCTACGGCTTTGCTCGCGTAAAGATTGCTCCACCTCAGCATCTAAGGCCGCATAGGTTAGCGTGGGGCTTCGCCATGCCCCCCATGCCGTAAAGCCTCGCTGATACACCGTATGCGCGCTAGAGGGGAAATAATAGCCTGCGCGGCTTTTCTCTTGAGACCACGTATAGGCCGAGGCTTGGCGCTTTTCATAAGGCTTAT
>CAYJPR010000330.1:0-1873 GCA_964372075.1 uncultured Desulfovibrionaceae bacterium | reverse complement strand
GTGGTTTTACCCGAAGATTCAGGCCCGTAAATTTCTGTAACGCGGCCACGCGGAATACCGCCCACACCCAAGGCTAGGTCTAAGCCAATGGAACCTGTGGGAATAACAGGTGCAGTCACGTGCGCATCGTCAGAAAGCTTCATGACGGCGCCTTTGCCGTATTTGCGCTCAATGCCGCTTAAGGCAGTGCTTAAGGCAGATGCGCGCGCATCTTCTTGGGAAGTGGTAGGTTTTTTGGCCATGGGGTATCTCCAAAGTAAAATATATCTTGTGCTTTTTTTGTAAAAAGAGAGCACTTTCATAAACAAGCGCACAAAATTAGCAGAAGGTGGTTTTTTTCGCAAGTCTTTGTTAAGAAGTCTTCCTGTTTTCTTTGCCTGTATAAAAACAATATATTAGGGTGTAGTTTAGCCTTTTCTTGCCCTGTGTATACTAAAAATACCCCTTGCTCTTCATGGCACTTAGCCTTATGTATGTGCCCATGAAAAATACTTACGATGCCATAGCGCTTTTTTCCGGCGGTTTAGACAGTATTTTAGCTGTTAAAGTTTTAGAAGAACAAGGGCTTAAAGTGAAAGGTTTGCACTTTGTAACGCCTTTTTTCGGAAAACCGGACATGCTCGCAAAGTGGCGAAAAATCTATAATGTAGATGTGAGCGCCGTGGATATTGGCGCGGATTTTGTGCAAATTTTACGTGAACGTCCTGAGCATGGCTTTGGAAAGTTGTTAAATCCTTGCGTGGACTGTAAAATATTGCTTATGCGCAAGGCCCATGAACTTATGCAAAGTTATGGCGCCTCCTGTATTGCTTCCGGAGAAGTGCTGGGCCAGCGCCCCATGTCGCAAAGGCGCGATACCTTAAATGTTATACGCAGAGATAGTGGCCTTAAAGAGCTTCTCTTACGCCCCCTTTCGGCTAAACTTTTAGAACCGAGCAGCGCAGAGCTTTCTGGCCTTGTGGATAGAGAGCGCTTACATAATATTTCTGGGCGTGGACGCAAAAAGCAGTTGGAGCTTGCCGCTCACTATGGTATAACAGAAATACCCACCCCTGCCGGTGGTTGTATGTTAGCTGAGCAAGAAAATGCCAGCCGTTATTGGATGGTGCTTACCCGCCTAAGTGAGCCCACAGCAGAAGATTTCACCCTGTCGCACACGGGGCGCCAATATTGGAGCCAAGGCGGCAAAGGCTCGCGTTGGTTGAGCATTGGGCGCAATGCCGGTAGTAATGCGCGTTTGCA
Source organism: uncultured Desulfovibrionaceae bacterium (assembly GCA_964372075.1). GTDB lineage: Bacteria > Desulfobacterota > Desulfovibrionia > Desulfovibrionales > Desulfovibrionaceae > CAYJAD01. Next base: position 631 of record CAYJPR010000330.1, on the reverse strand, counting down.
AGAGCTGGTTCGCGCCGAAGATTATGTCTTTCGCTTGCGGGACTTTGCCGGACCTTTAGCCGTAGGGCGCCATATGGGCGGCTGGGATGAAGCAACCCTGCAAGATGCGGCGGCTTTTGTGGCTTCCTATTCACCCAAGGCTGTGAAAGCCGGCGGTAAGGTGGCCGTTATGCTACGCCAAGGGGCACAAGGCAATGCAGAAAGGGCTCTTATGGTAGAGCCAGAGCGTGAAAGCGCCTTGGTATGGCATGAACCTTTATGGGCCGATGCCAAAGAAGCTAAGCGCGAAGAAATTCGAAACAAAGAATTGGTTTCCATGTAAATTTGGGCAATTTGTTTGAGAACTGTAATTTTTTGCTAATAATGGTGTTAATGAGCGCAGATTGTCTGTGAAATGTGTTTTTTTTGTTAACAAGCTTCGGAAAATGTGAAAAGGCTTTACAGGTAGTATATTTTGGAGTATACTTACCGCTTGAAAATAGCTGGCGCTTTATGGTGACACCTATAATACTGTAATGGTTTCTGTTTTTGTGGAGGTCTTATGGAACAAAAGGATATAGATTTTTTTCGTGATCGATTGACGCAAATGCTTGAAGAGGCGCAAAGAAAAGGCGACTCTACCATTGAAGAA
>CAYJPR010000329.1:0-1881 GCA_964372075.1 uncultured Desulfovibrionaceae bacterium | reverse complement strand
ACACATAAGGCTCCTTATAATTCATAAGGAGCCTTTACTTATTAACAGGCCGTTGAAAAAGTGCAAATTGCGTCGTCAGACTTGTTTTTTACTCCAGTTACGTATGTCTTGATACGCGCCTTCCGTAAAAAACTTCGTCTTTCTCGCACTTTACACTTTTTGGACGGCCTGAGGTGACAGCATGAAAATAGATATTTCATAAGTTCTTTTTATGGGTTGTTAAAGGCATTTTTAGGATGTCCTTTAAAGAAAAACCAGTAAAAAAGCTCCTTAGAGAAGGAGCCTGTTTAATAATACGTATAGGGAATTAGCCTAAATCTCTGCGCTTTGTCCCGGAGCTAAGGTCAGGCATGTGCAGTTAGGGGCATGGCGTGTAATTTCTTTTTCAAATTTTTCTGCCGTAGCATCTAAAGCCGGGAAGGTGCCAAAGTGCATGGGGATGACTTTATCAATGTGCAGCATGGAGCAAGCGCGCGCTGCTTGGCGTGCATCCATGGTAAAGACACCGCCAATGGGCAAAAGCGCCACATCCATGGGGTACAGTCTGGCCCAAAGCTCCATATCGGAAAAAAGGCCCGTGTCTCCGGCATGGTAAATGGTTTTGCCACTGGGCATTTTAATGATAAAGCCGGCTGGCAACCCTGTGCCGGAAGTGTGCTGCGCCGGTACAAGGGTAAAATATGCCTCTTTATGACTTACCGTGCCGCCAAAGTTAAAACCAATGCCATTGAGTACTTGATCTGCGGGGATACCTTCATCGGCAAGGCGGCAAGCCGTTTCCACCACAGCGCCTAACACAGCACCATGGCTTTTACAAATTTCAACAGCTTGCCCCACATGGTCAGCATGGTCATGGGTAACCAAGACGACATCTATGGGGGGTAAATCAGCTGAGGCCATACTGGCTGTGGGACAGCCATCTAAAAAGGGGTCTATAAGAATGCGCAGGTCTTCTTCTTCAATAAGAAAGGCGGAATGACCTAGCCAAGTTATTTTTGCCATAAGCACGCTCCTTTTGTATTGTAAGCTTTATATAAGCACTGTTTCCTTGACAGCAAGGGGCGAGCAGTATAGGAATTGAAAAGTTTTTGCGCCCGTAGCTCAGTTGGATAGAGCGTTGACCTCCGGAGTCAAAGGCCGTGTGTTCGATTCACGCCGGGCGCGCCATTAAATTCCCCCAATATTCCGTAATTATCTCTTAAATATAAAGACTTCACTAGAATATGCAGTAAGTTTAGGCTTATTGCATTTCTCTCTATTTTCCTCTGTTTCTATCTTGTGTGTTACCAATGGTGTTACCACGGAGAAAGGCGAGCGTGTAATAATATCACGCTGTTGCCCGTGTTACCACAAACCAGGTGTTACCAAGAGGTGCGTATGGAAAAAACAAAATATGCCGGCGTCTATTACCGTGTTTCTAAGGACAATCCTAGCGAAAGAACGTATTACGTTATCTATCGCCGCGGCGGTAGAGATAGTAAACAAATTAAAGAGTATGTGCATGAAGAACTTACAGGGTGCTTTGAATGAAAAAAACGATAAAGCTTCCATCGCCCTTAAAAATAGCAATCGTAGCGGCAGCACAATCAACTCAGAAAAATATGCCAAATGCAGTTCTTCATTCAGATCAAGGGTATCAATATACTAGCAAGAAATATCAGAAAAAACTTTAAGATTTATGCCTTATAGGTAGTCATTCACGCAAAGGAAATTGCTTGGATAATGCCTTGCGTTGAATCATTTTTTTTTCATCTCAAAACAGAAGCATTTCACAAAAAAAGCTATTAGAAGAAAATGATATGATACATATAGTAAGCGACTATATATCCTTTTATAATACACAACGATTTCAAAAAAGACTCGGCCAGCTTTCTCCAGTAG
>CAYJPR010000328.1:0-1884 GCA_964372075.1 uncultured Desulfovibrionaceae bacterium | reverse complement strand
GGAAAGAGCGCCACGTCATCTTCCACCATGGTAACATTTTTACATTCTACCCATAGTGTGGGGAGATTTTCGCCTGTTATGCAGGCATCTAGGCGCGAGGCGCCGCGTTTGGCTTCGCGTTTTATGTGGGTATAGCCCTCAGCAAAAGGAAGGCGTCCTGCATGGAAAGCCGCTTCCAAAAGTTTATTGGGCACAGAGGTATTTACGCCCACCCAAAAGCCTTGGTGCTTACTTACAAGCTCTGCATAATCTTCAGGCTGGGTGCTGTGCAGAACTTCCATCTGCTTGGCATGCCAATGTGTGGGCATCCAGACAGCTTCTTGGGTATAGGGCAATTTACGCGCAGGGTTAGCAGCCGTAGAGAGCAAAACAGGGCTTAAAGGACGTAAGAGGCCCAGCATGGAACCGGAGTTATTGCTGTGAATCCATGTTTCTTGAGCTTCTGGGCTTGTGATGCTTTCAAGAGAAACCGCCACGCTAAAGCGTTTTTGCCGGCGTAAAAATTGTCCCACGCGGCACTGGGGCGGATGTGGAAGTAGGGGGGACTTGGTCAAATTTTTTATGTGGCGACTGTTTACATTTTTCATGGTGTTGTGTAGCGTAAAGCAACTTTTACTTGATGTTAGTATGTAGTGAGTGTTTTTTTAACATATACCCTTGCACATCTTCTTTCACTACTGATGAAGATACAAGGATGAGCCACGAAGGATCGCCCATGAAACTTGCAGATAAATTTTCTTCTGTCAAACCCTCAGCCACCCTCGCCATCAACGCCAAAGCTCTTGAATTGAAAAATCAAGGTGTAGAAATTATTTCTTTGGCCGTAGGTGAGCCAGATTTCACAACCCCTAAGCATATTTGTGAAGCAGCTAAAGAGGCCATTGATGCAGGTTTCACCAGATACACCGCTGTTCCTGGTATTATGGAATTACGCCGCGCTGTATCTGCTTATTATGAAAAAGAATACGGCGCTACTTTTGCTCCTGCCAATGTGGTTATTTCCAATGGCGGCAAACAACCCTTATATAATATCATGCAAGCTTTGCTCAACCCAGAAGATGAAGTGCTTATTCCCGCACCTTACTGGGTAAGCTATCCTGATATGGTTCTTTTAGCCGGCGCTACGCCTGTGGCTGTACCCACCTTGGTGGAAGAAGATTTTAAAGTTACCCCAGAGCAATTAGAAAAATATCTTACGCCAAAAAGCCGTATGCTTATTTTAAATTCCCCATCCAACCCCACCGGCGTTATTTATAGCCAAGCAGAGCTGGATACACTTATGGAATGGGCCATGGGCAAGGGGCTTTTTGTCATTTCTGACGAAATTTATGACCAATTGGTGTATGATGGCAATAAGTCTGCCACGGCGGCCCATTGGTTTGTGAGTCACCCAGAGCAAGTGGCCCTTTGTAACGGTGTGTCTAAAAGCTATGCCATGACGGGCTGGCGTGTGGGCTATTCTGTAACCTGCCCTGAATTAACCAAAACCATCATTAGCTTGCAAGGGCAAAGCACCTCCAATGTGTGCTCCATTGCTCAAAAAGCTGCTTTTGCCGCTTTGGATGGCCCCAAAGACTTTATGGATGAAATGCGCGAAGCTTTTACTCGCCGTAGAGATGCCGGCTATGCGCGTATTCAAACATGGTCTAAAGCCATTTGCCCAAAACCCGGCGGCGCGTTTTATTTTATGGTAGATGTGCATAAGTACTTCCGCCCAGGTCTTGCCAATGATGCAGAGCTGTGCACTGTGCTTTTGGAAAAAGCCAATGTGGCCGTGGTTCCCGGTTCTGCTTTTGGTGATGAAAAATGTATTCGTTTTTCATATGCTCTCGCCGACGAAGTGCTTATGGAAGCACTTTCCCGCATAGAAAAAGTTTTAGAAGG
>CAYJPR010000327.1:0-1889 GCA_964372075.1 uncultured Desulfovibrionaceae bacterium | reverse complement strand
TTACACGAAGCCTTTGGCATTAATCAGGGCACCATGTGCACCATACACTCCTACACCAATGACCAACGCATTCTTGACATGCCGCACAGCGACTTACGCCGTGCCCGCGCTGGTGGTGTAAATATTATCCCCACCTCTACCGGTGCGGCCTCTGCGGTTGCTAAAGTTATCCCTGCCATGAAGGGAAAATTTAGCGGCTATTCTTTACGTGTGCCTACACCTACTGTTTCTGTGGTGGACTTTACAGCTTTGCTTGATAAGCCCACAGACACTGAAGGGTTACGCGCTGCCTTGAAAAATGCTGCCGAGGGAGAGCTTAAAGGCATTTTAAAATACAGTGAACTGCCTTTAGTTTCCATGGACTTTAAGGGCGACTCGCATTCTTCCATTGTAGAAGCAGAATATTGCACCGTACAAAACGGCAATTTTGCTAAAGTTGTACTCTGGTATGACAATGAATGGGGTTATTCTTGCCGATTGTGCGATCTTATCCTGCTCATGAAGCAAAAAGGTTTATAAAAAATACGCTTTCTGTGCTTAAGGTATGTTCTTTACGCCTTAAGCGCAGGAAAAGTAGCCACATCTGCTAGGCTGTATTTGTCAAAAGGCATTTTCTTTGATAGCTTTCCCCTAGCCGTAAAGAGTATTTTCTTTACATAACTTTAAGGCTATAGTTTTTCTTTGTCCTGCCGATGTGAAGAGTACTGGACAAAAAGATGTTTTACCGCTCTATAGGAGAAAAAGTATATGAGTGAAACCGAAGCTAAGGCCACCTATCATGGCTCCGATGACAGCAGCCTCATTCAGATGGTTACTTTTAAGATTGCCGAAGAAGAATTTGGTGTAGAAATCTTAAAAGTACAAGAAATCATCCGCATGATGCCCATTACCAAGGTGCCCAATGCGCCTGCCTTTGTGGAAGGGGTTATCAATTTGCGCGGTAAGGTTATTCCTGTTATTGACATGCGCAAACGTTTTGGCATGAAAACTGCCATTCACGATAGCCAAACCCGTATTAAAGTTATGGACCTTGCCGGACAAATTGTAGGCTTTGTGGTAGACGCTGTGTGCGAAGTATTGCGCATTAAGGAATCTACCGTAGAACCCCCACCAGCTGTGGTAGCCGGTATTGGCGCAGAATACATGCGCGGTGTAGGCAAGCTTGAAGATAGATTACTTATCTTACTTGACCTTGATAAATTACTCACCGAAACAGAAATGGAAAGCCTCAGCGCCATGTAGGCTTGTTAAAAGTATATAAAAAAGCCCTTTACAATTTTGTAAAGGGCTTTTTTTATGCCCCTCACCAAAGCAAGGGGGCTTTATAGTCTCATCTGTTGATTCTTAAACGTTTTTCAATGTCGACTACTTTGCTTTTAGCCAATGTCATTTTTTTGTTCAAAATTCCACGTATCACGCAGCATTTCTTCCAAATTTCTTTGTGTTTTCCAGCCAAGTTCTGCCAGCGCTTTAGCAGGATTAGCATAACAAGTGGCTATATCACCGGCGCGGCGCTCACGAATTTCATAAGGCACCTTTACACCATTGATTTTTTCAAAATTCTGCACCAAATCCAGCACACTATACCCTGTGCCTGTGCCTAAATTATAGGTAAAGAGCCCTTCACCTTGCCCATCCTCTTTTAAAATCTTTTCCAGCATGGCCACATGACCTTCGGCTAAATCCATCACGTGAATATAATCGCGCACACCAGTGCCATCATGGGTGTCATAATCATCGCCAAACACAGGTAACACTTTATGTTTTCCATGAGCCACTTGGCTAATATAAGGCATAATATTATTAGGAATACCCACAGGATAGTCGCCAATAAGGCCTGAAGTATGCGCACCTATGGGATTAAAATAACGTAAAATGCCTATGCTCCA
>CAYJPR010000326.1:0-1898 GCA_964372075.1 uncultured Desulfovibrionaceae bacterium | reverse complement strand
CTATTTTATAGTAAATTTACTTTTTAGCCGCCACCGGCTCAGCTTGCATATTAATGGTGCCTTGAATGCGTCCACCTTCTTCTGTAATGAGCGAAGGTGTCTGCAAGGTGCCTTCCACAAGGCCGCCACGATACACTGTCACAGAGCGTGTAGCCTGCACATCACCTACTAATTTACCCGAAAGCAAAAGTTCACCTACGCGTACTTCGCCGGAAATAAGGGCATCCTTACCCACAATGAGGGAACCTTCACTGTGAATTTGTCCGGTATAGGTGCCATCAATGCGTACAGAGCCCTTAAAGGTTAACTTACCTTCATACACGGTACCTGCGCCTAAAAAGGCATTAATTTCGTCTTTACTCACCTGAACCTTCCTTCTTTATACGTTATATTAACTTTTAAACATAAATCGGCGCATAGACACATTAAGCACAAGGCCAATTAGCAAACAATTTACCAGCATGGACGAGCCACCATAAGACATGAAGGGTAGAGGAATACCCACCACAGGCATAAGCCCAATAACCATGCCCATATTAATGACCACTTGCCAGAAAAAATAAAAGAATACGCCCACACAAAGTAAGCTGCCAAAACGGTCTTTGGCCTTAACTACTGTAGAATATATAGACAATAAAAAGAGACAGTACAAGAAAATAAGCGCCACACAACCCACAAAGCCCCACTCTTCCCCAAATACCGCTATAACGAAATCTGAGTGGCGTTCCGGCACAAAGCGCAATTGGCTCTGCGTGCCTTCAAAAAAACCTTTGCCCCAAATTTGTCCGGAGCCAATGGCAATTTGTGATTGTGTAATATGATATCCGGCCCCGCGAGGATCATCCCCGGGATTTAAAAAGGTGAGTACCCTTTGCCGCTGATAATCCTTCATACCCACCAGCCACATAAAGGCCACAAAAAAGGGTAATATGGTCACACAGGTCTTAAATACGCGTCCTTTTAGGCCATGAAAAAGCACCATGCCCCCCAGCACCAAGAAAACATTTATGCTGGTACCAAGGTCTGGCTGGGTCACAATGAAAGCGCAAGGCACCGCCGCCACCAGCATGGCTTGAAAAAACTTTATCCAACCAAGGCTTTCGGTATTTCTGCTAAGTACATGCGCACCTAAAATAAGCACAGCCAGCTTTGCCAATTCACTGGGCTGTAAATTCATAAAACCAAGAGATAACCAACGCTGAGCGCCGTAGACCTTCACCCCTATAAGAGGCACCAAGGCCAAAAGCAAAAGCACCATGGCAAATAAAGGCCAAGCGAGGTTATGTAATTTGCGATAATCAAACACCATAGCGCAAAGCATAACCATAAAGCCCATACTGCCCCAGATGAGCTGGCGCTGATAAAAAGAAGATACCGCAATGCCTTCTTCAAGGCGCATACCCGAAGCAGAATATAAATTGCCCACGCCCACCACAAAGAGGGTTAAAAAACAGGCCAGCAATTCCCAATTAATATAGAGCAACAATCGCCTATCAAAAAGCGCCATTATTCTCTCCTGCAATACGCTGTGCTTCTAACTCTTTTAACTCTTCGGGGGACATTTCTTCTCCGAAAAGGGCATCATACATTTTTTTAGCCACAGGCCCCGCAGCAGAAGAACCACCGCCGCCATGCTCCAGCATAACCACCACCACATAGCGCTGATCATCCTTCATGCCAAAGGTGGCAATCCAAGCATGGTCTCTTTGCAAATATTCTATTTCATCATTTTTCAGGCGTCTTTTACCGTCTAACTTCAGCTTTACCACTTGCGCTGTGCCGGTTTTTCCGCCCATATCTGCATCATCGCGTCCCACCACTTTGGCTGTGCCCGTATCTGCGGTTTTACGCATGGCCTTAAGAATAAAATCTCTATGCTTAGCCGTGGCAGGAATATT
>CAYJPR010000325.1:0-1906 GCA_964372075.1 uncultured Desulfovibrionaceae bacterium | reverse complement strand
AGGAAAACTTTTGCTAACGCCAAAAAGCTTTTCCTCTCCCCTCCCCAAACCCCACCCCTCTCCTTTCAAAACGCGTTTTCATACATACGCAAAACGTTATCTCAGTATTTTGAGGAAGTATCATGTTCAAAAAAAAACGTTTTTGGATTGCGGCTATTATTATGCTTCTAGGGGCATATCTTTATGAAAACCTCACCCATCCGCGCTTTGGTGCCGACCCTAGCGGTGAGCGTTTAGCGCGTATAGAAAGTATGCCCAATTACAAAGATGGCGCCTTTCATAACACCATGCCAGACCCCACCAATTTAGAAAAAGATTCTTTTCTAAAGCTTATGTACAATATTCATTTTGATAAAGAAATTGGAACGCGCGTGCCCTCTGAGCCTGTACCCTTTATCAAAACAAATCTTAAAGCCTTAGACCTTCAGCATAATATCTTAATTCCTTTGGGGCATTCATCCTTTTATTTGCAATTGCACGGTCTGCGTATACTTATAGATCCTGTTTTTGCCCCCTATGCAGCGCCTTTTTCCTTCTTAAATGAATCTTTTGACGGCACCAATGTTTACACTGTTGCCGACATGCCACCGCTGGATTATATCCTTATTTCTCATGATCATTATGATCATTTGAACCATGATGCTATGGTAGCATTGCAGCCTTTGCTCAAAAACAAAATCATTTGTCCTTTGGGTGTGGGAGCGCATTTAGAATTGTGGGGATATAAGCCGGAGCAATTACTAGAAGGCTATTGGTATGAAAGCTTTGCTTTGAAAAATGCTGTGGAGGTGCAAATATTACCGGCGCGCCATTATTCCAGCCGCCTTTTTAGCAAAAACAAAACCCTTTGGGCCGCCTTTGCCATATCCAGCCCCAGCGAAAAAATATTCTTTAGTGGCGACACCGGCTATGGGGATCATATCCTCGAAATAGCCTCCAAAGAGGGCCCCTTTGATACAGCCATCATTGATTGCGGACAATTTAACGACAAAGGCTGGCCGCATATCCATATGCTCCCCGAAGATGTGGCAAGATCCGCCACAGAGCTGGGTGCAAAACGCCTTATCCCCATGCATAATGGCAAATTTTCCATTGCCCTGCATGATTGGAAAGCCCCTTTAGACATGATTACCGAGGCCTCAAAAAACAAAGATTATACCTTGCTCACGCCCATCATTGGCGATAAAGTCAACCTTGACATCGAAGGACAAACCTTTGCCCCTTGGTGGAAAAAAATTCAATAACGAGGTCATAGCATGTTACAGCCACCCAATATTCTTACCATTGCCGGCTCAGACAGTGGCGGCGGTGCCGGTATTCAAGCAGACATAAAAACCATCATGGCCCTTGGCGGCTATGGTATGAGCGTCATTACGGCCCTTACAGCGCAAAATGGTGAAGGTGTGCATGGCATCCATGCACCGGAGCCCGAATTTGCCGTGGCCCAATTACACGCCGTGTTGAATGGTTTTAAGGTAGCATCTGCCAAGACAGGCATGCTCTTTTCTGCGCCCATCATGCAAGCCTTAGCCCCAGAACTAGAAAAAGTAGATTTCCCCTTGGTGGTAGATCCTGTATGCGTTAGTCAAAGTGGGCATACCCTCTTGCAAGAAGATGCCGTGAACACCCTAAAAGAGTGCATCATTCCGCTGGCAACCTTACTCACCCCCAACAGGCCCGAAGCTGAATTCCTTACCGGCATAAAAATTGACAGCGAAGAAGCCATTACCGCCGCAGGTGAAGCCCTCCTTGCCATGGGAGCCAAAGCCGTGCTCATTAAGGGCGGACATTTTGACGCTTCCATTATCCTCACCGACTGGCTCTGCTTACCAGATTCTGCGCCGCAAGGCTTACCGCAAGCCCATGTGCAAACAGGCAACAATCACGGTACAGGTTGCACCCTTTC
>CAYJPR010000324.1:0-1910 GCA_964372075.1 uncultured Desulfovibrionaceae bacterium | reverse complement strand
CAAGGGTGTACTGGGTGAGATCGTTGGTTCCCATGCTAAAGAAGTCCACTTCTTTGGCTAGCAAATCACTAATCATTACCGCAGCAGGTGTTTCAATCATAATACCCACAGGAATATCGCCCTTGTGAGGAATATTTGATTTACGAAGTTCAGCCTTAACTTCTTCAATAATGGCCTTTGAACGACGTACTTCCTCCACCGAAATAATCATGGGCAACATGAGATAAATATTGCCATGACAAGCGGCGCGATAGATGGCTCGCAGCTGCGTTTTAAAAATATCTGGTCTTGTGAGGCAAATGCGTATGGCACGCATACCCATGGCAGGATTTTCTTCCTTAGGTAAGTTAAAATAATCTGCTTGCTTATCTGCTCCAATATCTAGAGTACGAATAATAACAGGTTTTTGACCCATTTTTTTTGCCACACTGCTATAGGCTATGTATTGCGTTTCTTCACAAGGGTAGTCTTTACTTTCTAAGTAGAGGAATTCACTTCTAAAAAGCCCAATACCCTCAGCATCATTTTCAAGAACAGCTTTTACATCAGCCACGCAGCCAATATTGGCATAGAGTTTTATTTCTCGGCCAGATTTCGTAACGGTTTTCTTACCTCTAAAAGATTCAAGTCTTTGCTTTTCGGCCAATTGCGCTTCAAGTTGCGCCTTTTTTTCTGCCAGTGTTTTTTCATCGGGCTCAATAATAACTGTGCCTTCATCGCCATCGATAATGGTCAGAAAATTATTATATTTTTTGTCCAAAGACTCTTTAAGACCTATGACAGCGGGCAAGCTCAAGGTGCGAGCAAAAATAGCCGTATGGGAATTTTTACTTCCTTCGGCAGTAAGAATGCCCAGAACTTTTTCTCTATCAAATTGCGCTGTTTCGCTGGGAACAAAATCTACGCCAGCATAAATATATGCACCTTCGTGGCTGTCAACGCTTTGCTTGTTAAGAAGAATTTCCATAACACGGCGTGAAATATCTAATACATCCAAGGCTCTAGCCTTCATGTATTCATCGTCCATTTCTGCAAACATTTGAGAAAATTGCTTAGCAGCTTGACTTACGGCAAAAGTTGCATTGGCTTTATTGGTGATAATTTCGTTGGTAATGGCTTCACGATAATCCAAATCATCCAGCATCATTTGATGCACTTCAAAAAGTGCAGCATTTTCTTCGCCAAGTTTTTCTGAAGTTTTTTGCGCTATGATGCCAAGTTGTTCTATGGCTTTTTCTCTCGCTTTTTCAAAAGCTGCTAACTCTTCTTCCACATTTTCTATGGCATAGAACTTTACATCCAAATCCAACTGTGAAGGGAAGTATATTTTTCCAATGGCAATGCCTTTTGAAACGCCTTTCCCTTGCAATATTATCATATGAATCTCCTGGTTGAATCTTAAAATACGCAGGACGAAAGCGTATTAAATTGAGTAATGTGCGGTAGCGAGTACACAGTTCTGTAAAAGGTACAGGTACAAATTATAAATTATTCTCTAAAAATTCTTTGGCCATGGCGCACACAGCATCAGCATCATCGCCCTCAGCGCTTATGATAATTTCATCACCTTTCTTGGCAGCCAAAGCCATCACGGTAAAAAGTTTCTTTCCATCAGCTTTTTTTTCGCCTTTTTGAATGGATATTTGGGAAGAAAATTTTTGTAATTCTTTAACAAAAAGTCCCGCCGGTCTTGCGTGGATACCTTGCTCGTCTTTAATAACGTACGAAAATGATGGCATAATTCTTATCCTTATTTTAGGAGGGTGAAAGATTTCCATGCTATTTGTTATAAAAAGCACAATTTTCCACGTAGCATTAATTTTTTTATTTGTAAAGTGTGAGTAATTGCTTTGCTAGAAGTAATTGTACATGAAAAAATGTACATCTGACGTACGCCTCAAGGTACACAA
>CAYJPR010000323.1:0-1918 GCA_964372075.1 uncultured Desulfovibrionaceae bacterium | reverse complement strand
CCATAGCCTTTCCCCAAATATACATAATACATAATCTGTTCAAAAAAATCATAACAAATATCAATGCATATTTTAGCCTATATCAAGGAAGATAAGCTTGCCTTGAGGGAGTGTATAAAGACATACATGACCGAAAAGGCGAGCGAAATCTGACGCAGAGAGAGGCAAAATATGCATTGATATTAAAAGGGTACGTCATCCATCTCGGAAGGAAAGGGCGAACCCATATCTTCGTTAGGACCGGTATTTTGCTGAGGCGCTTGGTTGGCATAGCTACGGCGCTGTTGTTGGTTGCCATAACCACCTTGACCTCCACCCTGGCCGCCGCCTTGGTTTTGATAACCGCCACCTTGATTTTGGTAGCCGCCGCTTTGTCCACCACCTTGGCCGCCTTCACCTTTTCTATCAAGGAATTGCACACGCTGGGCTTTAATGTCGGTGGTGTAACGGTCTTGACCATTTTGGTCTTGCCATTTGCGTGTTTGCAAAGAGCCTTCCACATACACAAGGCTGCCCTTGGCTAAGTAAGTGGCACAATTTTCTGCGGCGCGCTGGAATACAGATACGCGATGCCATTCGGTGCGCTGTACTTTATTGCCTTCGCGATCTTGATAAGATTCGTCGGTGGCAACGCTTAAAGAGCACACAGGGGAGCCGGATTGGCTGTATTTTAATTCAGGGTCAGCACCTAGGCGACCGATGATTTGCACTTTGTTTAACATAATAACTCCAAGTTGCTAGCAATAGTTTTGTTCTAGCTGGGTAAGAATATCTTCTAAGGTATCGCTTAAAGCATTGGCTTTGCGGGCATCCCAATCACCAAGGGCTTTTTCCAGCTCTTTTACGGTGCTCATGGCTTGTTTAATGTCTGGTCCGAGGGCTTTTTGGCGCTGTTCAGACCAAGACATAAATTGTAAACCATCATAAAGGCGCGTGGCAATTTCCATAACTCCCAGCTTTTTTTCTTGGCTGGGAATGGTGGCGGCAAGTTCTGTGAGGCGCGGCCAGAGTTTTTCTGGTAGGCCCGCGTCCCAAGTGACAGCCGAAACACGAATTTGTAATGCCTTGCCCATGCTTATGCTATCCTACTATTGCTCTTGCCATTCGGTTTGCACACGCAAGACCACTTCTTCAATGGCAGCCAATTGATCGGGAGGGCATACGCCTATAAGGGCGGCGCCTGCATCCACGTTTTCTGTGTGCTTAAAGTACACGGCGTAGATAACACCGGCAGGGCCTGTATAATAGAGGGGGGCTTCGCGTTTCATACGGGACATGATGAAAAGCTCCATACCTTCATTGACAGACACAGCGCGAGAGCCGGAAGCGCGAACTTTTTTGTCCACTTCAGGGGTGAAGTAATACTTGGCGCGCTCTGGTGCTGTGAACAAATGCAAAGTGCGCTTTAAGATTTTTTGTTGCACTTCTGCCTTGGTGAGGAAGTGACGCACCGTTAACAATGGTGTGCCAGCTTCCACAAATTGCCCTTCCAATTCTTTATGAATGGCGCAAACTTCGCCCTTTTCTGGGGCGCAGATGGGCTTGGGGTTGCGTTCACGGTCAATGATAAGCAAAGACGTGCCGGGTTTTTCCTTCCACATACCTTGAGGTCCGTGTACCTTACTGCCTTCTTCAATGTTGGCAAAGGTGACAAGGCCGGTGTGCGGAGCGCGAATGAGAACTTCTTCATAAGGAGAAGCTTTTATTTCTTCGAGTAATGCAGTTACATCTAGCATACTAAATCCTTCAATTAGCGATAATACACATTACGCCCGCCAATGGTGAGCAATGCTTGCTTTAAGTTGGCGCGAATGTGGCGTCTGTCCCAAATGCCTTGAATATGACCGCGGGTCAGCGCATTGCTGGAGCTGTGATAATTGGGCGGAATATCAAGACCTGTGGTTTCTTTAATAACACC
>CAYJPR010000322.1:0-1933 GCA_964372075.1 uncultured Desulfovibrionaceae bacterium | reverse complement strand
TGGCTAGGAATTTGATATCTTTTATCTACGCCAAGACCGTCAATGCCTTTGTAGTGAACCATGCCCACGGAAGAACCGGAGAATTTATCCATGGTTTGATGCATTCTTTGCTTACCGCTGGGGCCATACACAGTGAGGCGCTCATCTTCACTAAAGACAAGAAGCTTATCGCCATCGCCTTGATTACCGGCTGGCAACCAAGAGAAGTTAAATACATTGGTGCCGGAAGGTAAATTAACTTTACCACCAAGGCTTACGGTATCGCCATGAACATTGGCTAAATGCACACCGGAACGGAAAAGTTTTACGCTATCCCAGCCTTGTGCCACCAAGGTGGGGGCGTAAGAAGGAGCCATGAATACAACGTTTAAGAAGTAATGCACAGGCTTAACAAATTCACGAAGGGAACTACCATCGTAAGCATAAATGAAAGAACGAGGACGGTTGTCTTTTTCACCAAAGGTGGTCACAACAAGCTTTTCACCGCGGCCGCCTAAAGGAATTTTACGTAAAATAAAGCTTTGGTTGGAAAGGCCTAAAGAAACTTTAGCTCTTTCTTCCATGCCGCCATTGCTCCACTCATAAACATACAGAGTATGGTCACCAAGTATAGCCACTTCTGTTCTGCCATCGCCGTTAAAATCGCCCACGGTAAAGTCTACCATGTCATAGCTTAGAGCCTTACTGCGTAAGCGAGAACCATCTTCGGTACCGGAACCTTGATAACGGAATTGAGGATTCAAATACACGCCTTGTTGGGTAGTTTCATTGACCACAATACCAGCATTCATCTGATTAATGGGGCCTTTATTACCACCGGAATACACTGGAGTGCTTTGAGCGCGGGCAGGACGACCAAATACGGTGCTTCCAAAGCCATCAGCTATGCTTTGCACAGCGCCCACAAGATTGCCCACAGAGCTTTGCGCTGTGCGCTTCCACTCTTTACCGGACTTATCGCGCATGGTTACGTCTAAGGTCACGTTATTATTTAAAACACTTACCTTACCCCAAGTGACATAGTCCGCACCGGAGCTTTTTTGAATGCTGGCAGCTGCGGCAGCAGAAGCAGGGGCAGTGTCTACGGAGCCTTTAAATAAATCTACATGGCCTGGCCACATAAGGCGAGCAGACAAAGTAGAAGGCACGGCTTGCCCAAGGTATTTATAACCATCTGGTGCACTTACAGTAAAGGGCAACACCATGACAGACTTGGCAGCCAAAGCAAGACTTGCCCAAAGTAATGTCGTCATAGCCACGAGGGCAATACGAAGTGTTATTTTCATGAAAATCTCCTTACAGTTCGAGAATTTAATCTCTAGTCTCCGTCTTATACATTATACAGGCCTGCTAAAGCAAGCTTTAGACAAAGAAGTTTTTGCGTTAAATTCTCACTATAAGCATATAATATTACTAACTTTAGCCAACACATGCCGTGGGGGTACAAAAATTTTGTCTACGCATTTCTGCTGTTGCCTTTCTGCGTGGTATTTCTTATGCTCCAGCCAAAGCGCCAGGCTATGCGCCAGGCCGCAGTAAAGCTTATACAAAAAATTAAAAGAGAGCCCATGTCACGCATTTTACGTTCTTTCCGTCTTGTTTGTGAACAATCTTCCATCCCCTTGGTGGAGGCACTTTTGCAGGCCGAAGGCTATGTCTTTAGCCCCGAGCCCTTTTCCCCATGGTGCCGCGCTCTTCTTGAAGAGCCTCGCCCCTTAGGGTCTAGCCTAGCGGCTATTTTTGGCCTCATTTATATTCAAGACCGCTCTTCCATGCTCCCCCCTTTGGCCTTGCTCAATGAGGAAAATAGATTGGGGGAGACCTTTTCTCAAAACCCTGTGATTTTAGACATGTGCGCCAGCCCTGGTAGTAAAACAGGCTTTTTAGGACAACTTGCCGGTAGGCATAGCTTTGTGCTGGGCAATGAACCGGC
>CAYJPR010000321.1:0-1936 GCA_964372075.1 uncultured Desulfovibrionaceae bacterium | reverse complement strand
CTCCGCCCATGAACCATATACCCTTGCCGCTAGGCATTTGAATATGTCCACGTAGAGGATTATCTGGCATTTTTCCAAAGTTAATGGGGGGCCTGCGATTGTCATCGCCGCCATTGTCGCCTTGGTCATTGTTATTATTATCTCCGCCGAAGGGAGATTGACGCGACTGCCTCTGCCGTTTTTCTTGTAGTTTATCCCAGTCCCAATTCATAATGATTTGAAAATAAGACACACAAGCCATTCGGTCAAGACATTGCGCCGTATTATCTAAAAAAGATGGAACTTTTTCTTGAGGGTGCTTAGGTCCCCAAAAAAATCGGCCCCTGAGCCAAAGCCGAGGAGCCGAAAAAAAAGCCTCTTTTGCAGAGTTTTATTACTTTGCGGTAATTTATTGATGAATTTTATATTTTACCAATTCCGGGCTGAGTTTGTGTAAATGCAACATGCGGCATAAGAAACATGCAGATGAAAGCGTTAAGGCCACAATGAAGCCCACCCAGAAGCCTGCGGCTCCAATGGCTGGCACAATCCAAGATGTGTGACAAAGTATGTAGCCCAAGGGGAAGCCCACAATCCAATAGGCCACAAAGGAAATGATGGAAATAATACGTGTATCATTATAGCCACGTAAAATACCCATGCCTATGATTTGCAAAGAGTCCACCACCTGGAAGGAGGCGGCGAAGAAGAGTAGATGCATGGCAAGGTTCACCACATCCGCTTCATCATTATACAGGTGTACGATAACGTCTCTATAGGCAAAGGTCAGACCGGCGCTACAGCAGGCTATGAGTAAGCCAATTATGAGGGCAGTCCAAGCGGTGTAACGGGCATGAATATATTGTCCCGCGCCAAGGTAATGGCTTATGCGAATGGTGGCGGTAATACTTATGGAAAGGGGCACCATAAAGAGCACCGAAGCCACCGACGAAGCCACCTGATGGCCCGCCACAATGATGGTGCCAAGGGGGGCAATGGCCAAAGCTGAGGCGGCAAAAAGGGTGATTTCAAAAAGCATGGCCAAGGCGCCGGGTAAACCGATACGAAAAATACGGCGCACAGATTTTCCTTCAAAACGAGGGTTTTCTGTATCTACCTTGGAAGAAAAGAGGGGCTTAAAGAGTGAGCCTAAGTGCTTAAATCTTTTAGCAGTACAGATGTAGACCACCATACTTATGCCCATAAAGGCAAAGCAGATGGCCGTAGCCACGCCGCAGCCCACAGCTCCCAGCTTGGGAAAGCCAAAATGCCCGTAAATAAGTATGTAGTTGATGGGAATATTGAGCACCAGCGCAATGAGGGCAATGACCATGGCCGGCTTGGTGAGGGAAAAACCTTCCACAAAGCCGCGTATACAAATAAAAAGATAAAAGAAAGGCAGGCCCCAAAGCACGGCGCGTAAATAGCCACCGGAAAGGATAACCAAGGGCTCAGCAAGGTCAAAAGTACCCATGTGAAAAGATATGCCATAAAAGAGGAGCATGAGCGGCAAGGCTAAAAAGAGCGCACACCATATGCCTTGGCGCATAAGTTGCGGGCTTTTATGGTCCTGACCTTCTCCTATGAGCTGAGCACAGAGGGGGGAGATAGCCATTAAGACGCCGGCTCCAAAAAGGGAGATGGGGTTCCATAAAGAGGTAGCCACAGCCACGGCGGCCATATCTGTAGAGCTGGCTTGCCCTGTCATGACAGTATCTACCAAGGACATGCCCACGCTAGAGAGCTGTGCAATAAATACGGGTAGGCCAAGGCTAAGCAATTTTTTTGCTTCCAAGGTGGAAAAAAAGGAAGAAGTGTAATTACGCATAATAAATAAAGGGTAAAAGGTGTAGAAATTATTTTTCTAAAAATAGAGAAGGATGTTCTGCAGGCATAACCTTCGAGAGTAAAAGCTCTATGGCCTGCTGCCCTTTGGGGCCAAGATCAAGGCTGTAAT
>CAYJPR010000320.1:0-1956 GCA_964372075.1 uncultured Desulfovibrionaceae bacterium | reverse complement strand
ACTTTTAATTGTGTAAAATTTTATTATTTTATCAATAAGCGCGTTTTGAAGGGGGATTTTCAGTATAGGGCGGGAAACTTTTTGGCGCTAGCAAACCGACCCGAAGGGTGCCGCAGGCATAGCCGTTAGCGAGGTACGAGCCTTACGGATATCGTGCGCCTAGGCGTCCCCCCAGAAAAATACCAAATCTTATGCCAAGAATGCCTTTTGACATCTCACCGTAAAATACTTAAAATATACTTTTGCAAATGAAAAAACCTCTCCATCTCTTACCTGCGTGAGAACTCTATGAAAGAATATCAAGTGGTCATCATTGGCGGCGGCGCCACAGGCATTGGCATATTACGCGATTTAAGCATGCGCGGCATTAAAGCTTTGCTCTTAGAGCAAGGCGGACTGGCCTATGGCACGTCCTCGCGTTTTCACGGCCTTTTGCATAGCGGTGCGCGTTATGTCATGGGCGACAGTGAATCGGCCCGCGAATGTATAGAAGAAAATATGCTTTTGCGCAAAATGTGTAAACAATGCGTGGAAGAAACCGAAGGCTTCTTTGTGCAAACAGCGCAAGACCCTGCGGATTTTGTGCAACCATGGCTTAAAGGCTGTGAAGCGGCTGGTATTGAAGCTCTTCCCCTTGGTGTGGCAGAGGCAAGAGCCCTTGAGCCCGGCCTTGCCCCAGATATTCAAAAAGTGTATCGCGTACCGGATTCTTGCATAGATGGCTTTCGCTTAGTGTGGCATAATGCCGCCGCTGCCAGACGCCTTGGTAGTGATTTTCTTACCTACCATAAAGTGACAGGTATAGAGACAGAAAATGGCGCCGTAAAGGGCGTGCATGTATTGAATACTTTACAACAAGAAAGTTTTTTTGTGCCTTGTGAATATGTGGTTAATGCTGCCGGTTCTTGGTGCGGCGAAGTGGCCCATATGGCTGGCCTTGATGTGCAAGTGTCTCCCGACCGCGGCACACTTATTGTATTTAACTCACGCTTTACTTCCCGTGTTATCAATCGCTTACATAAAAGCTCAGACGGTGATATTTTTGTGCCCCATGGCTCGGTGACCATACTGGGCACCACCTCCAGCCCTGCCAAAAGCCCCGGCGATACTCGCCCCACCAGCGCAGAAGTATTGCGCCTTTTGGAAATTGGCAAACCACTATTCCCAAGCATTGAAAGCTATAGAATTTTACGCGCCTTTGCGGGCACGCGTCCTTTATATACCCCCGGCGGCGCTTCGGGCCGTTCTGCCAGCCGCAACTTTAATATTGTGGACCATAGCCTTGAAGGACTAAAAGGCCTTGGCAGTATTTTTGGCGGAAAACTCACCACCTACAGACTTATGGCAGAAAAAATGTCCGACCTTGTCTGTAAGCATTTGCATATTAATGAAACATGCCGCACACATTTAGAGCCGCTTGTGGCAGAAGTGAATGAAAGCACACGCCAAAAGGCCAAGAAGCTCTTTCCCGGCCATGATGTGCGCTTGGTGGAAGATCGCCTTGGAGATGCTTTTAGCGTCATGGCAGAACAGTTGGAGCAAGAACAGACGGCGAAAAATGATTTATTGTGCGAATGTGAAATGGTAAGCACAGCTGAAGTTATGCATGTAGCTCAAGATGAAGCCACCCACAGCCTCACAGATATACGTTTACGTACGCGTCTTGGCATGGGAACTTGCCAAGGTATTTTCTGTTCAGTGCGCACCCTTGGGGCTCTCACAGAAAAAAATGTTCCGCTGAAATTACAGCCCACGGAAAATTTACGTTCCTTCCTCAATGAACGCTGGAAGGGCCTGCGCCCTGCCCTGTGGGGAATGCAGCTTAAAGAATTGGAATTAGGTCGCGCCATGTATGCCGCCACCTTAAATATTGATGGAGCATGCCATGAGCAAGAAAAATAGTTGTGATGTCCTTGTGGTGGGAATGGGCATAGCCGGTCTTATGGCCGCCCATAC
>CAYJPR010000319.1:0-1963 GCA_964372075.1 uncultured Desulfovibrionaceae bacterium | reverse complement strand
GCGAGGGCTGGAACGATTTTTTTTATGGATTTCATTGCTGTGTCCTTGATTGTTAAGTTTTAGGTGTAATGTGTTTTCGTATGGAACTGTTTTAGCAAGTGTTGTGCCAAAGTGGTGTTCTTGGTGTAACTATTTGATAATAAAGATTGTTTAATAGTTTTGTGATGGGTATTTCTTTGCATATGTATAATTTTTATACATATGCGCGCAAAGGGTGTATAAAATTTATGCAGGTGTATAAAATTTATACCATGTATGTTTGTTCATAAAAATAAAGCGCAACTCCCCATGGGGACTGCGCTTATGGTATTGCTATGTTGTGCTTTTACTGTTCTATGTGGTGCGAAGGAGCTCCAGAATATTTTTGATGTGTATCTTGCTCCTCCATTCGGTCTTTAGCAAGGCTGTTGCAGTCGCGGCCGCGATAGCCGTGCATAGAAACGCCCACCTCTTTAATGAGTGTTTCATCAAGTTCTTTTAACGCTTGGCGAAGAGCTTGTCTTTTGTCTTGAAGTTCTTGTCCAAGAGTTGCAAGGGCTTGCTGGTCTTGATTTTGCGTATAGGCAAAGCTTTTAAGTTCTTGTATTTTGTCATAAAGTTCTTGTCTTAGTAGAGAAATTTTAGGCTCTGCCTCTTGTAAAATGGCCTCTAGATGTGCTTGTTGGTCTGAGTTTAACTCCGAATTCCAGCGATGCTTTTGCGCAAGGGCTGTGTGGCTTGCGGCGAGGAGTAAAACACAGAGCAAGCACGTTATATATTTATGGTGTAACATAATAACTCCGTGTGCGTGGCTGTGTAGCCTTATATGCTTTCCTTTAATAAGGTGCAAGGGAAGCGCGTATATTGCGATCTCTTTGCGGTTTTATTGCAAAAACTATTCCAAAATAAATATTTAGGGAAGTTTAACTTGTCTAATGTCGAACATAAAGATATGTTAGGCCATGGCATATAAAGCACAAAAATCATCCTTTTTTTCGATTATGTTGAAAAAATCCAACGTATCAAATGTCCTATGGCCCTTGTTTGGGGCTGTGGGCGTGCTGGTTTTTGTGGTGGGGACAGTGCTCATTCTCTCCCTTGGACGCAATGAAAATAGCATGGTGCGTTTACTGCTTGGAGAAGGCTCAGCCCTTATTTATGCTGTAGAAGGCTCGGTTCGCATGAGTATGCGCCAAAAAGCACCGGTTCAATTGCAAAGAACTTTGCAAGAATTGGTCAATGCCGATGTGCGTTTTGTATCTGTCCTTATGCCCGATGGTACCATTTTAGCGCATAATGATGTTATGCGCCTAGGGAGTATTTTACGTGTGGATGGAAAAGAGGTCACCGAAGCCTTTTTAGACAGTATTTCCAAGCCTGTAGAAGATAGCCCCTTACGCTGGTTTATTGCCCATATAGATGAAAAGGCCACTTTTGTGGTGTATAGAGAGTTCTTACCTTCAAGACCTGCCCCCAAAAGACCAGCCCTAAAAACAGTATTGCCTAAAAAAAACTCCATGGCCGCCATTCAGCCTCCTTCTGCTCTAGGGCGAAAAGTTCAGAAATTGCGTCCGCTTATATTCTTAGGTCTGGATATAGGGCCTTTTGAGGCAGGGCAAAAGCAAGATAGGGTATATCTTTTCTCTTTGGCTTTGGGGGTAACGTTAGTGGGAGCGGCCTTGCTTTTGGCTTTGTACTATGCACAAAGGGCGCAAGAGTCGCGCCACAAGCAATTTGTGGCTGAGGGGCAGGTGCGTGAGCTGGAAGAAGAAATGCGCCGTAAAGAAAAAATGGCCGCCATTGGTAATCTTGCCGCCGGCGTGGCTCATGAAATTCGTAATCCCTTAAGCTCCATTAAAGGCTATGCCACATATTTTGGGCAGCGCTTTCCTGAAGGTAGTGATGATAGAGAGGCCGCTGGGGTAATGGTGCGTGAAGTGGAGCGTTTAAACCGTGTTATTACAGACCTTATTGGTCTTTCACG
>CAYJPR010000318.1:0-1975 GCA_964372075.1 uncultured Desulfovibrionaceae bacterium | reverse complement strand
GGTATACCTTCTGCTTCTGCAACGCGCATGTATTGCAATGCTTTGGCATTACCCCAAGGCTTTACAGAACCGCCATTACGAAACTCTGCCCCATGGCCTTTTTCTTGACCAATAACCATAACAGATTGGTTATAGGTTTTTTTGCCACGGCGACGGGTGATGATGGCTCTGGCAATGAGCATACTTGGGTCAATGCTGTATTCATCTTGTCCACCAATTTCGGTGAAGTTATCATACACATTTTCCAAAATATCGCGCAAGCACATACGTTGCGGATGGCGCACAATGCGCACTTTATCCATGGGGGTAAGCTTGGCTTCCAGCTTACGTTCCATAAAGATAAAGAGTTCTTCCAAGGTCACCATTTCTGTATGGGGATCTTGCGCGCTGCCATCGGTAAGACGCTGGTTTAATTGCTCCAGCTTCTCACGTAGCATAGACACCTTATCTTGGTGCTTATCTACAAAGACATCTTGTATATAAGTAAGCCTGTCGGTGAGGCTTTGTAAGCGTTTTTCTATAGAATTATCCATGTTAGACCTTTTTTTCTTATAGTCTGCAGTAAGGGTGCGTTGTAAGCCTTAGAATTTTAAAATTCTGGCTGTATTGGTACGCAAAAAGTTAATATTGGACTTGAGCTCTTGTCCGGCATTGTTATGCCCTTGCAAGGTCATGGTGTCCAAAAAGTCTATGCCACGTTCTTTGGCTTGTTCAATGTTTTCTCCCCACACAATGCCAAGGGCAAGGTTTGGGTCAAATTCTGTGGGAATGACATAAGGCTCATCGGTGGGCACGTGCGTGAGCATGGTTAACCAATCATGATCGCGCCAGCCATAGCTGTCGATGGTTCCCACCCAAGGAGAGAATCTGTTGTCGGGGTCTTCAGCAATAAGACGATATTCAATGCCCACACCTTCGAAAGAAATATCTTCTTGCGAATAACCAAGAGGATCTCCAAGGCCAATGCGGATTTGCTCGGCAATAAGGTCAACTTCACCCAAGGCAAGGCGGTTCTTCACGCTGGAAATACGCGCAGATACGCCATTTTCCACCTGAATACGGGTGTTTACTTCCATGAGGAAAGGCTCGCCATCGCGGGTTACAATCCACTCCCAAGTGCCCACGTTGTCATAGCCTACACTGCGGGCCATGGTAAGGGAGTATTGAATAATATCGCGCAATACTTGAGCCGCATCAAAGGTGTATTTGATGTTTTGCGGATCAAAGCCTGGGGCAATTTCAATACGCTTTTGTAAGCCTGTGGACTGAATGGAGCAGTTACGCGTACCAAAGTGCACGGGGTTTTTCCCACTGCGGTCAGAAACAATTTGCACTTCTAAGTGGTTGAAGTCCATGATGCGTTGCTCAATAAGCACACCTTCGTCTTTAAATTGACGCAAAGCATAGTTACGAATACGACGGTACACAGAGCGGAAGTTGTCAATGTCGTACACTTCCTCAATGCCCATACCACCGCCTCCGGCAGAAGCTTTTACCAAGACCAGAGGCTGTTTAATGCCGCGCTGTAATTGGAATTCAAATACAGAGCGTGCTACCTTTTCTGCTTCCATCTCATCATAAATGGGACGGTCAGAACCGGGCACTGTGGGCACGCCAAGGCTACGGGCAAGGCGCTTGGTATTAATTTTATCACCAAGTTCGCGAATAATTTTCCAAGATGGCCCGATGAAGGTCAGCTTGCGGTCGCGTTTGGTAACGCGGCGAGCAAAGCGAAAATCTTCGGCAAAAAAGCCATAGCCGGGATGTATGGCTGTACAGGCAGCGTCATCAGCTACGGCTACAATTTCATTGGCATCGTGATAGGAAGCCACTTGATACAGGCTTTTTTCTCCGCCAAGCTCTCGGGCAAGGCGCACATGGCCGGAAGCGTGGTCTTCTGCTGTATAAATACAGGTAAAAGCTACGCCAAGCTTATGACAAGCCCGTGTGATACGCATGGCAATTTCACCGCGGT
>CAYJPR010000317.1:0-1976 GCA_964372075.1 uncultured Desulfovibrionaceae bacterium | reverse complement strand
TAATCTCAATATATAAAGAGCTTTATATTGACAAGCTAAAAGGATTTTGCAACTATTCCTTTACCATTTATTCTCTACATCTACCTTCAACCAAGGGGTATCTATGTCTCCCAAGCTCTATGTGGTCATGGTTGGCTTACCAGCCAGAGGAAAAAGCACCCTTGCCAAGCGCATTTGCGAAAGATTACAAGAAGAAGGCACCAGAGCTGCCATTTTTAATAATGGCAATGTGCGCCGCCTCTTAGCCGGTCCAGAATCTTCCGCACCGCAATTTTATTCCCCAGACAATGATTACGGCCGTGAAGCCCGTGAAAATATAGCTTGGGAGAATATGGCCGAGGCGCGTAAATTTCTAGCCCATGGCGGCGATGTGGCCATATTAGACGCCACCAATGCCAGTCGTTCCCGCCGCCAAGCCACCAATGAAAACCTCACCGATCATCCCATTCTCTACATTGAATGCGTCAATGAAGACCCCTTACTTTTAGAAAACTTCATACGCATGAAGTGTAATTTGCCAGAATTCCAAAATATGGAAGAAAAAGACGCCTTGGAATGCTTCCGCACCCGCATTGGCTATTATGAGCAGATTTACACCCCCGTAGGCGCCGATGAACGCTATTGGATGCGCGTAGATGCAGCCGCTAACCGCATTATTCAAGAATGTTCTTGCGATGGCTCACCGCATTATCCCGCCATCCGTGATGTGGTGGTTTCTCGTTGGGTGCGCTCGCTCTACCTTATGCGTCACGGACAAACACAATTCAACTTAGAAGGGCGCATTGGCGGTAATCCCCCTTTAACACAAAAAGGCTTACAACAAGCCGACGCCATGGCCATGCATATGGAAGGTCTCGACATTCCATGGCTCTTTACCTCCACGCGCTTGCGTTCACACCAAACGGCAGAACCCATGCTCGCAACTCGTCCCCATACGCGCACCATTGCCCTTACAGAATTTGATGAAATTTGGGCCGGTGATTGTGAAGGTATGAGCTATGAGGATATTCGCGAAAAAATGCCTCATGTTACCGAAGGGCGTAATGCCGATAAATTTGGCTATGCCTACCCCAATGGCGAAAGCTATGCCGCCTTACATGAACGCGTAAGCAAAGGCCTTGGGCGCGCTCTATTTTTGGCGGGAGACTCCCCCCTTGTTATTGTGGGCCACCAAGCGGTTAATCGTAGTATTTTGTCTTTATTCTTAAAGCAACGTGCAGAAGACGTGCCTTATATTTATATTCCGCAAAACCAATATTATCATATCTCTACCACACCACGACGCAAAAACTTTGAGCTCATACGCTTTTTTTAAGGAAAAGCTCAAAAAATAGCGCGTCACTCGTTTTGCTCATATTAGGGTGATAAAGTTTACGGGGGAAAATCTTTCATGCATAAAAGATTTTCCCCCGTTAGATTTTTTTACATAGCCTTTTACGCTGTTAAACGAGTTTGCCCTCTTTTTCTTGCAAAAAGACCACAGCCACAAAGGCAAAACCTGAGGAAAGCATATATAGCCAGCATACAGGGCTAAACATGCTTGCAGTTAAGGTGTCAGTATAACCGGCATGGTCAAGCAAGGCGCCAATGGCAGGTTGAAAAATGGCGGACCCAAACATACCTAAGGAGTATAATAAACCATTAGCTGTGCTGGCTATATTTTTAGGGAACAACTCTCGAACCGTAGCCATATATAGGCCAGCAGGGGAAACCAAGACAATGGAAAGCAATATTCCCCACACAAAAACTTCTGTGGTGCTAAAAGCGCCATTACGCATAAAGAAATACAGCATCATACCAAAAAACACGGCATTGGCTGCTATAAGTATGCCTTTACGCGAAGAAAGCTTAGCCGCCAGCGCCGCAAAGGCAATGGGAGTTATGATGGCAGTCATGGCGGCAATACTTAATAAAGAGCTCATTTCTTGACGGCTTAGCCCCACCACATGCGTATAATATAGCCCAGCCCACAAACC
>CAYJPR010000316.1:0-1979 GCA_964372075.1 uncultured Desulfovibrionaceae bacterium | reverse complement strand
CTTTAGGGAAGGGGGCAGAGCCCGAAATACACAATTCAATGCAAGATAAATCGTACTTGGGTAAATCTTTTTGCTGCATGAGCGACATGTATACCGAAGGGGCGCCAATGAAGAAGTTGGGTCTATATTTATCAATGGTGCGCAGTAAGTCGCCGGGGGTGTAGCGTGGCACAGGAATGGAAGCCGCCCCGTACAGGGAGGGTAAAATAATATTGCCCGCGAGGCCAAAAATATGGAAGAAGGGCATGATGGATAAGAAAGTATACTTATAGTCTTTAGGCGCGTCGATCATATAGTTTAAGAGCTGTAATTGCGACGTGATATTGCCGTGACTCAGCATGGCGGCCTTGGAGACGCCGGTGGTGCCACCGGTATATTGCAAGAAAGCTAAAGTATTTTTGGGGTCGTCATAGTGGGTGCTATAGCGCTCGTAAGTGCGCATAACGTCTTTCCACGGTACAATTTTTTCCCTGTCAAAAGGAACTTCAGGCAAGGATCCTTGGCGTTTGGCTTTCCAGGGTTGTAAGAGATTAAGCGGAAAGGCAAGGCCATCGGCTACGCGGGTCACAATACACAAACGCAGACCTAATTTAGGATAGAGCGAAGCTATTTTATCCCATAATAAATCCATAGTAATAAGCACTTTGGCATTAGAATCATGGAAGTGATGGGTGAGCTCTTTTTCCATATATAATGGATTTGTCATAACTGCTACGGCGCCGGCTTTAAGCACCCCCCACACGGCTATCATGGTTTGGGGAATATTGGGCAACATAATGGCCACTCTGTCCCCATTTTCTACTCCACGCAAACGTAAGGCCGCGGCAAAAGCTTCGGCTTTGTCTTGAAGCTCTTTATACTTTAATTTGTAATTTTGAAAAATAATAGCAGGGCGTTGAGGATAGTTTTCCACAGCGCGGTCAAGATATTCTGTAATGGCTATATCTTCAAAAATAATTTCTGGCTCTTGCTTGCCTTCAAAGTGGCGCCACCAAAAAGTTTTTTCTGAAGAGTATAGGGGATTGTCTGAAATATTGTATGCTGCCATGGAGATGTAGTTCCTAAATTTTTATGTAAAAAAAGATAAATTATATATAATTACTCAGTTAGCGCTGTCAAATCATAGGTGCTGCTTTCCACTATGGAAGCCTTTACCATTTTGCCCACAGCTACGCCGGGGCCGCTAATATAGGTAGAGCCATCCACTTCCGGCGCTTGAAACCATACCCGTCCCACATGCAGGCCGGGCCATTCTTCATGCTCGCTATCCACCAGTACTTTGTGGTCGCGAGTTACTTCTTGCTCTAAAATTTCTGCAGAAATATCGGACTGAATGGCCATGAGCTGGTCACGGCGCTCTTCTTTAACGGCTTCCTCCACTTGATGAGGCATAAGAGCGGCTTTTGTGCCTTCTTCGGCGGCATAACTAAAAACACCCACATGGTGCAAACGCGTTTCTAGTATGAAATTACGCAAGGAGGCAAAATGCGTATCTTCTTCACCGGGGAAGCCCACAATGAAGGAGGTGCGTAAAGCCGCCTCGGGAATGAAAGAGCGCACCCTGTCCACCACTTTACGAGGATCTCTGGCAAAGGGGCGACCCATGCGCTGTAAAATATCTTCATGGGCATGTTGCATGGGAATATCAAAATACGGCACCAAGGGGCCATCGGTACTGGCTTCGCGTAAAAAGGCCATCATATTTTCTGTGAGGCCGGAAGGATAGAGATACATAAGGCGCAGCCATTGCAAGCCTTTTAAAGGAAGCAATTGCTCCACAAGGTTGCGTAAATTTTGCTCTTTGCCTTGCACGTGAGCTAAGTCTTCGCCCCAAGAGCTTACATCCTGGGCCACCAACACCAGCTCTTGCACGCCTTGGTCTAAGAGCGACTGAGCCTCATGCACCAGTTTTTCTGCCGGTTCTGAACGATGCCTGCCGCGAATGGAAGGAATGGTGCAAAAAGAGCAAGCATGACGAC
>CAYJPR010000315.1:0-1986 GCA_964372075.1 uncultured Desulfovibrionaceae bacterium | reverse complement strand
CTTTCGCAAGTGGTGCTTAATTTAACTTCCAATGCGGTGAAATTTACCTCAGAGGGGAAAGTCAGCTTAACAGTCAGACCTTGTGCTGCGCCGGAGGGAAAAGTGGCTTTGCCCGAACAGTGCTGGTTGCGCTTAGATGTTTCTGATACCGGTATTGGCATTTCTAAAGAGCAAGTAGAGCGTTTATTCCAAGAGTTTTCGCAGGTGGATTCTTCTACCTCACGAAACTTTGGAGGCACAGGTTTAGGCCTTGTGATTAGTAAAAAATTTGTGGAACTTATGGACGGGGAAATTTCAGTGCAGAGCGTACTTGGTGCAGGCACGACATTTTCTTGCCTGTTTCCCTTGGATGTCTTTGCTACCCAAAGCATGCCACAAGATGACCCCTTGCAAAAAACTTCCACTAAAGCTTCTGACTGCGATATTAGTGACGTGAATATTTTACTGGTGGAAGATAATGCCATAAACACGCTTATAGCCTGTGAAGTGCTTTTATCCTTTGGGTGTAAGGTTTGCAGTGTGGAAAATGGTCGAGAAGCCATTATAGCCATGGAAAAAGAAGATTTTGACTTGGTGCTTATGGATATTCAAATGCCTGTCATGGATGGTTTACAGGCCACAGAATTTTTACGTAGTTTTCGTCGCTATGACCATATTCCCATTGTGGCCATGTCTGCCCATGCCATGGTGCAAGATTATGAAAAAAGTCGCGCGGCCGGAATGCAAGCGCATATTGCAAAGCCTTTTGCTCCTGAAGAATTACGAAAAACAGTGCACACTTTTGTTACGCAAAACTTTCATTTTACACCTTCTTCTTCGTAAGGCGCTCCTATGGAAATAGTATCTATGAAATCACACACAGAAGTTGCAGCAGGACAGCGTTTAAGTAGGCTGGATTTATTTTTGCACCTCTCTGAAAATATGGTCAATATGCCCGATGAAGAAAGCTTTATGCAAGAAGCCTTGGCGCATATTGGAACCACCTTTCAGGCTAGCCGTGTGTATGTTTTTGATTATAGAAAACCCTTTTGGTATAATACATTTGAATGGGTTAAGCCCGGTATAGACTCAGTACAGCATCTTTTTCAGGGCGTTGTGTTAGAATATATAGAACAGCTTGATGCCACCATGGAGACATTTTTTGCAGGCGAGCTGAAAGTTATTGAGCATATAGATAAAATTCCAGAAGAAGAGAAAGAATTCTTTGCTGATCAAGGCATTGTAAGCATGATCGCCATTCCCTTATTTTGTGCAGGGGAATTTATGGGTATTTTTGGCATAGACCAATGCGAAGATATACCCGACTGGGCGGCGCAAAATGTTCTTGCTGCAGAAACCATGGGACATTTGCTCAATAATGCCAAGGCACATTTTAGGGCCCAAGATATTTTGCAAAAAGAAGAAAAAATTGCCAAGCAAATGCTGGACGCATTGCCCATTCCTTTTTACTTGGTAGATCCATCCAATTATGAGCTTATTTTATATAATAAAGCCTTTGCAAATTTTGTGGGTAAAGAGCGCCTTCATAAAAAACAATGTTATAACATATTGCATGATTTTGATAAACCTTGCTCTTTTTGCGGTATTGCGCAAATGCAAGATGGCGTAAAGACCAAGGTGTGGCAACATCATAATGAGATTTTTCAAACAGATTTTA
Organism: uncultured Desulfovibrionaceae bacterium; assembly: GCA_964372075.1. Lineage (GTDB taxonomy): Bacteria > Desulfobacterota > Desulfovibrionia > Desulfovibrionales > Desulfovibrionaceae > CAYJAD01. Next base: position 329 of record CAYJPR010000315.1, on the reverse strand, counting down.
CCATCATAGCCAGTAAAATCTCCTGGGGCGACGTGGATGATGCTCATGCTGTGGCCTTTATGGATATTACGGACTCCTTACTTATCCAACGCGAGCAAGTGCTTGAACGTGAAGCTGCTAAAATGAAGGCGCGTTTTTTAGCCAATATGAGCCATGAATTGCGTACCCCTGTCAATGGCATCATGGGCATTACGCGTTTGGCAGCAAAGCAATGTACAGACGCTCATGTGGCAGAATATTTAGAAAAAATTCAATACTCTTCTCAAATATTACTCACTGTTATAAATAATGTTTTAGATTTTTTAAAGATAGAAGCAGGTAAAATGGGT
>CAYJPR010000314.1:0-1987 GCA_964372075.1 uncultured Desulfovibrionaceae bacterium | reverse complement strand
TTTTCAAGTAGTTGAGGGTTTTCTTTTACAACTTGTATTTGTTCGTCCAAACCAGCTACACCCAGCTCTTTCGATGCAATAAGTACTTCATTATCTTCGAGGTGTACAATATAAGGGAGTTTAATTCGCTCTCGCAAGTACGCTGTGCACACGCGCACAAGTTCCCTTGGTGTCCACACATGCACAATGCCGCCTTCAAAAAGTTCCAAAGGGAGAGACTGTATCTCTTTAAACATGTAAAGAGGATAATTTGCTGTACCGAAATATTCTGCAGCCCCCTCGGTACTGGGAAGAAAGACCAAACATTCATGCCCCTCTTCCACCAAGGCGTTAGCTAAAAAATGTATATGCACACCGCAACACCCTCTATAGTGTCCATAATTAATAAAAATTATCTTTAGCTTATCCTCTGGCATAAAACCCTCTCTCCTTTTTTGCATTTCTCATTTGCTTCAAAACACTAGCCTACTGTCACATTTCATTTCTTGCACCAAGCTAAGCTTTTCAGCTTGACAAATGCAAAATATTTGAGAAAAATTATAACATATTTTAGCACTATTTTCCTAATCTCCCATATGTTATATAAAAATGCAAGGGAAGGCCCTTTATAAAGATACTCCCTTTGATCCTACTTAGAGCACAAGGAACCACAAATGCCAAAAATTTCTTTTATCATACCCGTCTGGAACCTTTGGAGTATGACCAATGCTTGCCTTGAAAGCCTTGTAACCTACTGCGCTAAGGATGGATTATTAGATCAAGTAGAAATCGTTGTGGTAGATAATAACTCTTCTGATGAAACCAGCACAGCCTTAGAGCCTACCCTGCAGGCTCTGTTTGGAAAAAATGCACATCATTTCCGCTTACCGGAAAATCTTGGCTTTGCCAAAGCTTGCAATCTTGGTGCGCAAAAAGCCAAAGGTTCTCTGCTCTTCTTCCTCAATAATGATACCATACTCACAGAAAACTTTTTACCTCCTTTGTTACTAGCTTTAGAAAAAAACAGCAATTTGGGAGCTGTAGGCCCCTTACTTCTTTATCCCGGCGATAAAGTACAGCATGCCGGCATTTGTTTTAGCCCTAGCCTTGAACTTATGCATGCGCATCACCTTATGCCAGCTTCCTATGTGCGAGCGCAAAAACCACGTTTTTGGCAAGCCATCACCGGCGCAGCTTTACTTATGCCCAAGGATATTTTTACAACTTGTGGCGGTTTTCATGAGGAGTATATTAATGGTTTTGAAGATTTAGACCTGTGCTGCCACATACGGCAAAAAGGCTATAAACTTACTGCTGTGCACAAAAGCTCTGTCTACCATCATACCAGCCAAACACCAGGACGCTTTACACATGATGCGGCCAATGCAGCGCTCTTAGGCAAGCGTTGCACTGGTTATTTTAGACCAGACCAACACCTGCTAGCTTTAGAAGCAGGCTTGCGCCCACTATTTACTCCAGACTTAGAATTGTACACAACTCTTTCAAAGGCTAAAGAGCAAGCTTTACATCTTGTCTTTACACAAAACTTTGATGAAAAACGTTGTTTAGAGCGCCTTGAAAGCGAACCCTATTGGCTAGACGGGTATGATTTTTTAGCTAAACATTACGAAAGTCAGCAGCGCTGGGAAGAGGCTTTAGACATGCGCTTGCACCAAGCCCGCCTCTATCCTTTAGCAAGAATTTTCGCGTCCCTTGGTTTGTGCGCTGCCCACACAGGCGATACAGACATGGTAAACCACGCTAAGCAAAGCATCTTAACTATTAAAGAAAAAACACAAGACTTACGTGCACTGCACCACAAAGCCCTTCGTTTACAGCATTGGGCCGCGCAAAATGACGATATCCCCCTTAAAGATCTTTTTACGCAGTGGATAGAAGAAAACCCTTTAACACAAAATCCCACAGCATAACAATGAGACGTATATGAAATACTGGTTATTCAAAAGCGAAAGAGAATGTTTTTCTTGGCAAGATTTACAAGATGCCC
>CAYJPR010000313.1:0-1992 GCA_964372075.1 uncultured Desulfovibrionaceae bacterium | reverse complement strand
ATATAGTAAGCATTGGAACCACCGCTGTGCGTGGTTGTATTGCTTGTAACAAATGCGTAAAAACAGGCTATTGTATTTTTAAAGATGACCCCATTAACGAGTGGATTGACATTATGAAAGAATGTCAGGGCCTTGTGGTGGGATCTCCTGTATATTATGCCGCCCCGAACCCTTCCCTTTGCGCCGCCCTTGATAGAATGTTCTATTACAAATCTGCCCCTTATGCCTATAAACCTGGCGCAGCCATTGTAAGCTGTAGACGCGGCGGCTCCACCGCAGCCCTTGACTGCCTGCAAAAGTTTTTCACCATTGCCCAAATGCCCTTGGTTTCATCTCAGTACTGGCCCCAAGTGCATGGCAATACCCCAGCAGAAGTACAGCAAGACTTAGAAGGCCTGCAAACCATGCGCGTGCTCGGTCGAAATATGGCTTGGCTCATCAAATGTATTGAGGCTGGTAAAGGCTCTGTGCCCATGCCTGAAGTGGAAGAGCGTCACTGGACCAACTTTGCCCGCTAAATGTTACATGCATCACGCACGTTCACAGTAAATATCTTTTGCAGTGAACGTGCCATGCAAATGCAACATAGATTATTTATACATAAAAAAAATATAAGACGGCTAACAAAAAGAATGATACAAAAAACACCTTTGATAAAATTGGGGGGTATAGTCAAAAATTTTGACAACCATGTGGCATTGAATGGCATAGACCTTCACATTGCCAATGGCGAATTTCTCACATTACTGGGCCCTTCTGGCTGCGGTAAGACCACTATTCTCCGCATTTTATCGGGCTTTGAAAAACCCGACGCAGGCACTCTGACCATTGGCGGAGTGGATATGAGCAACTTACCCCCTGAAAAGCGTCAGGTAAATACCGTCTTTCAAAATTACGCACTCTTTCCCCACATGTCTGTATTTGACAATGTGGCTTTTGGCCTGCGTATGCAGGGAGTGCAAAAAAGCGATATAAAAGAGCGCGTTCATGCCACCTTGCAAATGGTGCGTCTGGAACATTTAGCAGATCGCAAGCCTTCCAATCTTTCCGGTGGTCAGCAACAACGCGTGGCCCTAGCCCGCGCCATAGTTAATGAGCCCTTGGTGCTTTTGCTCGACGAACCTTTTTCAGCTTTAGATTATAAATTGCGTTGTCAAATGCAGTTAGAAATCAAGCGCATCCAACGTAAGCTTGGCATTACCTTTGTTTTTGTTACCCACGACCAAGAAGAAGCCTTTGCCATGAGCGATCGTGTGGTAGTTATGGACAATGGGCGCATTGTACAAGTGGGTACGCCGCAAGACATTTATGAAAATCCTGCCAATTTATATGTGGCACGCTTTGTAGGTGAAATTAATATTTTGCCGGGTACCATTATGCGTAAAATGGATGCACACATGTACGAAATTTTAGTACAAGACACCCTCTTTACCATACCCAGCAAGCATGATTTTCAGGAAAATGATAAGGTTAATATACTTATTCGCCCAGAAGATTTGCGTATTTATCATAAATATGAAGAGCGCCCCGAAGGGCCCATCTTAAAAGCGTATATACAAGAATCTGTCTATAAAGGCGCCACAGTGGATTTGCATATTGCGCTGGAAAATAATGGCCCACATCTCATTGGCGCAGAGTTTTTTGACGAAGATGGCCTAGATATCAACTACGTGGAAGGGGAAGAAGTGGTGGTCACTTGGGTAAGTGGCTGGGAAGTGCTTTTACCCCACGAAGAAGCTTAAAGCCGTTCATATAAAGAAATCTATGAAAAAAAATACTTTCTTGCGCAGCTTAAGCATCAGCACCACAGCCCTTTGGCTGGGCATTTTTGCTCTTTTGCCCAATGTAGGACTGCTTGTCATCACCGTGCTGACACGCGGTGAAAGCTCTTTTGTACTCCCCGTTTTTACCTTAGACAATTATGTCCAGCTATTTAATCCCAAATATTCTGTCATATTATGGGATTCCTTTTGGATTGCCTTGGTATCAACC
>CAYJPR010000312.1:0-1996 GCA_964372075.1 uncultured Desulfovibrionaceae bacterium | reverse complement strand
GAAACCTTTTCTGAAGAAAAGGTTTCCCCCCAGACCCCCCTTCCAAAAAACTTTCATGGCGACCTTACCCTCACGCTGAGCAAATATCTTGGCGCAATGTTATTCTCTAGCAAAGCTCACCTTAAAGGGAATGTGACGCCGTGCGCGCGGAAAAGATAAATGTTGCTTGCAGGGTACAAAAGCTCACCCATGAGCCCCCCGAAAAAATCACCCACTAGACAAAGCCACCCAAAGGCCTTATATTTACTTTTAGAACCTATAACTAGAGGAAAATATGGACGGCATTTCCGGCTGGATAGACAGCAGTTCACAAATTTCTCCCTTTGATTTTTCCTTCGACACCTCGTCGCAAGAGCAAAGCCAAGGGCGAAATTCTAAGCAAACAGAACAAAGCTCACGTTTTGATTCTGTCATTGCTGACGCCCTGTCCTTAAGCCCCGAGGCCCTAGAAAAGGCCAAGGTTCTACAGCGCAACGACGCTGTGGCGGCCACAGAAAATAGCCAAACCCAGCGCCAGTTCCAAAATTCCCTTGCCGATACCCCTTACGGCGCCCTTGCCACATCCTATACCAACACTGCCGCCACTTACACCGCCGCAGGCCGCATTCAAGGCAATGAACAAGACGAAATGACCGTCACCAAGGGCCCACAAGCGGAAGAATTACGCCGTGTGCCCTATGCGCAATCTCCGGACCTGTCCCATGTGGCAGCCATGTACGCCGGCAATGTCTCGCCGCAAGACAATCTGCAAACCCGCACCTTCACCCCCAGCAATGGTTCTTCGGCCTATGAAGCCGTTCGCCTGCGCTCCCTAGACGGTGCGCGCCCCACTTCTGTGCACATTAATGATGTACAAAGCACCTCCCTTGCCAAGGGTTCCAATGTAAGCCCACAAAAAGCCAGCGCCGCCTACCAAAGCCAATACCGCGTGGGCAACCCCGGTAGCGACTTAGCGCCTCCCGTCTATACAGGCCGCTGGTCCATTGGCGTAGACTTACGCGTTTAATCCTCCCCCTCTAAGCCCCTCATGCAAGCTCTCGTTTCCATTATTATAAATTGCTATAATGGCGCGAAAACCCTTGATGCATGCCTACAATCGGTTCTGGCCCAAAGCTATAGCCATTGGGAAGTTATTTTTTTTGACAGCGCCAGCGAGGACAAGAGCCTTGCCATGGCCCATGCCTATAGAGATGCCCCCCAAAATACTCCTAGAGATACACCAAACTCGCGTTTTATTTGCCTAGCTCATCCCACAAAGCCCATTTTAGGCGAGGCCAGAAGATTGGCCCTAGAATATGCACAGGGAGAATACATCACCTTTTTAGATGCGGATGATGTGTGGCACCCAGAAAAACTAGCCTTGCAAGTACAGCATATGCAAACCCATCCTCATGTGCATGTACTGTGTACTGATACAGATTTTTTTTATGATGGCGCACAAGGGCAAAGCATCTTACGAGACAGCGTGTTCACCAAGAGCCCCCCTGCTGTTGGCCTTGTCTTTGAAGAGCTCATTGCAAGACAGTGGATGATTCTTTCCTCCGTCATGCTGCGCCGCAGGGCTGTGGAGGCATTACAAGACATTTGGGGCTCAGAATATAGCTTTGACCCGCAATTGCAATTGGCCGCCGATGCAGATTTGCTCTACCGCCTTGCCCATGAGGGGCCCTGTGATTTTTTACCACAGGTACTCACCCATAGGCGCATGCATGCAAATAATATTACCTATACTCAAGGCCAAGCATGGGCGCAGGAAATTCAGCATATTTTGGATAAATTTTGCCATCACTGGCCAAACTTTGCCACGCGCTATCCTGTGGCAACAAATGCCTTACAAAATCGTATTATTTTTCAAAAAGCTCTCTACGCATGGCGTATGAAGCAAAGCGCTCAAGCACGATATCTTTTGCGCAAAAATGGGCACGTAAGCCCCAAATTTTTCCTTTTATACCTGCTTTCTTTCTTCCCTGCGCGCTATTTTCCTTTATTTTCACGT
>CAYJPR010000311.1:0-2007 GCA_964372075.1 uncultured Desulfovibrionaceae bacterium | reverse complement strand
AAAAAAGTCCCTTCTGCTCTACAACAGAAGGGACTTTTTTCTTATGCAAATTATGCTTACTTAGTTCCCCAAATGGTAGCTAATTGCTCATCGGTATAATTGTAGCGAGTGCGCATACATACCTTAAAGTAGTCATTAGTAGTTGGGTTAAGCGGGTCCACAGTGGCATTGGTCATGTCTTGAGCTTGCTCAAAGCACTCTGCTCTGGCAGATTCAATATCTGTAGCCAACATGCTGCCTTCTTTGGCAGCGCAGGCAGTTAAAGCTAGCATCATTACCATGGCCAATAGCGTAAGCTTCATTTTTATCATAAACGTTTCTCCTAATCGTAATGTTTACAATGATTATGTATTGATGAAAAACATATTTCTCCCACCAGACTTTGCCTTATACAAACATTGATCAGCAATAGCCATAGGCAATTTTGCATCATTACTTTCAAGGCCGGAATAAATTCCAAGGCTTATGGTTAAATAAAGTTTTTCTGTACTAAAACAGTAAGGGGTTCGTTGAATATGCACCCGAAAACGCTCTGCAGCAATTTCCGCTTCTAAAGATGTACAGTGCGGCATAACTATGACAAATTCCTCACCGCCCCATCTAAAAAGCATATCAGCAGTACGAATTTGCTTTTTTAATTCTGCGGCTAAATGCTTTAAAACTTCATCGCCAAGGTCATGTCCAAAAGTATCGTTAACGCGTTTAAAATGGTCTATGTCTAAAAGAAGTACAGCATAGCTTTGTCCTGCGCGCTGAGCATTTGCCATAATCCATTCTAAAAATTTATCAAAATACCGTCTATTTCCAAGGCCGGTTAAAGCATCTGTTAGTGAGGTTTGCCCTATATGCATAACGGCATTTTGCAAGGCTTTGTAGGTTCTGGAACGAGCATATTCTATACAGGCAACCAAAACAAAGCTACCAGCCATACAAATAAGTAAACGAACTTGCGTTCCTAACTCTATGGGATTAAGCACCACATTACGTAAAGGCGTAAAAAAGAGCATCATAAGCAAAGCTAGAAAGCTCAAAAATAAAATACTGCCCATGCGCAAGCCCATGGTCAAAATGCAAATGGGCGGAAAAATATTCACCCAAAGAAGCGATCTATGGTCTGGACTTTGGTCAAAAACAATGATGAACAGACCAAGCAACATGAGCATGATCCATAACAACACAGAGACATATACATCCTTACACTTTCCTGTAATTAAGCAGAAAAATGTAGCTATACTCGTTAGCAACAGAAGAAGAAGGGGATATACAAAGACAGAACTACCTTCAGTTAAGTTCATGATAAAACTTAAGCCAGCACATGCACACACCATAGCATTGAGCACAAAGGTGCGTACACGTTCAAAGGTATTTTCGCTTAAACTAACCGGAAGATTTCCCACATTTTTGCCTTCGGCCATGGAGAAAAAGTCCGCAATATTATATGATTTACCCACATCAGATGAGTCTTGGTGCAACATAATTGCTCACAATGTAAAAAATTGTATCAATATATTGATAAGTCAGAAAACAACAATAAGTATACGTTTCCTGATAATACAACGTACAGAAAGAAAAATGGCTACAATTTATTGATACTTAGTAGCAGATTATGCCTATTAAGTCTAGCATTGTTCGTAAGCACCTACATTTACCAAAAAGTAGAAAAATAGCACTTTTTAGTATCGCATTTGACGTATTTCTTTAGAAGTATACCCATAACGCGTTTTCATGCACATGGTGAAATAATTATCCCATTGCCAATTATAACTATTATGGGGCGGATCCACTATGGAATCAGCATCTTCCGTGCAATCAGCTATGGCCTGTTTCATACGTACATCTGCATAGCTGGGCCAAGCTTCTTCTTTTTGTTGCGTGGCACAAGCACCCAATAAAAGCATCAAACCTAAGCTCACACATACTTTTGCTAACATACAATCTCCTTGAAATTTACAACTATTTTAGTCTTTACAGGATTGTTCTAAAGCCTTAATGGGCATCTGTGTATTA
>CAYJPR010000310.1:0-2008 GCA_964372075.1 uncultured Desulfovibrionaceae bacterium | reverse complement strand
ACCACACGAGCAGGTTTATTGCCGGCTACCAAAGGATACTCAATGGCGCCTAAGCCCATGGGGCCACAACCGCCCAAGATGAGGATATTTCCGCCCTCTTTGACGCCCATGGCATGGTCATAATTTTGTTTATTGGTGTGATACATAATATTGTATCCGCCAATAATGCAACTCATGGGCTCGCCCAAAGAGGCGTCAAAATAGCCTTCACCATTATAGTGCAACAAGCAGCCAATTTCCATAACCTCTTGAGGAATAATGCAATAGGTAGCAGAACCTCCAAAAAATTCATAGGAATATCCGGGAGAAGCAAGGCTCCCCTTATAATTTAAGGCTGGTTGCAAAGCAAATTTTTCGCCGGCCTTAAATTCGTGTTGCCATTTCTTACCAACCTTCACAATATCACCAGCAAATTCATGCCCAATAATAATGGGATTGGTGTCCACATTTTGTGGGCAGCGCTTATGCGCTTTGCCTTGTCTGAGCAATTTATAGGTAGACATGCAAATGCTGTCGCTAATAATTTTTACTAAAATTTCATCATCTTTAATTTCTGGAAGTGTAAACTCTTCCAGACGTAAATCATCGGCTCCATACATACGAACCGCTTTTGTTACGGTAGACATTCTAACTCCTTATAGTCGTTATTTATATTCAAATGTCACTTGTTCTCGCAAGGACAATATGAGCTCTAAAGTGGGGGCTTTAGTGCCTTCGGTGGTCACAGCCCCGGCACTGGAGGCCACAGCAAGACGCACCGTATCTTCTAAGGTATAACCTTGTTCAACAGCATAGGCTACAGCTCCCACCATGCTGTCACCAGCACCTACAGTGGAAGATGTTTTCACTTTTAGGGCCGGGGCCACAATGCATTGTGTTGCAGTTACAAATATAGCCCCTTCGTGACCTAAGGAAAGAGCCACTATGCCCACGCCCTTCTCTTGCACCAATTGTTTGCATAAATCGATGAGCTCTTCTGTGCTCACGTTTTCTGTGCTCACGTTTTCTGTGCTCACATCTTCTGTGCTCACATCTTGGGGGTGTACACCTTGGGTGCTATCTTTGTAAAAATACTGTAACAGCTCTTCTTTGTTTGGTTTTACAAAGTCCGGTGCTGCTTCAAGGGCCTTGGCAAAAGCCTCGCCATCAGCATCTACAAAAACTTTGCCACCCTGAGCTTTGAGGCTTTGGGTGAGCTTTTTATAAAAATCTGGCTCAGCCCCTGCATGCATACTTCCAGCCAATATAAAAATGCTGTGAGCATGCTCTTTTGCATAGGCTGAAAGTGTTTCCAAAAGGATATTTTCTTCATCTTTTGTCACTGCTATGCCGGGGTCGTTGACTTCAGTTATACCGTGTTTTTCATCCAGCAATTTAAGATTTATTCTTGTGTTACCTTGCACTTGTACAAAATTATGCTTAAGCGAAAGTTGCTCTAGCATAGATACAAGTGCATCGCCCGTACTGCCTCCCACAAAGCCTGTGGCGAGGGATTCTCCCCCAAGGTTTGCAATGAGCTTAGAAACATTAATTCCCTTACCCCCTGCGTCCAGCTGGCTTTTTTGAATACGATTAAGGCCACCGGCAACCAAGGGCATAATGGTAGCAGTTTTATCCAGCGCAGGATTCAGCGTCACAGTAATAATCATATTTAGCCTACGAAAAGTTCTAAAATCTTTTCTTTGGTAGCAGTGGCTACAAGTTCTTCCACTTGGCTTTCTTCTTCTAATTTTTCAACGATATTTTGCAAAATTTCCAAGTGCTCATCACCAATGGCGGCTATGCCTACAACTAATTTTACCACTTCATCGTCCCACGCAATACCTTCAGGATAGGTAATCACGCATACGCCGGTTTTCTTAATGTGGCAGGCAGCGGCTTTTTCCGCATGAGGGATGGCAATGAGATTACCAATGGCTACGGAAAAACCTGCATCGCGGGCAATCATGCTGGGCACGTAGTCTTGTTCCACTACGCCAGCTTGAACAAGCATGGCGCCGCAACGCTT
>CAYJPR010000309.1:0-2009 GCA_964372075.1 uncultured Desulfovibrionaceae bacterium | reverse complement strand
TCACAACGATTATCATATCATCTTAACAATGATTTTTAAGAAAAAAAGACATAAACCTTCTCACCGAGGGTATAAATATATAGGATTAATTTTATATAGTGAATGAGGCTTACTCGTACAAAAAATTCGTTTTTGCAATTCCTCATAGTGAAGTCAAAATGGAGGTTATCATGAAAAAAAGTATACTTTTCCCATTATTTGTATATTTTTACTTTTTTCTTACACACGGCTTGGCCTACGCTGGCCCTGCCGATGAAGATTCTTTAGCCTATACCCTAGAAAAGGCGGCAGGCCGAGGAGATATACAAGAAGTACGTAAGCTTTTAGAGCAAGAAAGTCGCTTCCATGATGGAGACTACTATTACGGTAAAATCATGGCTTTTGTGGAGGCGGCAAAGTTTGGACAGCACAGCATTATGCGCCTTCTCCTGCAACATGGGGTAAAGGTAGACGATGTGGATGACGGGGGCGATTTCACGGCGCTGAGTGCCGCAGCCTCAAAGGGTAGGCTCAAAACCATGTGTTTACTCCTCGACCTTAGTGCACAAGTCAATATTGCCCCTGACCCTGGTGGCAATACGCCCCTTATGTATGCGGCTGACCATGGGCAAGTGGAAGCCATGCAACTTTTGCTCTCTCACGGCGCTAAAGTTAACACCTATAACGACAACGGTCGTACTGCCCTCATGTATGCCGCAGACAAAGGTTCGCTCCCTGCCGTAAAGCTTTTGCTAAAAAATAAAGCTGACGTCAATTTGCACCCCACAGAAGAAAACATACACCATTTTATAGATACCATGGCCTGGAGCCCTCTTATGTTTGCGGCCTACCAAGGGCATTTACCTGTAGTGCAATATCTTTTAGACCAAGGCGCCAACATAAACGCTGTAGGGCGTGATGACACGGCCCTCACCCTTGCCCTTAAAAGAAAATCCGAACCAATAGTACAATTTCTTGTGAAAAAAGGTGCCCATATAAATCAAAGAGCAAAAGAATTAGCAAAAGACACTCCAACATTCAAAGCTATTTTAAACCATAAGAAATAGGAGAAAAAGCCATGAAAAAGATATTACTACCGTGCAAAATGCTACTTTTCACCATGACCATAAGTATACTTTGCTCTGTTGCCATGCCCACACAAGCAAAGATAAGTCCCATTACCCCCTACAATCTTTCCAAGGCGCCCAAACAAATGCAAGGGTTAAGTATCCCAGACTTTCTGGCTTTTGTAACGGATAATAAAGAAACAACACCTCTTTCTGCCGTAGCCTCACAAAAGTTCTTTTCCGGAGAAACATCCTATCAATTTGACTTACAAGAGCCGTATTTTACAAAGTATCACGGAAAGGTAGCAGATTATGCACGCTTACTGGAAAGCCAAGGCTTTGTCTTTACTGCCGGCTGGGAAGGGTATTATCATTTTGATAAAAAATGGCAGGGGAAATATGTCATGGTGACAGTGGGAACCTATGGCTATAATACCAACGGTATTATGGTGAGCATTACCCTTACAAAAGAAAGATACAGCTTTCCATCGCATCATACCGCCTCACCATATGAGAAATAATGTTACTATTTTGCTATGTTGATATGGGGGGAGACTTTTACTAGCACTAAAAAGCCCCCTCCACACACCTAAAAAAACACCCAAAAATCTTAAATTATTATGACTTACTAGTCATAACGCATATGCATCATCAATGCGAATAATTAATCTTCTTTAAGCGTTCAATCCATTGCCCCTTCTTCATCCAATCTTTCTGTTGAACAGCCTCAAGGTAGCCTGCATAATCTATGAAAGTTGTTTTTATGAAATCCTTACAAATATACACCTCTTCATGACATTTGAAGGAATTGGTACCATTGAATGTTTCACACAAAGGCTCAAGCATTTCTTCCGAATCCCAAGCTGTATGTACCACCACAACCTTCTGCCATGCACCACATGTGCCATCGCCCTGCACTACCGTATCATCCACAATGAGACCATAAATATAATCATCATACGC
>CAYJPR010000308.1:0-2016 GCA_964372075.1 uncultured Desulfovibrionaceae bacterium | reverse complement strand
TGATAGCAACGCGGTTTTCATTGGCCTTAATTTCTTTTGGTACACCTATAATCATCGTGATTCTCCTAAAAATAATGTTGGTAAAAAAAATCCTAACACATATGCTGCCATGATTTTCATGACCTCATGGTTTCTATATAGCAAGGGCTGTGCCAACGTAGAAAGAAACAGCATTTTCTGTGGAAAAAAAATATCTTTGTGAAAATATTGCTTTTATTTTCTACTCAGCGGTAACAGTAGGTTTATGTGTAAAAGAGCTTTATGCGGTGTTGATGCAAAAATGCATTGATTTTTTCTAACAGTCTGTATATAGACACATATGTCCGATGCGAAATTACATTGCCAATGCAAAAACGCATCGATAAAATCTTATGAGGTAGCTATGTTGAAGGAAAAAAACATGGGCTTGCACGAAAGAGAACAAGCTGTGCTTTTAGACTCCATTCATGATGGCATTTGGGTTATTGATGCACAGGGAACTACCTTGCGCATTAATACAGCCATGGAGCGCATTGCAGGTATCACCAGCGAAGATGTGGTGGGTAAGCATGTGCGCGAGGCCATGGAGGATTTAAAATTCACCGCTTGTGTAACGCTTCGGGCTTTAGAAGAAAAGCGTACCGTGACCATGTTTGATGATTACGCCAACGGAAGGCGTTGTTTAAATACTAGCACGCCCATATTTGACGAAGACGGTAAGGTGTGGCGTGTTATTGCCTCCATTCGTGACATAACAGAGCTTGATAGTATGCAATCTCGCCTTACAGAGCTTGAGCACAGTAATAGAAATTATAAAGAAAAACTGGAATCTTTAGAAACCTATGGCATAGTAGGTATTAGTGAAGCCTCTGCCACCTTACGTAAAAGCATGCTAAAAGCGGCACAAAATACAGCTACTTGTGTGATTTTAGGTGATACAGGCACAGGTAAAAGCCTTACAGCCAAGCGCATACATGAGATGAGCGAGCGCAAAGACGGGCCTTTTATGGCGCTTAACTGCGGTGGTATACCGGCGCAATTGGTGGAATCAGAACTTTTTGGCTATGAACGGGGTTCCTTTACAGGGGCTTTACGCGAAGGCAAGAAAGGTCTGTTTGAACTGGCCGCCGGCGGAACCTTATTTTTGGATGAAGTGGCAGAATTACCTTTAGCCATGCAAGCTACCTTATTGCACGTGCTGGATGACTCGACCTTTCGCCGCGTTGGTGGCACAAAATCCATGCAATGCGATGTGCGTATTATAGCAGCTACCAATAGAGACTTGGAAGAAATGGTGGCTAAAGGCTCTTTTAGGCAAGATTTATTTTATCGTTTACGTGTACTTTCCATAAGAATTCCTTCCTTATGCCAACGCCCGGAAGATATTCCTGAGCTTATGTATCACTTTTTGCAACTTATGGAAGGGCATGAAGGAAAGCGTAGTTTCGCCCCTTCGGTGCTGGCTACCTTAACTTCCTATTCTTGGCCGGGAAATATTCGTGAGTTGCGCGCTCTTGTGCAGTATTTGCACACCATGTGCGAGGGAAGTATTTTTCGTATGGAAGATTTACCTTCCTATCTTTTGGCTGAGCTTCCTACGGAAACGCTGTCTTCTTATGCAGCCACCACAAGTTTGAAGGATGCGGTGGAGCATGTGGAAAAAAATCTTATAGCCACAGCGTTAAATGAACTTGGTAGTACCTATAAGGCGGCTAAGAGACTTAAGGTAAGTCAGTCTACTATTGTGCGGAAGGCGCAGAGGTATGGTATTGATGTTACAGGTCGCTGAGTAGTGCGTTGAGCAGTGCGTTGAAAAAGTACCGTCTGTTTTGTTAAGCTTGCTTTTTTGAGGGGGAGAGGAAAACTTTTGCTAGCGCCAAAAAGTTTTCCTCTCCCCCTCTCCTTTCAAAACGCGCTTTTATATTGTGTTATCCAATATACTTTGCATAGTAAAAAACATCAGCAATGCTGATGTTTTTTTGTTTGCACTCCATTGCGCCAAAATATCTCATACAAAGATAAAACTTCATCGCCATA
>CAYJPR010000307.1:0-2017 GCA_964372075.1 uncultured Desulfovibrionaceae bacterium | reverse complement strand
TATTAAATTTTGAAGATTGCGAGCGAATAAAAGCGCTTTTAAGCGAGCTTAGCAAAGGAAAAGCGAGCCTTGAATTTTCGCCCCCATTTTTTGCGCCTTTTTAATATGTATAGTATAATTTACAAATTTAACATTTCGCAATAATTGTAAATTGTTTAGAAAATTCATGCTTTTATTTTATGCAATTATGGCATTTAAACAAAATTGCATAATTTTTTAATATAATTAAAGCTGCCTAGTAAAAAAAATTTTTAAAAACCCCTTAACTTTTTTTAAATTGTGGCGATATAATTAATGAACGGTAAAGCAAATGCATTTGCCGCAAGAAGTTTTAGGGTGTAAGGCCTTCGCCCTAAAAACAAAAATTATGTAGGGTAAGAAGGACCTTACCCGGAAAATTTGGAGGATTTAACCATGCGTATACAAAATAATATTATGGCGATGAATGCTTATCGCAACTACACAACAAACACAAACGCTATTAGCGGAAACCTTGAGAAATTATCTTCAGGTTACAAAGTTAACCGCGCAGGCGACGACGCTGCGGGCCTTGCTATTTCTGAGAAAATGCGCGCACAAATCACAGGCCTTGACGTTGCACAAAAAAATGCTAACGACGGCATTAGCTTAGTTCAAACAGCTGAGGGTGCTTTAACAGAGGTTCACAGCATGCTTAACCGTATGTATGAGCTTGCTAACCAATCTGCTAACGGAACTTATGATGACGCAGTTGACCGTGCTAACCTACAAAAAGAGGTTGCTTCTCTAACAGATGAAATTAACCGTATAGCTGACAGCGCTAACTTTAATGGTATTAAACTACTTGATGGTAGCTTGACAGACCAAAGAACACCTTCTGTTTCAGGTTTCATTGAAACTGCAGCATCTCTAGCAATTCAAGCTGAAAGCGCAACACCTACCCAAGGCACAAATACAATCTTGGGTGAAAAAGCAACAACCGCTTCGAGAACATCATTCAGTGTTGATTTAAGCCGTGTTTCAACCACAACAGGTACCACTGCAGGTACATTTACATTGAGTATTGGCGGCGAGGACATTGAAGTAGCTACTTCTGTAAGTTCAACACAAGAAGGTGAGGCACTTGCTACATTAATCGCAACCGAGATTAGTGGAGGAACTGCAGGTGAATTCGGCACAGGTGCTCTTGCTGGTGAAATTGCTATAAATGGCGCTTCTTATGAAGTTAATCGAGTAGGCTCAACATTAACATTTACAATGTCAAGCGACCCTACAACTGCTTCACAAATCCCTGGCAACGTAGCAGTTACTGCAGCAGCTGATGCAACTAATGCGACATTGACCGGTTCAACTAACTTAGGTTCACTCTCTATTACCGAAGGTTCAATTTCTTCACCAGGAACTCCTGCATACACTGAGATTGAAGGTCTTACAACTGCAAATGTGGTTGATGGAACTGCAGTAACATTCGGCAATGAAACTTATATTTTCTCAATTGGTGAAAACAGTACTGCTGATGAATTAATAGAACATCTTAAAGCAGCAGATCCAAACGGAAAATATATTAAAGTAGATACAAAGCTTGATGCAGCACCTGCCAATGCTACTGAATTAGGCACAGCATTAAGCGCACTATCTGCCGCTGCAAAAGATAACGTTGATTTTACAGTTGGTGTAGATGCCGCTAACCATGTAACCTTACATCAAAAAGCAGATTCCGAACTTGATTTGTCAACATTTGTAAACTTCCAAGCTTCAGTAAGCCTATCTAGTTTTGCAGCAACTACAGCAGCGGGAACAGGCGAAGATGATAGATTAACACTACAAATTGGTGACACTTCTGAAGAATTCAACCAATTATCAGTTTCAATTTCTGACATGCATGCTTCTGCATTAGGCATAGGTACTCTTGATATCTCTAAACAAGATACTGCAGCTTTAGCAGTTGATGCTATTAAAGCAGCTATAAACGATGTATCTTCAACTCGCGGCGACTTGGGTGCTATCCAAAACCGTTTGGATCACACAATCAACAACT
>CAYJPR010000306.1:0-2019 GCA_964372075.1 uncultured Desulfovibrionaceae bacterium | reverse complement strand
CAGGGCCAGAATCCGGTGTGGCTGAATATAAATTGCCACCTTCTCTGCGCAGGCCGTCTTCACTAACAAAGCGCGCCACAGGAATTTCATAGAGAACAGCATTTTGACCATTACTATAAGAGCCCAGAACTTCACCCTTGGAGCCAATAGTTAAATTGCTTATATGCCCTTCTGTATAGCCATCTTGATCATTTAAGTGCATACTATTATTACCTGAAAAGGCTGTGGTAGCATTGTTGCTTAAGTTAGGATTGGCAGTTTGACCAAGTAAAGTTCTGTCGGTGCCAACCGCTGCGGCAGAAGCCGGAGCATTTATAGGATTGCCTGTGAGGCCAAAATCCATGGCTATGCTTTGCCCGTTCAAGTCTATGACGGCTTGTCCGCTTTCATTGGTGGGAGCCGGAGTCCAATTATTTAAATCTGTGGTGTCGCCTGTGGGAGTAAAGTAACTCACACCCATTAAATTACCGGCTGAGTCAAAAGTCATGGTGCCGGAAAGCAAAGCTTGCCCTGTGGGATTTTCTGTGGTGGCTTTAGCTGCTACCACAAATTCCATGACGCTATCAGGATTAGCCGAAGGGGCGCCGTCTACATATAAAGTCAGCTCTTGAGCTACGCCATTGGCATCGTACACTTGAATGGGCTGAGTATAACTATATGATTCTTCGCTCAGGGGCGGAAAAGACGTGCCATCAAAATTTTGTGCTAAAGTAAAGTAAGGATCTGTAGTACTGGCAGAATTATCTTCTATTTTGCCTAAGTTAAAGCCAAGATTCACCTCAGAAGTAGCTTTGGGTGGCATAATATCAAATTGGTCTACCTGAACGGGTTCAAGGCTGCCTACATTACCTTCTAAATCCACAGGATAGCCCATAAGGGCGCTACCATCGGGTAAGGTAAGGGTGTTTGTTTGATCAAAGCGGAAGTTACCGGCGCGGGTGTACATGCTTTCACCATCTACCGTTTGCACCTCAAAAAAACCATCGCCGCTGAGGGCCATATCTGTGACAGAGCTGCCCTCTTGAAAGCCACCTTGCGTAAAAATGGTGCGCACATCGCCCACCATAACGCCCATACCCATTTGGTCCAAAGCTACATAAGATTGCTCTTCGCCATTCCAAGAGTTACCGGTATTGCCTTCAGATTTATAGATAAGGTCAGCGTATTGAACATCTTGCTGCTTATAGCCAATGGTACTCACGTTGGCCAAGTTATTGGACACAACATTCATGCCTTGGGACAAACTTTTCATGCCCGTAGCACCGATATAGAGAGAACTCATCATAGGCTATTCCTCACATATATGGATGGGAAAATACTTCCGCACCATGGGGTTTACACAAGATTATCTTTGGGGCTTGTAGAGTTTTCACTTGAAAATACGCCCATAAGGGAAAAAGCTTCCCCTTAAAATCTTGCTAGCCTATGTTAAGCAGATATCGTGCCAAATGTAGCAATATAACCTTTGGGCCGGATCCAGAACAACCTGCTAAAAAGCTCCGTGCCCCCGCAAAGCCACAGGTATGGTGCGCATAAGTATCCACAAATCCATCCATACAGACCAATTGGTTACATAGTAACGGTCATAAGAAATTCTTTGCTCATAAGTGGTATTATTACGCCCAGAAACTTGCCATAAACCGGTAATGCCGGGCTTTACTTCTTTATATTCCAAATAAACATCGCCATAGCGCTCAATTTCATCTTCCACAATGGGACGCGGCCCCACCAAGGTCATGGTTCCCATAAGCACGTTAAAAAGCTGTGGCAATTCGTCTAAACTGGTTTTGCGTAAAAAATGCCCTGCCGAAGTGACGCGTGGATCATGACGTAATTTTTGATCTTTTTTCCACTCTTCGCAGTATTGTTCATTTTCTGCTAAATATTTTTCAAGCACCACATCGGCATTTTGCACCATGGAACGAAATTTAAAAATACGTATGGGTTGACCACCTTGCCCTATTCGCTGTTGGCTATAAAAAGCAGGCCCCTTAGAGCTGGTACGAATCCACACCACCA
>CAYJPR010000305.1:0-2030 GCA_964372075.1 uncultured Desulfovibrionaceae bacterium | reverse complement strand
ACAGGGGAAAGTCTACCTCAAGAGAAGAAAATAGGCGATACTGTCATTGGGGCCACCGTAAGCCAATCAGGCTATTTTCACATGCGCGTCACCAAGGCCGGTGCCGAGAGTACCTTAGCCCATATTATTGATCTTGTGGAGTCCGCCACCGCTTCTAAGGCGCCCATAGCACGCCTAGCCGATAAAATCAGCGCTATTTTTGTGCCCATTATCATTACCATTGCTGTTATAACCCTTGGCACATGGCTGACCTTAGGGGCGAGTTTTGAATTTGCTTTAAGTGCCGCCATTTCTGTATTGGTTATATCTTGCCCTTGCGCCCTTGGTTTAGCCACGCCCACAGCCATCATGGTGGGTATGGGCCTTGGGGCAGAAAAAGGTATTTTATTTAAATCTGCCGCGGCTCTTGAACACTTACAAGCGGTAGATACAGTTATTTTAGATAAAACAGGCACCCTCACTCACGGTAGCCCCACCGTCACCGACATCTATCCTTATGAAGGTACAGATGAAAGCACTCTCTTGCGTCTTGCCGCCAGTATAGAGCGCCTCTCAGAGCATCCTCTTGGTAAAGCCATAGTTGACCACGCTCAAGACAAAGGCTTAGAGCTTTTACCCAAAGAACATTTTGAAAACTTTACTCAGCTTCCCGGCTTAGGCCTCACAGCTACCCTAAGTGCCGCACAAGATAACAAGGCAGGGCGCCTCTTAGCCGGAAATGCTCGTCTGCTTACCAAGGAAAACATCCCCAATCCTCTCTTAGAGAAAGAAAAAGAATGGGCAAGGCAAGGGAAAACTGTGTTATATTTTTGCCAAAATGAAACCTTATTGGGTCTCATTGCTGTGGCAGATACCATTAAGCCCACATCTAAAAGTGCCGTACAGAGTCTCAAATCCCTCGGTCTCAACGTACTCATGCTTACCGGTGACAATGCCCAAACAGCCAAAGCCGTACAACAGCAGGCAGATATTGAAACCATTGTGGCAGAAGTGCTTCCCCAAGAAAAAGCTGAGCAGGTGCAAAAGCTCGAAGAATCCGGCCATAAAGTAGCCATGGTAGGAGATGGTATCAATGACGCTCCTGCCCTAGCCTCAGCCCATGTGGGCATTGCCATTGGCGCAGGCACAGATATTGCTATAAAATCTGCAGATATTGTACTTATGCAAAGTGATGTTATGCAGGTAAGCGCGGCCCTACGCCTCAGTAAGGCTGTTATGCGCACCATACAACAAAACCTTTTCTGGGCATTTGCCTACAATGTCTTACTTATTCCGGTGGCAGCCGGGCTTTTCTCCGGCTTTGGCCTTATGCTTAGCCCCATGCTAGCTGCAGCCAGCATGAGTATCAGTTCTCTTACCGTGGTAGGAAATGCCTTACGTCTACGTTTACAAAAGAAAGGTATTTTCTAAATAACTCAGAGACACTGCAATTTTTACCCCAAGTATGTGCCCTCAAAACAAGGCCGTACAGAAAAAATTACCCCTTTGCACCATAATGCAAAATATGAGGTTTTTATGAAAAAGCTAGCCCTTCTTACCCTCTTAATCATGGCCCTTACGTCTACCGTAGGTTGTACTAATATGTCCAAAACAAACCAAGGTGCCTTAAGCGGCGCTGCCATAGGAACCGTAGGCGGACTGGGCATAGCCGCCATTTCCGGAGGAGCCGCCGGCTGGGCAGCCGTTACCGGCGCCGTCATTGGCGGTGTGGCTGGTGGTGTCGTTGGGCATCAACAAGAAAGACAATGGTAGTTTTTTTAAGGATTTAGTCTTATTTTGTTTTTTTGTGGGGAGGGAACTTTTTGAAAAAAGTTCCCTCCCCGCTTGCTTTCAGCAAGCCCCCCTCCCTCAAAAACTTTTTATGGCGATGTAGTTTTATCTTTGAGTGTTATATAGTGGCGCAATGCAATGAAGTTTAAATGCAAAAAGCCCATGAGCTTTACTCATGGGCTTTTTGCATAAACTCAGATTACGTTTATAAAACTAAAGCGCGTTTTGGGAGAGGATGGGGGGTGTGAGGGGAAGGAGAG
>CAYJPR010000304.1:0-2031 GCA_964372075.1 uncultured Desulfovibrionaceae bacterium | reverse complement strand
CAAATACCGCCCAGCTGTACAAAGGCTTCTGCAAGACGAGGAGAGTTACGTAAAGCGGCCAAGAAGGATTCTTCGGCGCCAACGAAATCTCTTTTGCTTAAAAGAGCAAGACCAAGGTTATAGTGATGGTTGGCGCATTGCTCATTGTCTTGAATTTCGCTTTTTAAGTCGGCAATGTATTCATCAATATCATCGTAGTTCTTTTTCATTTTATATGTCCTTCTTTTTTCAGTAAATCATGGTACCAAAGGCAAAAATCCATAATTCCCATGTATTTTTCATCTTTATTCACAACACCCAAAGCACATTCCAGCGCTCCGCGGCCATAATCATTGCTATAATGGCCTTGTTTTGCAGCTAATTGCAAAAATTCGCGTACCAATTGTTGTGTAGTACGTTTACTTACGTCTAAACGAATATCTAAAGGATCATTGGGTTTTTGAAAAGGATCCCAATTCTCATAGCCAATACGGTCCACAAATTTACGACGGCGAGGATTCATTTTTTCATAAATCTCGCGCTTCATGAGCTCCTGTTCTTCATTAAGCTCTTGACGCGTTCCGTCACGAAAAACAGTGGCTGGAATCATTTCAAGCATATCACTATCCCTTTTTTACAGGCCCAATACCTAAATATTGTTCATCGTATTTAGTAATAAGCGCCATGGATACAGGCACAAAAACTTGATGCAATTCTTTAAAGCGGCTTCTTACCGTTTCAGCAATGTCTTGAGAAAGACCATCAAGGCGTTGCTGAATAGCATTCATATGTACTGTGGGGTACTGTCCGCCTTTTGAAAAACCTGTCTTACCGCACACATGCCCTTGCCCGCTAATATTCATGGGTACACCGTATAAGCGGCAAGTAATGGGGCGCTGTGCATAGAGAATACAAGCATTATCTGCATTGAGTAAAGGACAAGGCAGGCGCAAACGTGCAGCTTCTGCCATAATTTCATTGGCGTCCTTACCATCTTTAGCAGCTTTATAAAATTCGCGTTTCATGCGTGTGGCGGTGCGGTCAAGATCTGCTGCACGGCCTAAAATATCAGAGCGCTCTCTGCTATGCGGAACATTTTCTTGAAAAACTTTATTCAAATACATGGCTTCCACAAGGGAAAGGTCAAAAAGCGCGCTACAGCAATCACTGCAACCTTGTTCACAAGTAACATTTTCAGGATGTGCAGTGCGAATATGAGTAAAAAGAGCGTCGGTTTCAGCTACAAGCGCTTCATAACGCGCAAAAATGGCAGACAGGTCTGGAATCATGCGTATACCTTACATTTATTTGAAATACTTACCAAAATGCCGCCGTTCGGAGTACGAGCGGCGGCACCAAATTACTTGGCCTCATCAAAAGTAAGTCCTCTTTTGCTTTTGGCAAGAAGAAAGACACGCAAAAAAGAAAATTTCTTTCTTACGTGCCACTTACTCTTGAAGAAAAAACTACATTTCTTCTACGGAAACTGCGCTAGTTTCGCAAACTTCTACGCAAGATTCGCAGCCAAGACATTCTTCTTCGTTGATAACGGCAGACTTGCCTTCTTGAATTTCATAAACTTCAACGGGGCAAACGTCTACACATTCGCCACAGCCTGTACATTTGTCTGCATCAACAGTTACATTCCAGCTCATAATTTCCTCCAATGAGTGTTTTTTTAGGACAGTCATATATATGCTGTCAAAAATTAAGGTTCAACCAATACGGAAAACTTCCGTGAACAATGGCATAGCGTTTGGCCCTAAGAAGTGTCAAGTACAAATGCAATTTTTATTACTCCTCACCAAGGTAAAAAAGCTTCGCTCACACAAGAATTTTAGCTATGCTTTCTATAAGATTATATAAATACATGACCTTTTAAGAACGCACTTGCGTATTGCCAAAAAGCAAGGAAAAGCCTACTCTTGGCCCACGAAAAAAAAGGGGATTCCATGGAACATCTACTCAACTCTACCATAGCTCGTATTCTACCTGTGCCCATGCATTTATTGCCTAAAGCTGAAGCTCATTTAGATAATTTAACCAAGCCAC
>CAYJPR010000303.1:0-2035 GCA_964372075.1 uncultured Desulfovibrionaceae bacterium | reverse complement strand
GTGGAAGTGCAAACTGATACAGAGAAATTTGTGGTGGAAGGCGAGCATATTATCATTGCTACAGGCTCTAAAGTTCGTGAAATTCCAGCATTTCCCTTTGATGGCAAACAGATTATTCACAGCGATGATATTTTAGATCGTGAAAATTTACCCCAGCATATGGTTGTGGTGGGCGGCGGCGTTGTGGGCTGCGAAATGGCTTGCATTTACCGCTCCTTTGGCGTGCAAGTTACCTTGGTGGAAGGGCAAAATCGCCTCTTACCTATTCCCGGTGTGGATGGTGAAATTAGCACCCTTATTCAGCGCGAAATGAAGAAAAAACGCATTGCCGTACATCTTGGCAGTACCCTTGGCTCCATTGCTGTGCAAGACGGTAAAGTCAGCGCGCAAATTGAGCCTTTAGGCGCCGATGCTAAGGGAAAAATTACGCCCATAGAATGCGATGTGGTACTGGTGACCATTGGTCGTAGTCCTGTGACGGAAGGTCTTGGCCTTGCAGAAGCAGGTATTACTACCGATGCGCAAGGCTGGATTTGCGTAGATGAGCATTTGCGTACTTCTGTGCCCGGCATTTATGCCATTGGTGATATTATCGGGCCTCAATATACCATGCTGGCCCATATGGCAGGTGCTGAAGGCGTGCATGCTGTGCGTCATATTCTTGCCAAAGAAGAGCTTTCGCCCATGGATTATACCGTGGTGCCTTCTGCCATCTTTACTTCTCCAGAAGTGGGTTGCGTGGGCCTGAGCCAAGAGCAATGCGCAGAGCAGGGCATTGCCGTAGAATGCGCCACCTTCCTTTTACGTGAACTTGGCAAAGCGCAAGCCAGTGGGCACCTTGCCGGCATCATTAAATTGGTATCGGAAGCTTCCACAGGTCGCCTTTTAGGTGCGCATATGGCTGGTGAGCACACTTCAGATATTATAGCTGAAGCCACTCTTTGCATGCGCATGGGAGGCACAGTGCAAGATTTAGCCGGCACCATTCATGCTCACCCCACCTTGGCAGAAGGCGTTTTTGAAGCGGCTTGCGAGCTGTATAGCCCTAAGTTTTAACATAAATGAGAAACACCGTGCAGGAAAAAAGCTTAGATATTCTTTCCTTGGGGCTCGTACCCTATGCCGAGGCCTTGTCTTTTCAAAAAAAGCGCGTGGCCTCGCGCATAGACGGCCTTGTGAATGATTCCCTTCTTTTGGTGGAACATCCCCCTGTGATTACCTTGGGCCGCAGAGCCGAGGGCAGCGAAGTGCTAGCCAGTGAGGCGCAGTTGCAAAGCCAAGGTATTGATGTGCATAAGGTGGAGCGCGGCGGCATGGCTACCTATCATGCCCCGGGGCAATTGGTGGCTTATCCCATTGTAAAACTACCACGTAAAGGCTTGGCCTTTTTTGTGGATGCTTTGCTTAACGCCATAGAGAGCACGGTGCAAAGCTATGGACTAGCCACAGAGCGCAGTGTGCGAGGCCCCGGTATTTGGGTTCAGGGGGCAAAAATAGCCAGCATGGGTATTGCCTTACGTAAATGGGTGACGTTTCACGGTATGGCCCTCAATGTGAATACCGATATACGCGGCTTTTCTGCCATTAGTCCTTGTGGTAATCCCACAGAGCGCATCACCTCCTTACAGCAAGAGCTGGGGTATGCTGTGGATATGGCAGAAGTTTCTCAGCGCTTTGTGCAAGCTTTTGCCAAAGAGTTAGACATGCCCTTAAGTCAGGAGCCTCCGCGTAAGCGTCCTGCATGGTTAAAATTGGCGCCGCCGCACAGTAAAGAAGCCAAACCTGTGGCGCAAATGATAGAGCATTTGCATTTGCATACTGTGTGTCAGGAAGCAAAATGTCCCAATAAAAACGAATGTTTTGCCAGAGGCACATCCACCTTTATTATTATGGGTGATATTTGCACACGGGCTTGTCGTTATTGCGCGGTGCATAAGGGAACACCCTTGCCTTTAGATTTCACAGAGCCGCATAGTGTAGCTCAAGCGGTACAGCATTTAGGTTTACGTCATGCGGTTATAACTTCTGTTACGCG
>CAYJPR010000302.1:0-2035 GCA_964372075.1 uncultured Desulfovibrionaceae bacterium | reverse complement strand
ACCCGTGCGCAGTGGGAAATTCGTAAAGTGGCGCAAGATATGTTGAAGATATGCCGTGAAGTGTTGCCGGAAGTTTTTAGCCATGCAGGTGCTCCTTGCGAGAAGACCAAGCTTTGCCCTGAGGGGAAGTTTTGTTGCGGGCGCTATCCTGCGGCTTAAGTCTTTTTTAGGATCTTGTAAGGCTTCTTTTTTCCTCTGCCATAGTTTTCCCCTGCCATAGCTTTTGCGGTGCGCTAGGCTTGTTCTTTGTATATTTGTGCGCTTTTGGGAAATTCATCTTTTTCCTTGTGCCGGCGTCAGATGCACTTTTTTGAACGCACGACCTTGAGATCGCTTACCTTCAAAAAAATCCATCTTCCTTGCCACAAGAAAAAATCTTATAATTCCCTCAAAAGCGCACAAATGACAGCACTCTGTGTTTTTTGTTCACGCTTTGCGTTTCTCAAAAAACAACCCTCTCGGGACGGTGGGCTTTAATTGGGCGTAGTGATTGTGTATTGTTTATAAAAAAAGCGGATTTCCCTAATGTAAGGAAATCCGCTTTTATAGTAAAGCCATATGTTTACAATTCACTCAAAATGGGTAAGATGTGAGGAAGGCAAAGTTTTTTGTGAAAGGAATGTATAAAACATACATGACTGAAGCAAAAAACGCGCCTGACAAAACAGATTGCTCATTTTCAGTGAATTGTTTTAAATATGTTGTAGCACCCACGCAACCTTGCCCAAAATACGAGCATTGAAGGTTTTGGCAGCTAAGCGCACTTCAGGAAAGTCTGCGGCGTCGGAGCGCAAAATATAATGCACATCGTCGCTGTCTAAAAAGACTCTCTTAATGACCACACCTTCATGGGGCCAGTAGAGGGCGTATACCATGCCGGATACGGGCACCTTAGCGCTTATATCTACACCCACATGTGCCCCGCGTTGTAAGGTGGGGTGCATATTGGGCGCTTCTACACGCAATACTTGTATGCCGGCTTCGGCATGGGAAAGGGGCAAGGATATTTTGCCCACCTGCGGTAAAGCCGGATGTATGTCGCCGTCTTTATAGGTGCATTGCATACCATGCACTGTAAGCAACATACTCTTAGAGCTAGGCTCACCAAACAGGGAAGAAGAAGCCGCCACATCTGCAAGGCCTTCTTGAGGCCCTTCTTGAGGCAGATAGCCTTGTTCTGTGCGCAGGTACATGGGCCCTACGCCTTGTTTGATCCAGTCAGGATTAAGCCCAAACTTTTCAAATAATTTCATAACCCATTCAGCGGGTACAGAATTACGTCTTTTTGCGTCAGAAATACTGGACTGGCGTATTTCTAAGAGCTCAGCTATCTCCACTTGCGTCTTAGTGCTTGTGGCGAACTTTATACGTTCATAGGCTTCTGAAAACGAGGACATTTGCCTCACCTCATGTATATAATACTCTGTGTATTAGTTAGATTTTTTTTGAAAAGGCGCCAATATAGGGTCATCGCTGGAAAGCACTATACGGCTATTTTGTCGTAAAGAGTTACGCAACACTTCAAGACCCTTTTGGAACTCATAAAACTCAGGAGACTTACCAAAAGCAGTGGCAAATATTTGCGCTGCTTCTGCGTCGCCTTGACCGCGAATAATCTCGGCCTTTTTATTGGCTTCTGCTAAAATAACAGCCTTTTGGCGGTCTGCATCAGAACGAATGCGTGTGGATTCTTCCACACCTTCCGAGCGGTATTGCTTAGCTTGGCGTTCACGTTCAGCGCGCATACGTTCAAAGATGGCTCTTTGGTTTTCAGCAGGTAAGTCTGTACGTTTAATACGCACGTCCACCACTTCTACGCCAAAGCCTTTCATTAAATCTGCCACACGCTTGGTGACTTCTTCCATAATTTGAGCACGCTGTGTAGAAACTACTTCTGTTAAAGTATAGCCACCTACAAGTGCGCGTAATTGTGAATACACCACGTCATCAAGGCGAGCCTGCGCGCCGGGAATGGTGCGCATGGTTTGATAAAATTGCAAAGGATTTTCTATGCGCCAACGGGCATAGTTATCCA
>CAYJPR010000301.1:0-2043 GCA_964372075.1 uncultured Desulfovibrionaceae bacterium | reverse complement strand
CGAACTACGTCTTTTTCAATGTTGCCAATGAGTTCACCCACGTTTTTCAAAGAAGGATGCTCAGCAAAGGCTTCGTCAGCAAGGAGAGCTTCCATAACGGCGGCTTTCACAGCGGAGCGAGCTTCTTTGCGAGCAGATTTTTCAGCCACTTGCATGGCGGCTTCTACACCGTGAGCAGTGGCAAGAGCTGTCACCTTCTCTACAAGGGCGGCATCTTCTTCAGCGGGTGCAAATTCAATTTTTGCTTTGCCTACAAGCTCAGCTAATTTGAGTTGTACGTCGATGAGAGGTTGAATTTCTTTGTGACCCCATTCTAAGGCTTCGATGATGACGCTTTCAGGCAAGAATTTGGCTTCGCCTTCTACCATGGTGATGGCGTGACGGCTAGCGGCAAAGACGATATCTAAATCGCTTTGCTCTTGCTCTGCAAAGGAGGGATTTAAGACAAATTGACCATTGACGCGGCCAATGCGACCACCGGCCACAGGGCCGTCAAAGGGCAGGGGAGAGATAAGCACGGCTGCAGAGGCGCCGGTAAGGGCCAGTACATCGGACTCATTTTCTTGATCTGCAGAAATAACGTTGGCAAGAATTTGTACGTCTTGCTTAAGGCCTTTGGGGAAAAGTGGGCGTAAAGGACGGTCAATAAGACGAGAAACAAGGGTTTCTCTTTCAGAAGGACGGCCAATTTCGCGGCGGAAGAAGTTACCGGGAATGCGGCCTGCGGCGTACATTTTCTCGGTATACTCTACGGTAAGGGGAAAAAAGCCTTTATCTTGTTCTAAAGTTTGGCAACAAGCAGTTACGAGAACTACGGTACCACCGCATTGAATCCATACAGAACCGTGTGCTTGGTTGGCAAGGCGGCCCACTTCAAAAATGATTTCTTTGCCGCCCACAAAAGCGCTAAGTCTGGTGGGTGAAAAAATGTCTTGCATATCTATGCTTCCTTTCACAAAGACAAAGGGGATTCCGAGTATGACAACGGAAACTATGCGAAGACGTGAGCGAAGAGAGGAGGGTCTTCATCATAAAAACTGGGGTACAAGGCTTAGGCCATAAATTTACAAATCAAGCTGTAAATTTTTGGGCTTACCTTGATCGCTGGCATTCTCGGCCCCCCCTTTACTACTGTGCGTTAAAATGTGCAGAAGGCAACGCTAGCCTTCGTAAAACCATGGGCTTTACCGTGAAAAAGTTCAAGGGGAAAAAATCCCCTTGAACAGAACTCACAAAAATTACTTACGTAAGCCCAATTTTTCGATGAGCGCGCGGTAACGTTGTACGTCTTTAGTGCGCAAGTACTTTAAGAGCTTGCGACGTTGGCTTACCATTTTAAGCAAACCGGTACGGGAGTGAAAGTCTTTCTTATGCGCCTTGAAGTGACCGGTAAGGCTCTCAATGCGGGAAGTAAGAAGAGCGATTTGCACTTCTGGGGATCCGGTGTCACCTTCATGTTTGGCGTGTCCGTCAATTACCACTTTTTTTTGTTCAGCGTTCATAGCCACAGCAATTCTCCGTAGAATTTTAAAGTTACAAACTAAAGATACACTTTAGCTCTTAATTACAGTTCATGCCCTTTGAGCCTTAAGGCTACCAAAGCCCGCGTAATACGGCCCACATGGGCTGCAGCGCGGTGTTTTTCATGGACTTTGGCAACATTTTCATTTCTGCCAAAGCTAGGGGCTGCCCTTCAGTGCTAAGCAGTATAGCTTTTGAAGGAGCTTCTTTTGCCGTTTCCGCCGTATTTACGGACAAAGCGGCCTCAACCCTGCTAGCATCATAGGGGAGCGGCATACCATTTTTAAGCCTTTCTTCCTCATGGGCCAACAAAGTATATGTGGGCCAATGGGGCAAAGCGGCGGTAATGGGCAAAAGCCTTTGTGAAAAAAGCTCCGGCGCTTCCATGATGTCTTCCATGGTGTGTGCTTGGTCAATACCAAAGGGATGACTGTACTCTCGTGTAAGTTCTGTGAGCACGGCTCCGCAACCAAGGCGCGTCCCCAAGCTGTGGGCCAGGGAGCGTATATAGGTGCCAGAACT
>CAYJPR010000300.1:0-2043 GCA_964372075.1 uncultured Desulfovibrionaceae bacterium | reverse complement strand
TTAGTGCGCATTTTGCGAATATCTGTATGGAGTCGTCCTTGACTTTGCAAGGTCTGGCCCATGGTTATGATACTGCCATTATCTTTATCACCACACATAAGACCGGAAATATGGCGCATAAGGGTGGATTTACCAGAGCCAGAAGCACCAATGAGGGCCACCATTTCACCGGGCTTTACGGTGAGGTTGATATTGTCACAGGCTTTAGTAGTGCCAAAGGTACGATTGAAATTTGTAATATGCAACATGATACATCTCCTTAAAGTACGAAAGTACATGCATGGGCTAAAAAGATATGTTTGTAAAAAGTACAGGCCCACGCTGTTGATGTATCTGTTATAGGGATGTCATGTGGCTAGAAAAAGGCTAAATGGTGTTTCTTGTGCGTCAAATATGTCACAACAGCATGGAAGCTTTCTCTCAAAAATTCCGCACAAAGCCATGAAAATACAAATAGGTAAAAAAAGAAAAGGTAGGAAATTTCCCTCGCGAAAAATCCCTACCCCATGCACAACGGCAATACAAAAATGCAGTGTAAAAAGTCGCATCTACTGCATGTTTTGTATTTCAGCTATAAGCTCACTAAAAGCAGCACAGGCCACAGAAAGCTCTCCTGAATTATCTATACAGCGCAAGTTCGGCATATTTTGCAAAGCGGAAATATCCATATGGGCGCGCTCAATACGCTTTTCTATTTCCTCAGCGCTTTCACGCCCGCGAGCTTCCAAGCGCGCACGCAATGCAGAGCTCTCCACCGTAATAAGCACAGGAATGAGTTTAGGGTACTTTTGCTGCGCCTCAGCTAAATAAGCCCGAGAACCATTAACAATAACCACAGCCCCGTCATTTAATAAGGCATCTATATTTTTATGAATGCCGTAATACAAACCATGACTTTGCCAGTGCATAACAAAGTCCCCCCCCTTAAGAGATTGTAAAAATTCTTCTTGGCTTAAGGGAATATGCTGTTCGTCCTTGGCATTTTCACTCACTTTACGCGTAATATGGCGCTGGGCAATGTGCAAAGGTCTTTTATGAGTACTTTCTTGCGCA
The DNA here is from genome assembly GCA_964372075.1 of uncultured Desulfovibrionaceae bacterium. Taxonomy (GTDB): domain Bacteria; phylum Desulfobacterota; class Desulfovibrionia; order Desulfovibrionales; family Desulfovibrionaceae; genus CAYJAD01. The sequence goes on along the minus strand of CAYJPR010000300.1, from coordinate 990 downwards.
AGGCCCCTTGCATGGTGCAATAAGCTGTCTTTACCACTGCCGGAAGGCCCCATAAGATAGAGCAAACGCCCTGAAAATTGTTGTGTTGTCATGGTTACTCTAGGTTTCGTTAAAATTATACATCTGAGAGAAGCTCACATAAAAGCATTCTCCCAGATGTGAAAGCATATTTATGAGTAAAACTCTTTGCTCAAAAGAGGTAAGATACAAGGAAGGCGACTCCACCACCCATTTTCAGCAAACTCTTCTTTTCAAACGTCTGCTAAATAACGCTTGGTCGTACGTCCTGTACGACACAAGCTATCGCAAGCGTCATCGGCGCATGGAATAAATCCATGCTTGCTTTTGGCTTGCTCCCCTGCGGGGCGAGGCCGCGTCCTGCGGCCTTGTAGCAGACAGCCCTTTTTCAACAGCCTGTTAGCTGGCCCTTGCCGTAAGCATACGCTGCTCCATAAAAGAATAGGTACTTTCAGCCACAGCTTCGCGCACTTCATCATCGTGAAAAATACCAATGACGGTAGCACCGCGTGCTTTAGCCTCATTAATAAGCTCCACCACCGTCTGTCTATTATGCCCATCTAAAGACGCCGTGGGTTCATCCAAAAGGAGAATGGGATATTCCCAAATAAAACCACGGGCAATATTCACACGTTGCTGCTCACCACCGGAAAAGGTCGCCGGTGCCAAATTCCATAAACGTTGTGGAATACGCAAACGCTCTAAGAGCTCTCCGGCTTTTTTACGAGCGTTTTCCTGCGTACTGCCTTTTTCCATGAGCCTTTCAGCCACAATATCAAGACAGGATACGCGCGGAATAACGCGTAAAAATTGACTTACATAGCCCAGAGTATGGGTACGCACCTCAACAATGGTGCGCGGCAAGGCACTGACCATATCCACCTCTTGGCCTTGATGGCGTACCAAGATGGATCCGGCTGTGGGCTTATAATTGGCATATAAAGAGCGCAATAATGTGGATTTACCGGAACC
>CAYJPR010000299.1:0-2045 GCA_964372075.1 uncultured Desulfovibrionaceae bacterium | reverse complement strand
GGCAAAATGCCACACAGACGCCGCAGCCTTTACACCAAGGGGTGTTGATATTTACTGCTCCCATCTATATCTCCAAGGTTAGTTTTCCGCCTAAGCGGTATTAGTAAAGTTCGTGTGTAAACACGTACAAATTGTTTCCCTCTCTGTACGCCACAAAATGTTTTAGCACAAGTCATGCGCTAAAAAGCACAGTAAAGAAAAATGCAGTTTTACAAATTGGTATACTTTTGGAATGGGAAAGGGGAAACTGTAAAGGCTTGTGATGTTGAGGTATTTACAAGAAGCTTTTTGTGAAAAAATTGTGTAATAGATTGGTTATTCAATGAATTGTGAAGCGTGTCACATTTTTTAAGTGTTTTAGACTCTCTAACTGTCTTGAAAAATAAGAGAAAAAAATGGTATCGATAAGCTGAGCTTTACAGAGATAAAAATGAAAAAAATTTAAAAAAATTATGGGGAGCCCAAAGACACTCTTGTGAGAAATAGTAAAAAAGTGAGAAATGCAAGGAAGCCCCAAAATTACGCAAAGGCTTTTATAGTCTTCACTCAATTTTGAGGCATCTTTTTTGTATTTCTAGAATTGTAGAATAGTATTTAATAAAATTCTAACATCTCACCAATGTCTTTGAGTAAGGCTTCAAGGCCTTCGCGTTTTTCAGCAGAAATATGTAAAGCTTCAGGATGAGCATTTTCCAAAAGAACTTTATCTTCATCACTCACATTATCCCACTTATTAAGCACTAACAGTCGCGGCATTTCCATAAGCTCCATTTCTGTGAGCACATCTTCTACCGAGGCTATATGCTGTTCAAGGGCTGGATGCGAGGCATCGGCCACATGCAAAAGCACATCGGCTGCTTCTAATTCTTCTAATGTGGCTTGGAAAGCTTCTTTAAGTTCCTTGGGCAAGTTGCGAATGAATCCCACGGTGTCAGCTAAGATAACTTCATGTTCTTCAGGGAAGCGTAAACGTCGCGTGGTGGGGTCAAGCGTAGCAAAAAGCTTATTTTCTGCAATAACTTCTGAACGTGTGAGCGTGTTCAAGAGGGTAGATTTACCCGCATTGGTATAGCCCACAATGGCCACAAGCGGAATGCCTTGGCGCGAACGTCTGCCACGGGTAAAAGCACGCTGCTTACGCAGATCATCAAGGTTACGTTTAATCTTAGCTATGCGATCACGCACACGGCGACGGTCTGTTTCCAGCTTGGTTTCACCGGGGCCACGTCCGCCAATGCCGCCCATAAGTCTATCCATGGCGCGATTTTTACCCACAAGGCGCGGCTGAGTATATTTTAACTGGGCCATTTCCACTTGCAACTTGCCTGCGCTAGTCACGGCATGTTGGGCAAAAATATCTAGAATAAGCTGCGTTCTATCCAGCACCTTACGCTCTGTAATGTCTGCAAGGTTTTGCAATTGCGCCGGAGAAAGCTCCCCGTCAAAGACCAGTACAGAGGCATGGCCTTGCAAGGCTTGCACCTCTAGCTCGGCAATTTTTCCGCGGCCTAAAATGGATTTGGGATTGACCTTGGGCACGCGTTGAATCATGCGCCCTACCACCGTTAAGCCAGCAGTTAAGGCAAGATCTGCCAATTCATCTAAATGCCCTTCTTGTACAGGGCGCGGCTGGGTGCTTACGGAAATAAGTATGGCTCTTGTGGTGGATTCTGCCTCCTTGGTGCCGTCTAGCTCGCGTCTGAGCTCTTCTTCCAAGGCTTCCACCATGGTGAAGTCGGCCTCAGGTTTGTCCCAAGGTTTGGCAGGGTACACTCTATAAGGCTCATTGTCGGGATTGGGCGGTAAAAGATGTGCGTATTGCCATTGCACCGGTTCGCCATGAGGGCTCACCGTTAACACGCACACAGCATCAAGGCGTAAGAAGAGCATGTCCATAAGGTCTTCTTGTGAGAGAAGTTCCGGCGTTAGGTGCGTATGCAAAAGTCTGGCGCCGCGCAAACGACCAGCCCCGCCACGTCCGCGTGTAAGCTCGGGTATTAAAATGCCCTTGGTGTCACCCACCATAAGCAAATCTACCCTGCCTC
>CAYJPR010000298.1:0-2047 GCA_964372075.1 uncultured Desulfovibrionaceae bacterium | reverse complement strand
GCTTTTGCAAGCCTCCAAAGAGCTTGTGCCCACGTGTCAGGCCGTTATTTTATCTGATTATGCCAAGGGCGTGCTTTCCAGCTACGTGCAAGGGGAAAACCTTGCTAAAGACATAATTTCCCTGTGTAAAGCGCAGGGCATTCCCGTCTTTGTGGACCCCAAGGGTACCGATTGGTCTAAATATGCAGGGGCTTCCTGCATTACGCCCAATGCCGGCGAGTGCGGGCAAAAGGTGGGCTATGAATGCCATGAGGAAAAAATTCTTGAACAGGCCGCACACTCCGTTGTGCAGGAACTTGGCTTAGAAAAACTTCTGGTAACGCGTAGTGAAAAGGGTATGGCGCTTTTCTCTCCAGAGGATGCGCCTTTGTATGTGAAATCCATTGCCCGTGAGGTTATGGATGTTTCCGGCGCCGGAGATACATCCATTGCTGTGCTTACAGCCTGTTATGCTTATGGTATGGGCTGGGAAAAATCGGTGGAGCTAGCCAATAGAGGCGCAGGTAAGGTTGTTATTAAGTCCGGCACAGCGCCCATTACCAAGGCAGAGTTCCTTTCCTTGCTTTCTTCTGCGCATATGCAAAGCCCTAAGATTTTGAAGTTGCAGGACCTACTAGCTCAAGCAGAGCTGTGGCGCGAGCAAGGTAAAACCCTTGTCTTTGCCAATGGATATTTTGATCTTTTGCACAAAGGACACTTGCAATTATTGACGGAAGCCGCCGGCCTTGGGGCTAAGCTTATTGTGGGTATAAATTCCGATGCCTCTGTACAAAGAGCCAAGGGGCCTATGCATCCTGTGCAAGACCAAGATAGCCGCGCATTATTGCTTGCCGCCATGCAGCATGTGGACGCAGTGGTGATTTTTGAGGAAGATACGCCCCATGAACTGGTGGAAGCCTTGGTGCCGGATATTTTGGTGAAAGGCGGAGACCATGACCCGCAAAGCATTGTGGGGGCTAAGACGGTATTGGCTCATGGGGGTAAGGTGCATATTGTGAATCTTGTGCAGGGTTTTAGCGCATCGCGCGTTACCCATACCTTTATAAAAAATCAGTCGGAGTTGTAATATGTATATTATCACAGGCGGCGCAGGTTTTTTGGGCAGTGCCTTAGCTTGGCGCCTCAATAAGGCGGGGTGCTCTGATATTATTATGGTGGACAATTTAGCCAGCACAGAGAAATGGAAAAATCTTGTGGGCCTGCGTTATGCGCATTATGTACATCGCGACGCCTTTCGGCACATGATAGCAGAGAAAAAACTACCTTGGGAGGGCATTAAAGGCATTATCCACATGGGCGCTTGCTCTTCTACCACCGAGCGGGACGCGGATTTTCTCATGGATAATAATGTGGCCTATACGCAAGAATTGTGCACCTATGCCCTAGAGCGTGGCATTCGTTTTATTCACGCTAGCTCAGCTTCTACCTATGGGGATGGGAGCCGCGGCTTTGATGATGCTGTGGGCCTTATTCCGCAATTGCGCCCCCTAAATATGTATGGTTATTCTAAGCAATTGGTGGACCTGTGGCTCTTACGCGAAAAAATGGAAAATTCTGTGGCCAGCTTGAAGTTTTTCAATGTCTATGGCCCCAATGAATACCATAAGGACTCCATGCGAAGCGTGGTGTGTAAGGCTTATCAATCCATAAAGGAATACGGAAAGGTACAGCTTTTTGAGTCCCATAGAGACGATTATGCCCACGGAGGCCAGCAAAGGGATTTTGTCTATGTAAAAGATTGCGCGGAGCTTATGTTCTGGCTCTTGGAAAATCCCACGGTGAACGGCATTCATAATGTGGGCTATGGCAAGGCCCGCTCTTGGAATGACTTGGCTAGCGCTGTTTTCACTGCCATGCAACATGAAGAGCATATAGAATATATTGCCATGCCCGATGAATTGCAGGGAAAATATCAATACTTCACCGAAGCCAATATGAATTGGCTAAAAGTTGTGAATTGCCCTGTGCACTTTGCTACACTGGAAGAAGGCGTGGCTGATTATGTGCAAAATTATTTAGCACAAGACTTTGCTTATTTAACGCAAGA
>CAYJPR010000297.1:0-2069 GCA_964372075.1 uncultured Desulfovibrionaceae bacterium | reverse complement strand
TGGCAATGCCCACAAAGATACCGGAAAAGCCAAAGATGGCATTGGCATCACCGCCAGCAAGGCGCAAAATGGTACGCCATGGGCAACCTAAGAAGACCAAGGCTGTAAGAGCCGTGATAATACCCAGCACAAAACGAATGACAGGAGAAGAGCCTCCGCGAGCTTTAAATTCACCGCTAAGCAATGCCGCACCAAAGGCGCCGAGGGCCATACCCATGATTTCAGGGCGTAGATATTGTACTACAGCGGCTGAGTGTAAGCCCAGAGCTCCGGCAATGTCGCGATTAAAGCACACCACGCATAAACCCATATTGCCAGGATTACCTAGGTATTGGAGAAAGAAAGCTAAAGCGCCAATGAAGGCCCCTGTGAGAATGATGCCAGCACGTGTGGCAAAGATATTTTTGAGCATATATGCCTCGTAAGTAAAAGTGATTCAAGCTAACTTGAAAAACGAGGGATATATGTGAAGAAGATGTCCTAAGGACACAAAGAAAAACAACGCATTTCACCCACGTTAACCAAGACCTCATCCCGTGAAGTTCTTAAAAGTCGTCAGGTAAAATGATATTGTTTCATAATAATCTAAATTTCTTTTATAAATGTACCCTCAACTCACACCCAATAAAACGCGTTTTGGGAGAGGATGGGGGGTGTGGGGGGAAGGAGAACACTTTTTGGCGTTAGCAAAAGGGTTCTCTTTCCCCCCACTGTATTATTCATTTAGATGCTTTGACGTACAAGAGCGCGGCGTAAAGCCAGCTCTGCACGCGCAACATCCATGCTATCTTGTTTTTGAGCTAAACGCTCTTCTGCACGTTGTTGGGCTTTTTGGGCACGGTTCTTGTCAATGTTTTTGGCAAGTTCGGCAGATTCTGCCAAAACAGTGACCACATTATCATTTACGTCGGCAAAGCCGCCAGAAATGAACACATGTTCTTGTTTTCCGTCCTTATCAAAGCGCAACACACCTACTTTCAAAGCCGACAGTAAGGCCACGTGACTTTTGAGCACGCCAAACTCACCATCAACACCAGGGCAGCTCACATAGTCTACAGACTCATTGACTACCTGTTTATCGGGTGTAACCACTTCTAATTGAAGCGCCGTACTCATAGCAGCTCCTTATTGACCCTTACGTGCTTCGTACTTAGCCACTGCCATTTCTATGCCGCCAAGCATGTAGAAGTCGCCTTCTGCCATGTGGTCATAGGAACCATCAAGAATGCCCTTAAAGCCCTTAATGGTGTCAGTGAGTTGTACGTATTGCCCGGGGGTACCGGTAAAGGTTTCTGCCACGTGGAATGGTTGTGACAAGAAACGTTGGATACGGCGGGCACGTGCCACAACAACTTTATCGTCGTCGGAGAGTTCGTCCATACCCAAGATGGCGATGATGTCTTGTAAGTCTTTGTACTTTTGAAGCACAGACTGCACTTGACGAGCCACAGCATAGTGTTCTTCACCCACCACGTTGGGGTCAAGAATACGGGAGCTGGAGTCAAGCGGATCCACCGCAGGATAAATACCAAGTTCTGCAATTTGACGAGAAAGTACGAGAGTACCGTCAAGGTGCGAGAAGGTGGTAGCAGGGGCCGGGTCAGTCAAGTCATCGGCAGGTACGTATACAGCCTGAACAGCGGTGATGGAACCTTTGTTGGTGGATGTAATACGTTCTTGCAGACCGCCAAGGTCAGTACCAAGAGTTGGCTGATAACCCACCGCAGAAGGCATACGGCCAAGAAGTGCGGACACTTCGGAACCTGCTTGCGTAAAGCGGAAGATGTTATCAACGAAGAGAAGCACGTCTTGGTTTTCTTCGTCGCGGAAGTATTCCGCACAGGCAAGTGCTGTCAAAGCAACACGAGCACGGGCTCCTGGAGGTTCATTCATCTGACCATAAACAAGTGTGGCGCGTTCAAGAACACCAGCATCTTTCAGTTCATGGTAAAGGTCGTTACCTTCACGGGTACGCTCACCAACGCCTGCAAATACAGAGCTACCGCCGTGTTGCTTTGCAATGTTGTTGATCATTTCCATAAGGATAACGGTCTTACCTACGCCTGCGC
>CAYJPR010000296.1:0-2073 GCA_964372075.1 uncultured Desulfovibrionaceae bacterium | reverse complement strand
TCTGTGCCTCATGCCGGATTTGGGCTGGGTTTTGAGCGTTTGCTTATGATGCTTACAGGCATTAGCAATATTCGCGATGTCATTCCCTTCCCCCGTACACCGGGACATTTAGAGTTTTAAGAGTAAAATATATCGTGCTGACTTTGTCAGCACTCTAGGGAGCCGCAAGGCTCCTTTTTTTGGCACGGCACTTGCTATATATAAATTACAACTGCTGAGAGCAGACGCGAAGAGATACATAGTCATTACGACTATATCAAATATTGGGCATTTTTTTGTCATTCCTAAGCGAGGGGGGTGATTCTTAAATGCCCTTTTTTGTTACCTTCTTCCTGCAAAGCTAGTAACTACGCCGTTTATAGGGGCGCGCTCTGTGTCTTGTGCCTTAAATTTTCTGCCTTGAGGAATATGTGTTCTACCTTACAAAATAAAATGAATGCCCAAAAAATTGCGCCCAAAATTCAGGCAGTGCCTAGAAAGTGGGCATAATTATGAAATGTAAAAAAAGACTGCACGTACTTTCTCTTTTTTATGCTCAGAAAAATTTTTATAAAAGAAGCAAAGATTTTTTTGTGTTTTTTTTGATAAGCAAAGCTTAATAATAAAGCTACCTACGCTGTTGTTCCCTTTTTCGCATGGGTTTAAGGACATAATTTTTACTCTGAGAGTTTGACCATGTTTTTAATATGCAGTATTATTGCGGCGGAATTTATACGTTCTTGTCTTCTGTATTTATTTCAGTTGCATAGCTAGGTTAAGACAAGGACGATACGCCTAGCGTGTATAAACCGAAGGAGCGTCTATGGACGGGACTGTTTCTGTGGGGTCTTTGTCAAAGACTACGTTGTCCGGCCGTATGGATTTTGCCCAAGCCGTCAGTGGTGTTATTTTGGCACTGTTTACCTTAATGCACCTTGTGTTTGTGAGCTCGGTACTCTTAAGCCCCAGCATTATGAATGGACTTGGTTGGGTGCTTGAAGAGCTGTATTTGGCTCAAGTTGGTGGCCCTATCATTCTTTTACTTATGGTAGCACACTTTATCCTTGCAGCGCGTAAAATGCCTTTCCAAGTAGGTGCTTTGCCCGTGTTTTTCCGTCATGCTAAATCCATGAAGCATTGCGACACCTGGCTTTGGCTGGCACAAGTCATCACCGCTGTGGTGGTTCTTGTTATGGTAAGCATTCACGTGTATGTGGTGCTGGCAAGCTTGCCCATTACAGCTGAAACTTCTGCCCTTCGTGAGCAAACCGGCTGGACGCCTTTCTACTTTGTATTGCTTATTTGCGTGGGCATTCACTTAGGTATTGGTCTTTTCCGCGTAGGCGTGAAATATGGCCTTATTACCGATGTCAATCGCTGTTTATGGGCAAAGCGTACATGGTACCTCATTGGTGCTTATGTGGCTCTTGGCTGTTTAACCATGATTCGCTTCCATTTTATTAGCGTAGTATAGCGAGGAGAGCACATGCGTACTTTTACTACTGATTTATTGTGCATGGGCGCTGGCCTTGCGGGCGAGCGCGTAGCTGTTGAAGCGGCACAAAATGGTTTTGATGTAATTTGTCTTTCTGTGGTGCCTCCCAAGCGTTCGCACTCTTCTGCCGCCATGGGTGGTATGCAAGCTGCTTTAGCTAACTCTGCCATGAGCCAAGGCGACTCTCCAGATGTGCACTTTGCCGATACCGTTAAAGGTTCTGACTGGGGCTGTGACCAAGAAGTGGCCCGCCTTTTTGCCAACACTGCTCCCATTGCCATGCGTGAAATGGCTTGGATGGGCGTGCCTTGGAGCCGTGTAGAACCGGGCGTTCACACCTATTATAAGGGCGGTAAGCCTTTTGAAGCCGAAGAGCTGGAGTCTAAGCGTGGTCTTATTCACTCTCGCGCCTTTGGTGGTACTGCTAAATGGCGTACTTGCTACACCTCTGACGGTACAGGCCACTCCGTACTCTTTACCTTAGATAACCGCTTATTACAGCTTGGCGTTGCCATGCATGACCGTATGCAGGCTGAGGCGCTTATTCACGATGGTGATACTTGTACCGGTTGTATTTGCCGCTGTTTGCGCACCGGTGA
>CAYJPR010000295.1:0-2079 GCA_964372075.1 uncultured Desulfovibrionaceae bacterium | reverse complement strand
GCAAGTTTTTTAATGATTTGTTTTTCAATGCTTAAATCGCGAATATAGCTTATAAAGCCTTCTTTATCGCCGACATGGCTGCGTATCATGGTTATTTCACAAGGCTTTTCACGCCCTTGTGCATCGCAATGTAACCATTCAACGCTATTGCTTCCATGTATATAAGCGGTTTGTAAGGCTTCACGCGCTAGCACACTGCTGAGCTGGCCGCAAGGCTGTCGTTCGGGAGAAAAGGTGTGAAAAGAATTGGTGATGATATCTTTATTATCTACGCCATAAAATTCTAATAATTTAGGATTGCAGTCTTCTAAAGTAAGATTGTAATCACGACCGTCACTTCTTTGTAAATTTTCGCTCAGCGAGCCTTGATCTGCATGGGGAAAAGTTACCCGCCATATGCCCACAGCTATGGGGCTGGCGGTGAACATGGTTTCTATATTTACGGAAGAGCGGCGTAGAGCGCTGTCCATGCGACGAATATTAGAAAGCAAGGTTAAGGAACCGCCTAGGGCCACATGGGTATCTAGCTTGGGGGTGCAAGCTTGGGCAAGAACACCCACAGGGACGATGCCAAGTTCTGGATGTTGCCAAGAGTATTCTATTTCATATTGCGCCGCAGGATTGCTTAAGAGCTCTGCCATGGCCTTTACAATAAAGGGGCGCTCTTGCTCTATAACATTGCCAAACCAATGGTTATAGGCTTCATGCGGCGTAAGTTCTTTGCGAATGGCAAAATGTTCCCTTAAGTTGTTATCCATAAAAAGTTCAGTGTGTTGTGTTTCTTTATGGATAATAATATACCAATGCCCCACCCGAGAGTTTGCAAGCATTTCTTGAACATCAAAAACGGAGTTTTGGTGAAAACTTTGTGCGATGGGGGAAGTGTATTTTGACATGAGCGCCTCATGGCTATGGTTGCTAACGCGAAGCAGTGTTGGAAAAGGTCTAATCAGTAACTTATATTAATAAGTAAGGCAAAAAAAGCCTTAAGTAAAGTGCTATTTGTGTCTTTTCTTATAAAAAAGCAGGAAATTTGGCTGTAAGGATAAAAAACGAAAACAAGGGGAGACAGTATGTCCCCCCCTTTGTAGTTGTCTGTAAATTATCAGCAAGATAGTATGCGCGTATTAGGCGGTTTTATTCTTGAATGCCGCAGCATTTTTTATACTTACGCCCACTTCCGCAAGGGCAAGCGTCATTGCGGCCCACTTTTTCGCCCTTGGATTGCTCTAACTGCGCAGCGCCGCTTTCATCGGGGCTGGAGTAGTTCATGGGGGCTTCTTCCTTGTGTTGCAATTCTTCGGTTTCTTCGCGTTGAATGCGTACACGAGTGAGAGACTTGAAGATATTTTCCTTAATGCGGAAAATCATGGATTGGAAGAGCTCAAAGCCTTCTTTCTTATATTCCAATTTGGGGTCTTTTTGTCCATAACCGCGCAGGCCAATGCCGTCGCGCAGGGCGTCCATATTACGTAAATGCTCTTTCCAGCAACGGTCCAATTCTTCCAAGAGGAAGTAACGAATTACATCCTTATAAAGTTCTGGTGCGTCATTTTGTAATTGAGCAAAAATACTATCCACCAAGGTTCTGGCTTCTTCTCTGGAGGGCAGGGGAGCATCTTCAGCCAGTACACGGTCAAAGGTAAAGATTTCGCGCAAACGTGTGCGGATATAATCTTCATCTTCTTGCGTTAAAGGATGCTTAGAAGAGGCTTGGTCCATGGCGGCATAGGTATCGTCCAGCACGTCATCGCAAAATTCATCCAATACGGAAGTTAAATCTTTAGACTCAATAAGCTCGCGGCGTAAGGTATAGATAACTTCACGTTGCTGACTCATGACGTTGTCATAATCCAGCAAGGTTTTACGAATTTCAAAGTGATGGCCTTCCACGCGTTTTTGTGCGCCTTCCACGGCACGGGTCACCATGGCGTTTTCGATGGATTCACCTTCTTCCAGACCCAGCTTTTGCATAATACCGGAAATACGTTCCGAGCCAAAAAGGCGCATGAGGTCATCTTCCAAGGAAAGATAGAAGCGCGAAGAACCGGGGTCGCCTTGACGTCCGGCGCGGCCACG
>CAYJPR010000294.1:0-2090 GCA_964372075.1 uncultured Desulfovibrionaceae bacterium | reverse complement strand
CTGGGGTCAATGAGCTTGAGCACATAGGGAAAATCTTTAGCAGTGAAATACTTACGAATTTCGTCCTGTAAGAGGCTGAAAATATCGCCCAGCATCACGTTGCCTGAGGCATCAGATTGGCAAGAGCGCTGTAATAAGTGCTGTCCTGCCCCTTCAGCCACCACAATAACCACATGGCGGCGCTGGCGTAAACGCTCTTCAATGGCAGGCAAAAGCCCCCCTTCACCGTGCAAAGTAAAGGGTGCCTCAGGAATGAGCACAAAATTCACATCTTTTAGAGCCAATGTGGCCTGAGCGGCAATAAAGCCCGACTCACGCCCCATAAGCTTCACAAGGCCAATGCCATGATGGGAACAAATGGCCTCGGTATGCGCCGCTTCAATGGCCGCTGTGGCTTGGTCCACAGCCGTATCAAAACCAAAGGATTGCGGCACGAAATTGATATCGTTATCAATGGTTTTAGGAATACCAATAACAGAAAGGCGCAAACCACGGGCGCGCACTTCATTACTAATGGCCGATGCGGCCTTCATGCTACCATCGCCGCCAATGACAAAGAGCACGCTAATATTCATGCGCTCCAGCGTGTCTACAATAAGCTCAGGTGATTGCGGCCCGCGCGAAGTACCCAGCAAGGTACCGCCAAATTTATGCAAATCAGACACGGTATTGGGCTTAAGCTCTGCCACGGCATGGCCTATGGAGGGAATAAAGCCTTCTAAGCCATAACGAAAGCCTAAAATATTAGGCACATTATAGGCATGATAGCCCTGCATGACCAAGGCACGAATAACATCATTAATACCGGGGCATAAGCCGCCGCAGGTCACAATGGCGCACTTGGTACGCGAAGGATCAAAGTACAAATTTTGCCTTGGGCCTGCGGCTTCAAATTCCATGAGCGTCGGTTCTTTGAGGTCACAAGAAAGCTCCCCATCCACATGAATATTCACCACCTTATCATCCACCCACATGCCATAGGGCAGTTTTGAGGTGATTTTTGCAGGGCCAAGACGACGAATTTCAGTGACGAGAGTATTTTCTATGACCATGGGCATTACGCTCCTGTGGGTAAATGTAGTTCTTCGGCTCTTTCAGCCATGGCGGCTATGGAAAGTTTCAAAAAGGCATCTAAATCCAGACCAATTTTTTCACATTCTCGAATATTTTCACGGCTCACAGAGGCGGCAAAGGCTTTATCTTTCATTTTCTTTTTCAGACTTTTAGCCTCCATACCGGTAATACCTGTGGGGCGCACCAAGGCCGCCGTCACTATAAGACCGGTCACACTTTCGCCGCAACGCAAAGCATAATCCAGCTTTGTGGCAGGGCTGTGACCATTCATCTCTCCATTGTGGGCGCGAATGGCCGCTAGAGCTTCTTCGGGGAGTTTATCTTGCAAAAGCTCGCAGGCCACAAGGCCGTGCTTTTCCGGCGTGGCAGAAGTTTGCCCATAATCCACATCATGCAAAAGTCCCGTAAGGCCCCAAGTGGGCACATCTTCACCCAAGTGCGCGGCTAAAGCTTCTAAAATAGCTTCAGAAGCCAGTGCATGTTGCACTAAAAAAGCTTCGCTGGTGTGATTTTGTAAAAGTTCCACGGCCTCGGTACGGGGTATACGTTCTGACATATGATCCTCATCATAAAAAGTTTGCTTCATTTTATAGTAACTACATCTCTATACAAGTCCAGCCCTGTGCCTGTAGCTCTTCTATGGCTAAAGCCCCATGGCGGCGCACTTGCAATACATTTTTACCGCACACTTCCACTATGGTGGAGGGCAAGCCTCCTTGCGGCTTTGGCCCATGCCAAAGCACATGAGGCACGGCTTGTAATAATTCTTGAGAAAGAGCTTCGGGCACTTGTGGCGGCGCTTCTCCGCTTATATTAGCCGAAGAGCACACCAAGGGCATGTCCATGGCCTCAGCTAAGGCCCGCGCTGTGGGATGCGGCGAAATGCGCACTGCCACCCTGCCTGTGCCTGCGGTAATACTTTCTGGCACTAAGTTTTTAGCCTTACATAAAAGGGTTAAAGAGCCGGGCCAAAAAGCTTGCACCAAGGCCGCTTCATGGTCCGTTATGGTGGCAAT
>CAYJPR010000293.1:0-2094 GCA_964372075.1 uncultured Desulfovibrionaceae bacterium | reverse complement strand
TCAGAAAGCTTTTCGCCAAGACCTACAAATTTTACCGAGGCGCCGGTGACGGACTTAATAGATAAAGCCGCGCCGCCTCTGGCATCGCCGTCCATCTTAGTTAGGACAACGCCGGTGATGCCAAGTTTTTCGTTAAAGACCTCTGCCACAGTGACGGCATCTTGGCCTGTCATGGCATCGGCAACGAATAAAATTTCTTGCGGATTGACAGCCTCTTTAATGGCTACCAATTCTTGCATAAGGTTTTCATCCACATGCAAACGGCCCGCGGTGTCAATGAGCACCACTGTGGACTGAGCATCTTTAGCTTCTGCCACGGCCTTTTTGGCTATATCCACGGGGTTCATGTCCACGGTGGAATTATAGCAAGGCATATTGAGTTGCTTGGCCAGTGTTTGCAACTGGTCAATGGCGGCAGGGCGATACACGTCGGCGGGCACAAGATGCGGGCGCATTTTTTGTTTGCGAAGTAGCGCCGCAATTTTACCCGAAGAAGTGGTCTTACCGGAGCCTTGTAAACCTACCATCATGATGACAGCAGGCTGTTGTCCTCGCAGTTCAAGACCTGTGGTTTCGCCGCCAAGCAAGTTTACCAATTCGTCATGGACAATTTTGATAACTTGTTGAGCAGGGCTCACACCCTTGGTGACTTCTTGTCCGAGGCATTTTTCGCGCACCGTATCCACAAAGTTTTTGACAACTTTAAAGTTTACGTCAGCTTCTAATAAAGCTAAGCGAACCTCGCGTAGGCCCTCTTGGATGTTTTCTTCCGTAAGTTGCCCGCGTCCGCCAATGTTGCGAAATACTGTAGAAAGTCTGTCTGATAGGCTCTCGAACATGCCAACCTCAATGCTTTAGTTTCAATATGCAAAAGTGGTCTGATAGTAAAAAATGAGCCTGCTGTCAAGGAAAAAGAGCGTGAACCTCCTTTGAAAACAGGGGATTTTGCATGCTATTTACCGCTGTTTGAGGGGGGGCATTGAGGTGCAAGGGGCACTTTTCACTTGGCAAGAGAGCTATTCCTGCGTACAAAAAGGCTCATGCCAAAGCTCTTGGTGGGCTTATGGCTAAAAAGATGAATTCAACATAAGAGGTAATTTTATGAAATTTTTACAGTATATGACTTTAGCTGTGGCTCTTTTTGTGGGCGTAGCTACTTCTGCTCATGCCGCCAGCACAGCTGTGCTTTTACAAACTTCCATGGGTGATATTGTGGTGCGCCTTGATGAATCCAAGGCCCCTGAAACCGTGAAAAACTTTTTGCAATATGTAAAAAGTGGTCACTATGATGGCACCATCTTTCACCGTGTAATGAAAGACTTCATGATTCAAGGCGGTGGCATGACTCCTGATATGAAAATGAAGCCTACACAAGCTCCCATTAAGAATGAAGCTGCCAATGGCCTTGATAATAATGAGTACACCATTGCCATGGCGCGTACTTCCAATCCTAATTCTGCCACGGCACAGTTCTTTATCAATACAGCAAAGAACGACTTTCTTAACTATACATCTCCCACAGCTCAAGGTTGGGGCTATGCTGTTTTTGGTAAGGTTATTAAAGGCCAAGATGTGGTAAATAAAATAGAAAACGTAGCTACGGGTAGCCGCGGTATGCATGAGAATGTGCCCCGTGAATCTGTGGTGATTACTAAGGCCAGCGTTATTGAATAATTCACTGTAGCCTTTATTTTTCGTAAATTTTGCCCCAAGCCAAGCTTTGGGGCTTTTTTATTGCCTTTTTACAAGGGTAATGCTATGAATTACTGTTGCCTTATCTGGAGGCTTTTTTTGAAATTTCTACCCTTGGAGGATATGTAGGTATGAAACGTTGTATGATGTTGTTATTTTTCTGTGCCTTAAGTGTTGGTCTTTGCGTTGCAACACCTGCCATGGCTGAAACTAAAGCGCCGGATCATTTGCGCTTTATGGCGGGCCCTCCCGGGGGTAACTGGTTTGCTCTGGGCACAGCTCTTTCTGAAATGTGGACAAAAACCGTGGTGCAAACCACCAACAGCACCGGCGGCGGTGTTTCTAACATTATCAATGCCAATAACAAAAAGGGTGACCTTGGCTTTACGGTAACCGCCTTTG
>CAYJPR010000292.1:0-2107 GCA_964372075.1 uncultured Desulfovibrionaceae bacterium | reverse complement strand
AGCCTATTAAACGCCATATGCCAAGACAAGCCATAGCCATAAAAGCCGCCACCACATCGTCCAGCATAACCCCAAAGCCTTCGCGCATCCAGTATTCGGCGGCGCTCACAGGCCAAGGTTTGAGAATATCAAAAACACGAAATAGGGCAAAGGCTAGAAATAGCTCTGTGGGTGTGACCTTGGCAAAGGGCAAAAGCACGAGCCAAACGCCCACAAATTCATCAATAACAATTTGCGAAGGGTCTTTGCATTGTAAGGTGCGCTCTATGTGGGTGCTGGCCATGGCTCCCACAAAAAAGAGAAAAATGAGGGTAAGAATGCGGCCCAGTATGGGCATGGGTAAAAACCAGATAGGCGCCAGTAAGGCCGCCACCAAGGATCCCCATGTGCCGGGGGCATGCGGGGCAAGGCCGGCTACGCCCACTCTGCCAATAAAAAGACAAAGGGTGTCCACAAAGGAGACACCCCAAGCGCAATACTTCATATGAACAAACTCTATTCTTGCAAGAAGGTATATTTGCCAACGCCAAGCAACTGCTTATTGACGTCAAGGGCCTTTACGACATATTGATAGACACGGCTTTGGTCGGCAGGAGGGCAAGGGCCGGTATAATACTTGGTAAGGGCGCCTTCCACAATGATGGCATCTTCAGAAATATGTTCTGGTTGCCAAACGCCGCCGCCATGATTGCGATTGTTATCAT
The DNA here is from genome assembly GCA_964372075.1 of uncultured Desulfovibrionaceae bacterium. Classification (GTDB taxonomy): domain Bacteria; phylum Desulfobacterota; class Desulfovibrionia; order Desulfovibrionales; family Desulfovibrionaceae; genus CAYJAD01. The sequence goes on along the minus strand of CAYJPR010000292.1, from coordinate 1,403 downwards.
CCACATCTTCAAGGACCACTTCAAAAGAGGTTGTTCCCTTGGGTGGCTCAGCGATTTCTATTTCTGGGGAGATGCGTGAGCAACGATGCAATTCATGTAAGTCCACAGAAATTTCCATATTTCGTTCAATGCTCGCGGCAGGGGGTGGGGTAGGGTCACTACCGCAACCAGCCAAGAGCAGGGTGCCCAAAAGGGCGAGGGGGATAAAACGCATAGAATTCTCCTCAAACAAATATGGGAAAGCATAAGCCAGAGTTGATAAAATGGCAATACACCTAGGTGCTCATGCCAAAATCTTAGGATAGACTTTTAAAAGGAGACAGTATGTCCATTCTTTCAGAACGTGTAGTAGGGTATATGAAAAATGCGTCTTGGATCAGACGTATGTTTGAAGCAGGCGCGCAATTAAAAGCAGAATTTGGCGCTGAAAATGTCTATGATTTTAGTCTTGGCAACCCTGATTTACCTCCGCCGGCGGCTGTGGCAGAAGGTTTGCGCAAGTTTGCAGATAAAGCCTCTGAGCCTTTTTCTTTTGGTTATATGCCCAATGGCGGTTACCCATGGGCGCGCGAAATGCTGGCCAAAGAAGTGAGCAAAGAGCAGGGCGTAGATATTAAAGCTGAGCATGTCTTGCTTTCTTGTGGCGCTGCCGGTGGCCTTAATGCCTTTTTCCGTGCTGTGCTTAATGAAGGTGAAGAAGTGCTGGCCTTTGCTCCATTTTTTGTGGAATACGGCTTTTATGCCGCCAATCACGGCGCAAGCTTTGCTCCTGTTCCTACGCATAAAGACACTTTTGCTCCAGATTTAGCCGCTCTTGAAGCAAAAATAAGCGAAAAAACCCGCGTGCTTATTGTAAACTCTCCCAACAATCCCACCGGTGTGGTGTATTCGCGTGAGCAATTGCAAGGCGTGGTAGAAGTATTGAAAAAAGCCAGCGAAAAATACGGTAAGCCCATTTGGCTTTTGTCAGACGAGCCCTATCGTTTCCTTGCCTTTGATGACGTAGAAGTGCCTTCTTTATTGCCCATGTACAACTATTCCGTGGTGGTAAGTTCTTTCTCTAAGAATTTATCTTTGCCGGGCGAACGCTTAGGTTATGTGATTATTTCTCCGCTTTTGGCCGAAGGTGCAGAGCTTATGGGCGCTCTTACTCTTACCAACCGCATTTTAGGCTATGTGAATCCTCCTGTGGTGGGACAACATATTATGGCTGCAGCACTGGGCTCTCAGGTGGATGTGGGCATTTATAAGGCTCGCCGCGATGCCATGGCTGAGGTGCTTAGCGCGGCCGGCTATGAATATCAATTGCCCACTGGGGCCTTTTATTTCTTCCCCAAGGCACCCGGCGGGGATGATGTGGCTTTTTGTCAGCGTTTGCTGGAACAGAAAATTTTGGCAGTGCC
>CAYJPR010000291.1:0-2121 GCA_964372075.1 uncultured Desulfovibrionaceae bacterium | reverse complement strand
ACCAATTGAATGAGCTTGCGCTTGGAAAGCACCGTATAGCCCATTTGTAAGCGCGCAAATTCAATTTGTTGCGGGCGATATACCCCAAGGTTTTCTAAAACCCAATCATACAATTCACGATTGTTTTCAAATTCCAAAGAACAAATGGAGTGCGTAATTTTTTCTAAAGAGTCAGAAATGCAGTGGGTGAAGTCATACATGGGATAAATACACCAAGCATCGCCGGTGCGGTGATGATGCTCATGGCGTATGCGATACAAAGTAGGATCGCGCATAACAATATTGGGCGAGCTCATATCAATTTTTGCACGCAATACATGGGCCCCATCGGGAAACTCCCCTGCCTTCATGCGGCGAAATAAATCTATATTTTCTTCAACACTACGCTCTCTATAGGGACTTGGCGTACCAAGTACCGTAAAGGAGCCGCGCATTTCACGAATTTCTTCCGCTGTGCACGAGTCCACATAGGCTTTACCTGCTAAGATTAATTGCTCGGCAAAGGCGTATAATTTATCAAAATAATCAGAAGCAAAAAATTCACGCTCTTCCCACTTACCACCAAGCCATGCCACATCCTCACGAATGGAATCCACATATTCTGTTTCTTCCTTGGTGGGATTGGTATCGTCAAAGCGTAAGTTAAATTTACCTGCAAAATCTTGCGCAATGCCATAATTTAAGAAAATAGACTTGGCATGACCAAGGTGCAAATAGCCATTGGGCTCAGGGGGAAAACGCGTATGTACACGCTGTTCAAAACGTCCCGAAGCATTATCTGCCATAATACGGGTACGGATAAAATCTGTGGTTTCGTTGCTTTCTGTGGCTTCCGTGTTAGGGGAAGAAGATATATCGCTCATGTCTATTCCTTTGCTATACAAATATGAAACAAAGAATTTAGCGTAAGAAAGCGTGAGGGTCAAGAAAAGAGCATGACGTGCTTTTAGTGAGCATAGTAAAGCTTACTCTTGTACACCAAGAAGGGTGTATTATTTACCCTTACAAATGGCCTGCGCCGCCGCCCATAAGGAGGGCACGCAAAAAGCTTTAGGTGGAAGGTTTTGCTCCCGCTCTGCATTTTGGTCTGCAATAAGGTAAGATGTACAGCCCGCCGCAAGCCCTGCTTGCACATCGCTCATTTTATCACCAATCATATAGGAGTGTTGAACATCTAATTGTAACTCTTGTGCCGCTTTAAGCAAAAGCTCAGGAGAAGGTTTACGGCACGTACAAGGGCCGGAAAATTGAGGATGATGCGGACAATGATAAAAAGCGTCTATGACGAGATGACTTTTAGCCAGCTCGGCATTTACCCAGTCATGAAGACTGTGCATGGCTGAGGCTGTGTAGTAGCCACGCGCTATGCCCGATTGATTGGTAATAACCACCAGCGCATAGCCTTTAGACGCAAAAAGGGCGAGGGCCTCCACCGCATGGGGAAGCCATCGCCACAATTCACGTTCATAGAGATAGCCGCTATCTTCGTTAAGCGTACCATCTCTATCTAAAAAAATAGCCGGTCTAGCAACCTTCATACCTGCCTCTTTAGAGACGAGGCGCATCACTGCCCGCTTCTAAAAGCTGTGCCAAATGCCTTTGTACCAAGTCAAGCTCTGCCTGACTCACGTTAGGCATATCCTGTGGTTTTTTATCTTGCGTGGTGGCCCCTTCTGAAATCAAAAATAAAGCCGCCGCAGAACGCCCCATCACAGTGAAAAAACGTTTAACATCAAAACCACGTGTTTGTACCCATTGCGCCGCCGCTTCTGAATAGGTAAAGTCTGGCTTACCCCCCACAAAACTGGGATGCGCCACTTCTTTATTGGAAGCTGCCCATGCACGAAATTGTGGCAAAAGCTTTATGAAGGAAAGTAATTCCTTCTCGGTTATGGGGCCTTGGTTGGCATAAACACTTTGAGCCATGGCTGGTGAGGCCATAAACATAGGTGCCGCAGGGGCAAGACCCACAAAGGCCGCAAGAACAAGACTTGGCAGAACATTTCGCATAACTAATCCTTAGTATTGTACAGATGAGAAAGCGTTAATTTGCTCAATGTTATGATAAGATTCTATATAACGTAAGGTTCCCGTTTTACCGCGAATAAGCATGGAATGCGT
>CAYJPR010000290.1:0-2128 GCA_964372075.1 uncultured Desulfovibrionaceae bacterium | reverse complement strand
ACGCGTTATATCAATGCGGAAGTAGACAGCTTGCTAGAAGCTGCCAGAGCCACGCCCCATATGGAAAAGCGTGCGGCCCTGTATGCACGTTTACAAGAAGTTTTTCATGAGGAGCAACCCTATTGTTTCCTCTTTGTACCTTATGCCTTGCCCATTGTGCAGGCTCGTTTTCATGGTATAGAAGCGGCATTGGCCGGCATTATGTATAATTTTGAAAAATGGTGGGTGCCTAAAAATGAGCAACGCACCTTACTAAGTAATTAATCATAAGGTAGATATATGATACGAATTCAAGAAATTCTTGATTGCGCTTCCTCTCAAAATCCCGATGCTAATTTGGAACTTATCCAAAAAGCCTATGTGTATGCCGCCACGGCTCACGCCGGACAAACGCGTCTTTCTGGCGAGCCGTATTTATCGCATCCTTTAGCCGTAGCTCACACTTTGGCAGAGCTTGGCTTTGATGAGGCCACTGTTGTGGCAGGTTTGTTGCACGATACGGTGGAAGATACCAAGGCCACCATTGAAGAGCTAGATGAGCTTTTCGGGGAAGATGTGGCCGACATCGTGGATGGTGTTACCAAGATCAGCCTCATTCCTTTTGATTCTAAGGAAGATGCGCAAGCAGAAAATATTCGTAAAATGATTTTGGCCATGAGTCATGACATTCGTGTGCTCATGGTTAAGCTGGCTGACCGTATTCATAATATGCGTACCTTGGATTTTCAAAAAGCGCATAAGCAACGCCGTATTGCACAAGAAACCATGGATATTTATGCTCCGTTAGCCAACCGTTTGGGTTTGCATAGAGTAAAGCAAATTTTAGAAGATCTAAGTTTTAAATATTTGCGTCCCGATGTGTATAATCAAATTACCCATTGGCTAGACGATAACCAAGTGGTTGAGCGTAAAATCATTGATAAAGTGGTGCGCAGTTTAGAAGGTCTTATCAATGATAATGCCATTAAAGGCGCGGTATACGGACGTATTAAGCATAAGTTTAGTATCCATAAGAAGATGCAACAGCTTTCTGTTACCTTGGATGAAATGCACGATATTATGGCCTTTCGCGTATTGGTGGAAGAAGTGCGCGATTGTTACGCCGTGCTGGGCCTTGTGCACTCCAAATGGCGCCCCGTGCATGGACGTTTTAAAGATTATATTTCCATGCCCAAAAATAACGGCTACCAAAGCTTGCATACCACCGTCATTGGCCCTGAAGGCGAGCGCATAGAAATTCAAATTCGTACCAATGAAATGCATCGCCAAGCTGAACATGGTGTGGCTTCGCATTGGCTTTATAAAGAAAAGCGTAAGGTTAATCCTAAAGATTTAGAGCAGTTTACGTGGCTGAGAGAGATTTTTGAGCGTCAGCGCGATGAGTCAGATTCCAAAGAGTTTATGCATTCTTTGCGCCTTGACCTCTTTAAGGACGAAGTTTTTGTCTATACGCCTCGTGGTGATGTGAAGGAACTTCCCGAAGGGGCAACTCCGCTGGACTTTGCTTTCCACATACACACCAAGGTGGGGCATCATTGCTCCGGTACCAAGGTTAATGGACGCTTGGTTCCCCTTGGTACGCCTTTGAAAAATGGTGATATTGTAGAAATTATCACCGATAGCGCCCGCCATCCCAATAGGGATTGGCTGAAAATGGTAAAAACTGCCAAGGCTCGTAGCCGTATCCAGCATTATTTACGTACAGAAGAGCGCAGTAGAGCCTTAGCTTTAGGTAAGGAAATGCTGGAAAAAGAAGGGCGTAAGCTCAGCCTGAATGTATCAAAAGCTTTGAAAGAAGGGCATCTAGCCATTGTCGCTTCAGATATGAACTTTGATACTACCGATGAAATGTTTGCATCGGTGGGCTATGCGCATAATACGCCGCGAAAAATTTTGAATAAGCTGTATGCTGTCTTGCATCCCGATGAAGTGACGCCGCTGGCTGCACCAGCAAAAGAAAAAGAGAAAAGCCCCAAGAAAAAGACAGAAGGTGTGTCTCTTTCCGGTGTGGATGGCGTTTTGGTGCGCTATGCCAAGTGTTGTAATCCTGTGCCGGGAGATGCCATTATTGGCTATATTAGCAGTGGTTTTGGTACCAGCGTGCACCGCAGTGACTGTATTAATGTGG
>CAYJPR010000289.1:0-2149 GCA_964372075.1 uncultured Desulfovibrionaceae bacterium | reverse complement strand
GTGGTATCTTCGCCAAGGCCGGACTCAATAAGGGCTTTACGTAGGGGAGAGCCGGGGAGCCCTTCTAAAATATGCTCAAGCATTTCAAAGGTAAGGGCTTGGGTTACGTCGGCTGTTTCGCATAAAAGCCAGTTTACGGTGAAGAGGGCTTTGGTGTCTTCTTCACTGCTGGCATAGGGCACTTCTATGTGACGTGGCATGTCCAGCTTAGGTTGCAGGGGAATAGCCGAGGCGGCCTTTTTAGCTGGGTCTAGGGCTGTGAAGCGGCTCAGCTCTGCGCCAACGATTTCTAAACGGCGGTCCTCATCATCATCGCCCCAGAAAAAGAAACGTGCATTGGAGGGGTGATAGTAAGAAGCGTGAAACTCTTTAAAAGCGTCATAGCTGAGGGTTAAAATACTTTGCGGATGGCCGCCGGAATCAAGGCTGTAAATCATATCCGGAAAGAGCGATTGCTGGGATTGTTCCGCTAAAATGGAGTCGGGCGAAGAATAAACACCCTTCATTTCATTATAAACAACACCTTTAAAGGTCCAAGGTTCGTCGGCGTTTTCGGCTTCCACATGCCACCCTTCTTGGCGGAAAATATCTTCACTAATGCGCGGATGAAAGACAGCGTCAATATAAACGTCTATGAGATTATAAAAATCTTGGGTATTGGTGCTGGCCACAGGATAGCAGGTTTTATCGGGGAAGGTGAAGGCATTGAGAAAGGTTTGTAAGGAACCTTTGAGAAGCTCCACAAAGGGTTCACGCACGGGGAATTTTTCCGAGCCGCATAATACGGAATGCTCTAAAATATGCGCTACGCCGGAGGAATCCGCCGGTGGTGTGCGTAGGGTAACGCCAAAGCATTTATTTTCATCATTATTGCTAATGGAAAGCACTTCGGCGCCGGTGGTATTATGCTTCCAAAGGCGCGCGGTGCCAAATACTTCTTGAACCTGCTCTTCGCGCAGGAGAGTAAAATCTTTTTTATACATAGAACCTTCTTTTTAAAGAGAAAGAGGGCGCAACTCGAGAGAAGGCCCTCAGATGAGTGAGATATTATAATGTGTGTAAGAGAACTTCTTGCAAGGGACGCTTGGGGACAAAATGCACGCCTTCATCGTCGCGCCAGTAAGCAAAGGAACCATCGGCCGGCATATCTGTCAGTACGCGACGCTCTTTCTCTATGCCAAGGCCCAAAATAAGGGCAATTTCCATGCCTTCAGGTACTTGCAATATTTCGGCGCATTCTTTGGGGTTAAAGGAAGCGTGCATGCAACAACCCATACCCTTGCTTTGCGCGGCAAGCTGCATGGTTTGGGCGGCAATGCCCACATCCATATGCACGAGTTTGCCGCATTTTTCCGGAGTTAAAATAGCTATATAAGCCGTGGGGCGCTCGCCGCAAATGGGGCCGTCCCATTGTAAGATACCTGCCCAGCGGGTGTGCGGGAATAGGGCCTCGCAAGCGCTTTTGCTTTCTGCAGCGGCAAAGCGCAACACTTGAGCATTACGCGCACAAGGGGCTATTCTTGCGCAATCTACCAGCCATTGTACGGCCTCAACACCTAAGCGGTCTGCCTCTAAAAAACGGCGACAAGAGCGCGCCTCTTTAACTAAGCTTATGAAATCCATATGGTACCTCATGGAAAATGATGCAAATTTTCTAAGAGTATATCAAGGATACTTTCCCCTTTGGTATATTCTTAGGATAAGGTTTGGTCAGCATAAGAGGAATGGGGGGCTTTGTAAAGAGGGAGGAAATGTGTGATTTTTTATGAATGTGGCAAAAGTGTAAAGCTTAGCCATTCATAAGCATACGCATGGCTTGCATGGAGTGCTCAAGGTTTTGCGGTTCATCTACATTTTGGCGTAAGAAAGTTGTAATATGCGGCATTTTGGCAATGGCCGCGTCAATATCTGCATTGGAGCCTTGTGTATAAGCGCCAATATTAATCATATCTTCTGCTTTTCGGTAGGTGCTCATATGTGAGGTGATGGCGCGTCCGGCAAAGACATCGGGCTTGTCGCAAATGTCAGAACGCAAACGGCTGATGGATTTTAACACATCAATGGCAGGGAAGTGCCCTTGGTCGGCAAGGTCGCGGGTGAGCACTATATGCCCGTCTAAAATAGAGCGCACGGCGTCGGCGATGGGTTC
>CAYJPR010000288.1:0-2156 GCA_964372075.1 uncultured Desulfovibrionaceae bacterium | reverse complement strand
GTATCCTTCATCCGCACCTTCTGCGACTTGAAGCTCTGGCACGTACAGTTCAACGTTATCAACGCTGACACCTTGCGCGCTGCTCAAGAAAACCCAGAAAAGTACCGTAACCTCATCGTGCGTATCGCCGGTTACAGCGCTTACTTCTGCGACCTTAGCCCAGACCTTCAAAACGACCTTATCGCTCGTACCTCACACGGTGCATTCTAAGCGATAGCTTTTTGAAGCTAAGTCACATACAATAACATAGGGGGTTCGGATTTTCCGAATCCCCTTTTACCAAATAAAGAGAGCCTTATGAGCAGCAGTTTTGAAGACAAAAAGAAAACCGGCATCGTATTTAACATTCAAAAATATTCTGTACACGACGGCCCTGGCATTCGCACCATTGCGTTTTTAAAAGGCTGCCCTTTGCGCTGTCGTTGGTGTAGTAACCCAGAATCTCAGCAAAAAGCCCCTGAGCTGGCCTTTAATGAAAATCGATGTCTAACCTTGAGCAAATGTAAACACTGCATAAATGCTTGCTTGCGTGGCGCTATTTCTCGCCGTGACGATGATAAAATTGTTATCGACCGCTCTTTATGTGATGGCTGTGCCATGCCTTGTGCCGAAGCTTGTCCTGCCAATGGCCTCATTGTCTATGGCGAATCTCGCACTGTGGATGATGTGCTCAACGTAGTAGAACAAGACGCCGCTTTCTATGCCCGCTCCGGCGGTGGCATGACTCTTTCTGGCGGCGAACCCATGATGCAAGGCGAATTTGCCGCAGCGCTTTTGCGCGAAGCTCGCCGTCGTCGCTTAAAAACAGCCATTGAAACCTGTGGCGTGGCCCCTTGGTCTGCCTATGAAGAAGCCGCACCCCACCTTACTTCCATTATCTTTGACATTAAGCACATGGATAAGGAAAAGCATAAGGAACAAACCGGCGGTTCCAATGAAGTTGTTTTAGAAAATTTCCGTAATTTGATGGAAAAATTCCCCAAAACACCCATTCGCGTACGTACTCCTATCATTCCTGGTTTTAATGATAGCGTAGAAGATGTGGTGGCCATTGCTAATTTCATCAAGCCCTATGAGCATGTGGAATATGAAATGTTACCTTATCACCGTCTAGGTACACAAAAGTATCACTTCCTCGACCGTGAAGCGCCTATGGGTGATGTAACCCTACCTCAAGAAGCCATGTATCCGCTTATTGCCGCAGTACAAGAAATTCTCGGCGAGCGTTTACACGTTCCTAAATAAAGGTAGCGCTCTTAATTTTACGGGGGAGTCTCTCACAAGGGGCTCCCCTTTTATTATTCTCTCCCCACACACTCAGCGCCATAGAATCACTCTGCCAATGCAAACATGCCTTGCCCTTCCCCTTGCCATATGCTTCATTATTTCTTACAAGGGGTGAAACAAAGAGGTTCGCACATATGACCCCAAATCGCTCCACAAATATCTTACACAAACACTTCGAACGCCTTTTAGACGCTCTAGCCGATGGTATATTCATCACCGATGCTCACGGAAACACCCTTAAGGTAAACCGTATGTACGAACAGCTCACAGGCATAAAATCCTATGAAGTCACCGGTAAGAATGTGCGTAGCCTCCAAGAAGAAGGTATTTTCGACAATGTGCTCAACCCCGAAATTGTGCGCACATCAAAACCTGCCACCAAGGTGCAACTCTTACGTAATGGCAAAAAAGTAGTACTTTCCGGTATCCCTGTATTTGATGAAAGCGGTGAGCTTTGCCTTGTGGTAACCTTTGTGCGTGACATCACCATGCTCACTCAGCTCAATGAACAAATGGAAGGGCAAACCCAGCTCATCAATCAAATGAATGAGCAATTAGCCTATGTGGCCCATAAGCAATCAGGGCTTTCCACGCCTATATTTGCTTCTTCTTCCATTGGTGATGTTATTAATCTCATTGATCGTCTGGCTAAAACCGATGCCACCATTCTTATTCTTGGGGAAACCGGTGTGGGCAAAGATGTTTTTGCTCGTTACACGCACGATAAAAGTTTGCGCCGTAATAAACTTATGCTTAAGGTAGACTGCGGTGGCATATCTGAAGCCCTCACAGAATCAGAAATGTTTGGATACATGCCCGGAGCTTTTACCGGCGCTTCTCCCAAGGGAAAGGCCGGATATTTTGAAATG
>CAYJPR010000287.1:0-2170 GCA_964372075.1 uncultured Desulfovibrionaceae bacterium | reverse complement strand
ATGGTAAGATTTAAGCCATTATATAATTCACGCTTGCCATAATTGTGGCGTAAATTTTCTATAATAATAGGGGCTTCATTCATGATGTTATCCCACTGTATATCTATTAGTTTGCTGAATGTTTTTTATATAGTTAATTTTTAACGAACAATACTTTCGCCGGGAATTTCCACAGAGTGACCGGAGCCACCGTTAAAAAGCACTGTAAAATCTTGTTGAGGACGGGGTAAAACCACTTCGCTGTCGGCATTAAGCTGAGCTTGTTGTAAAATATTACCTGAAGAATCTTTCACTTCAATGGTAATGCCTGTGGCTGAGGATCCGTCAGAAAAACCGCCTTGGCAGGTGAAGGTGCCATCGGCATTATCAAAGCAATTGAGTAGAGCGCTATGGGCCATGGCATGGCTTGTAAAGCTCAGCATCATGCCGGCTACCAAGAATAAAAATAAACCTTTTTTCATATGAATTTTCCTTATGATTGTGACGTGATACTATGGCAGACTTTGATAAAGCATGCGTTCCACCATAAACGAAGGGGGCGCTTGGCGCCCCCTTTTTCAACTAGTAGCTATTTCTACTTCATGTCGTAAGCTTGTACCCAGATAACGGCATCTTGGGAAAGCTCTTTGCCTTTGTATTCTTTGTCTGGACCTACGCCAAGAGCTGCAAAGCCCCACCAACCGGCTTTAGCAAGACCAAAGGTGATGATGCCGTTTTCGTCGGCAATGATGGTTTGGGTTACAAGGGCGCCGTTAGGATAGGTAACGGAAGATTTTTCAGCTAAAGAGTTGGTCTTTAAGTCAGGAGCATGACCCATGAATTCTACTTCCACTTCAGCACCGGGAACGGGCTTGCCGTTAGAAAGTACTTGGCCTTGGAAGACGTTGCCGGCCCAAGTAGCATAAGGCTTAATCATAGGAACGATTTCGCAAGGAAGACCTACAGGCTCATTCCAAATGGTAGGTACGCCGCCTACGTTGGCAATAAGCTTGGTGATTTGTTGCATGTACACGTCTTCTTCTTTTTCAAGGTAGTAGCCGGGAACCATAACAAATACATAGTCACCAATGGAGCGGATTTCTTTTCTGGGAATTACAGCAGAAAAAGCAGGAGCGCTGGAGCCTGGGTTTTTCCAGGTGATTTCTTTCAAATGCTTTTTCATATCTAGCTTTTGAGGAGCATTTTCACCGCGCTTATACACAGCGTAAAATTCATTAATGCCGCCCATATCCATCATGTGGCCAGCTTCTGCAGGGTGCGTAAAGGCAATACGCATATCCATATCAACAGCTTTTTCCATATCTGTTTTAGGGGTATACACCATTTGGAAGTGTGCGTCGGCTGGAGCAGCCAAGGTTAACGCAGCAAAAAGACCTAAAGAAGCTAGTGCTAATTTTTTCATGATAATCTCCGGTTAAAAGTTTAAAAATCTGTAAAAATTCACTGTAAGAATTATTCTACGATTTTGTCGCCACTAATGCTGATGGAATGCCCTTCGCCAGCGTCCATTTCCATGGAGTACGCACCTTCAGGCTTTTTGGTGGTTACTTCGCTATTGGCATCCATGCTTAAGTTTTCAAGAACTTTGCCAGAGCCGTCTTTAAGATATACCTTTACGCCAGAAGCGGAAGAGCCATCAGAAAAACCACCTTGACAGGTTACGGTGCCATCACCGTTGTCAAAGCAATCAAAGATGGGGCTGTGTGCAAGAGCCATGGCAGGCATGCTTAAAAGGGCCACTGCGGCTAAGGCTACTACATTCTTTTTCATAAATTCATTCTCCTATTTTTTTTGCAAAAATTGCTTTTTGTTTATGATGACTACCTTGTTATTGAGGCTGGTTAAGGCTCTTTTCTTTCCTGTGCGAGGGAAGGAAGCCCAAAATAATCACAAGGCTTAGGCAAATGGCATAGAAGGTCCACATGGCTTCTACACCGCTTAATTGTAAGAATTTACCGCCGCTGAACACAAAGGTTGCCACCGCAAGACCAATGGTCATTTGGAAGAGTATGGAAAAAATCATCCATTTGGTGGAACCCGTTTGCCCGCGTACCATCATGGATGCTGGCAAACAAGGAGGGTAGAGCGACATAAAGAGCATGAGAGCTAAGGCATGTAAGGGGGTAAAGCCAAAGCTTTCAAAGTTTTCACCGGGGGCACTGCCTTCAAA
>CAYJPR010000286.1:0-2188 GCA_964372075.1 uncultured Desulfovibrionaceae bacterium | reverse complement strand
TAAAATCTCTTGACCACACAGCACCAGCTCTAATATGGATTGCCGCGCTACCTATCCGTAAAAGCTCACATCCGTTCGCTAACGGCTAGGGTCTCGCAATGACAGGGGCGCAGCACCCTTAACTGCAAAGCGCACCCTCAAGCTATGCTGCGTCAAGGCAATAGCCCTCTAAGACAAACAATCCCCCGCTTACGTCATTGCGAGGAGACGCGAGGAACGAGGGGCGACGCGGCAATCCATGAACGAAGTACAACTAGTGTGTTAAGCTGTATATATCTAAAGAAGATATGAAGCTTTACCTACTCTTTAAACAAACGCTGATTGCGCAATAAGCTCACTCTGTTCATGGATTGTCGCGCTTCGCTCGCAATGACACCGCGAAGTGCATTTTTTACAAGACTATACTCTCAACATTAAAAACTATAATTAAAGGTCATGCCGCCACCATGGCTTACCTGTTCAGAACCATAGGTGCCGTTATAGTTCAGATTTACGCTAAAGTTATGATAGGTCCACTCCACACCCAAGGTGCTGGTCACATTGGTAAGATCCGGTGTGGACTCGGTAAGATAACGCGTACCTTGATAGGTCATGCCGGATTTCATGGCATTACCGGAAAGGTTATGACGTAGCCCAAGGGAGGCAAAAGGCTTTAAGGCCGAATAATCCGTAAGGGCAAAATTCCCCAGCCAGCGTAAACTCACATTGCCATACAAGGCGCCATAATCACTGGCATCATTATACATATTCAAGCTTCCGCTGGGTTCATCCCAAATAATGTCATGGGCATCGGTATGTGAATACACATAGTTCAGACTCACTTCCGGTGCAAAGCTGTGGTTTTCATTAACGCGCCATACATAGCCTGTCTTGAGCGAGGCCGAAAAGGACGCACCGCCATACAGGTTATCCGCCGAATATACAGCGGCATTGCTCAAGGTAGCATATTCATTGCGGCTTTGACTTAAAGAGCCGGTAATGGAGCCCCCCACATACCATTGCGGCGTGATATTATACGTAGCATGCAGGCCAAGGGAAGCCGTAAAAGTATGCCCCTTGGTGCTCAGGCTTTGGGCATAGCTTTTGGCATTGCCCAAATCAAAGTGCATACCTAGAGAGAATTTTTCATTAAATATATGGGTAACACCACCGGAAATGCCATAGCTATTGCCATGAGAGTGCCCCTTGGTATTTTGGCTACCACTACCATAAGGGCTCAAAAATACAGACCAACGCGCTTGAGGCGCCGGCGAACCAAAAAATTCATCCACAAAGCCATCCACAAATTGGCGTATACGCTCATCCTCACTAAGCGTGGCAGAACCAGCATTGACGCCACTGCTTTGGGACATTGCTACTGGCGTCTCTTGTATCACTACCGTCGACGTACTTGCTGAGTCTTTACTTGAAGAAATAAGCGCCTTTGCAAAGAGTACATTTTGCGAGTTCGCACTTTGTACAAAGCTTGGATCTGCTAACTTTGTTTCTACGCCTTGGACCACAACCGAAGGAAGGCGTATACTCTGAGAAAGGGGATTGCCAGCCGTAGCGGCATTGTTACTACTGAAGGCGACCTTGGTGCCTCCAATTACATCAGAAGTAACACCTGCACTCACAGTGTGTTGCTTACCTGTACTATCTGCAAAAATAAGAGTACCATTTTCTGCACTCGAAAAAGTATATTTTACACCATCTTTCATGATGTATGCTCCACTCAAGTTGGCTCCACTCAAGTTGGCTCCAAGCAAGTTGGCTCCACTCAAGTCGGCTCCACTCAAGTCGGCTCCAAGCAAGTTGGCTCCAATCAAGTCGACTCCATTCAAGTTGGTTCCACTCAAGTTGGCTCCACTCAAGTTGGCTCCAAGCAAGTTGAGTCCACCCAAGCTGAGTCCACTCAAGTCGACTCCACTCAAGTCGACTTCAGACAAGAAAATTGAATGCTCTATGGCGTATACAACCTGCTCTCTGGTCATAGCCCCCCCGACAAAAGCTTGCTCTGCTGCGACATTCCCCTGATTATCTTGTTCCTCTTGCCCCTCTGAGCTACTGCTGCCTAAAATGAAGTCTTTCAAGAGCGCACTCTCCTGCACGAAGTCTACAATTTGCTGGCTTATCTCTGCCTTGCTTACAGGCGACATGGCATCGCTTTGCTCCGAGGCAAGTTGTCCAAAGGCAAGCTGGTCATCCG
>CAYJPR010000285.1:0-2194 GCA_964372075.1 uncultured Desulfovibrionaceae bacterium | reverse complement strand
TTATATTGACCGCTTTGGGGCAAATCTAAATCAAAACCTGCACCGCGAGGATAACGTAAAGCCACAGGGCCGTCACTTTGTGTAGCTGTGTACAAAGCATGGCACAGCATTTGTTCATCACGAGGCGCAAGCAAGGTAATATGCGGAATATGGCGTAAAAAGGCTATATCAAATACGCCGTGATGCGTGGGGCCATCTTCACCCACCACCCCTGCTCTATCAATGCAAAAAGTCACAGGAAGTTTTTGCAAGCACACATCATGTACCACTTGGTCATAGGCCCTTTGCAAAAAGGTGGAATACAAAGCCACCACGGGGCGCTTACCTTGTATGGCAAGACCTGCGGCAAAGGTTACTGCATGTTGCTCGCAAATACCCACATCCACAAAGCGCTCCGGAAATTGCTTAGCAAAGGCTTCGGTGCCTGTGCCTTCGGGCATGGCAGCGGTAATGGCCACAAGATCTTCATTGCTCTGGGCAAGATCCACCAAACAAGAGCTAAATGCGTCGGTAAAGGATTTTTTGCTACTCTTAGGGGGTAAGGCGCCTGTTTGCACATCAAAACCGCCTACACCATGAAAATGCGTGGGATCTTCTTCCGCAGGTGTATAGCCCTTGCCTTTACACGTGAGCACATGCAAAAGCACGGGGCCATCTTCAATGGCAGAGGCCATTTCAAGGTGACGCTTAAGTGCCGGCAAGTCATGTCCATCCACAGGGCCTATGTAATTAAAGCGAAAGGCTTCAAAAAGCATACCCGGCGTAAAAAAGGACTTAAAGGACCATTCTCCGCGCAAGGCATAGGTGGCTAAATCATTGCCCACCCTTGGCACCGAGCGTAAAAAGGAAAGCACATCCTTACGCATTTGACGTACCCAGCGACGCGAAAGGTTACGGCTTAAAAAGCGCGATAAAGCGCCCACATTGGGGGAAATGGACATTTCATTATCATTTAAAATAACAATAAAACGACGCCCCATATGTCCGGCTAAGTTCAACCCTTCAAGAGCCTGACCGCCCGTAAGCGAGCCATCACCAATAACGGTCACAATACGATGATCTTCGCCTTTAAGGTCGCGAGCCATGGCCATGCCAAGACCGGCAGAAATGGAGGTGGAAGCATGACCTACACCAAAGTGATCATAAGGGCTCTCACTTACCTTAGGAAATCCGGAAATTCCCCCCATGGTACGCAAGGTATCAAAGGTATCAGCTCTTCCTGTAAGAAGTTTCCACGCATAACTTTGATGGCCCACATCCCACACAAATTTATCTTTATCTGCATCAAAAGTGTGCAATAAGGCAAGGGTAAGCTCCACCACGCCCAGAGAAGGGGCCAAGTGTCCGCCATTTTTTGCCACTACTTCAATAATACGCTGACGCACTTCAGCGCCAAGCTCTGTAAGAGCCTGCATATCCAAATTTTGCAAGTCGGTGGGCTTGCTTATGCTTTGTAAAAGTGATTGTGTGCTCACTGCGCAGTTTTCTTTATCCTGCATATAAATCCCTTGTAATGGTGAGGGTCTGCTAAAATTTAAGAGGTACGGTCTACCACATAAGCGGCAAGACCACGTAAAAAAGCGGCTTCTGTACCGGCAAAAAACTCTGTATTGGTAAGGCTTTGTAAAGCAAGTTGTTTTTGCTCTTCAGCAAGAACACGGCTTTGTTCAAGGCCCACCAAGGAAGGGTACGTATTTTTTCCCATTTCCGTATCGGAGCCTGCAGGCTTACCCAAGGTGGCCGTATCGGCAGTCACGTCTAAAATATCATCGGCAATTTGAAAAGCTGTGCCCAAAGCCGCGCCGTAAGATTCCAGTGCCTTAACCACTTCTAAAGAAGCGCCGGCTAAAAGGGCGCCGCACACACAAGAAGCTTGAATAAGCGCACCTGTTTTCATGGCATGCATGGTACGTAATTTTTCCAGCGTAATATCCGTTTCACCGGTATACTTCATATCCAGCACTTGTCCGCCCACCATACCATGGGAACCGGCAGCACGGCCTAAATAGGCCAAGGCGCGTAAAGTATTTTCTGCGCCAATGGCACCGGTAGAACAACAAGAGGAAACCGAAGTCATGAAGACAAAAGCATCGGTAAGCAAAGCATCTCCGGCTAAAATAGCCATGGCTTCGCCAAATTGCTTGTGATTAGAAGGCTTACCACGGCGCAAATCGTCATCATCCATGGCAGGTAA
>CAYJPR010000284.1:0-2194 GCA_964372075.1 uncultured Desulfovibrionaceae bacterium | reverse complement strand
TGGTGTGCATGGCAGTGTAATAATGGTCAAATCAAAATTTGTCAATGTGAAAAAAGTTAATGAAAACTTTTCCAAGAACCTTTTTGCACACTACTTTTGCCCTCTTATTAAAATGAAAAGCAGGGCATCCGCCAAATGCAAAAGCTCCTTATGGGCGCCGCCGCTATGCATAACAGTGCCAAAAAGCATTTCTTGTTGCTTTTTGAGCAAATCTCTATTGATGGCACCGGGCATGGGCACGCTTAAGGTGGTGGCAAGGCGTTCTGCCAAAAGATAACCTTCTACACCCAGTAAGAAAGCTGGCAATACTTTGGAAAAAACATTTTTATGCTCATGCCAAAAGGCCAGTGCCTCGGGAGTGGGGGGTAAGCTTAAAATGGTACACAGGGCTGTATACAGGTTATTGAGGGCGCCGCCGGGAATACCCGTACGCCAGCCGCAAAGCCACGGACTGCGCTGGAAGAAAAGATGGTGTTCTTTTCCTAAAGTAAGCAATTTTTTTACGCCGTCACGGGCCGCAAAGAGGAGTGCCGTTTCTGCTGTGAGTTCCCAGCGCTGAGGCAATTTTTCCAATTGCCACTGGGGGGAAATATGCTGAGCAGGGCTTACATGTCCAAGTTCCTGTAAAAGCTTTGCCAGCCAAGCATTGGCTTCGGGAGAGTTGGGGGTTTCTAAATGCGAATAAGAGAGCACATAGCGCCCTTTGCCGTACTTACCTGTAATGACGCAAGGCTGATTATGTAAAAAATCTGCGCGCATATTCACGCCGTACATGTCTTGCCATTGATCAAAGGTAGCAGGAGGCAAGGAGCTTACATCAATATCTGCAAAGGAAAAATCGTGCCCCGGTTTATCATAAGAGGCCAGCACGGTAACGGCATCATCTTCTTGTGCTGCAAAGCGACCTGGCCACCAAATGGGCAAAGAAAGTGAATCCGTTGCTGGGCTTAGATGATCTTTCGTTACGCGTGAAAGTACATGCCCAGATACTAAATGCTGCATTCTATCACTATAGGTAGCGCGTTTCCAAGGGCAGAGGGCAAGGCCGTGATCATGAGATAAACCAAAGCCGGCTCCGCCACAAAAACCTAAATAATTGCCGCCTTCAGCCACAAATTGGCGAATGGCTTTACATCCATTTTCTCCAAGTGCTTGATATTTAAGGCTTGCAGTGCCTCCTGGCACAAGTAATAAAGCTGGCTTGCCAGAAAGGGCGCCGTGGGTTATTTCATTGCAGGAAACAACGCCATGGGGCACCCCCATACCTTGTAAGGTGTGTAGGACCATAAGTCCCCAGATATATGACGTGTCCCATAGAACATAAATTGAGCGGTGCATGGCAAAGCCTCCTGTGAGGCCTAGTATGTCACCTTTTGCGGAGAAATCAAGATGTCTGAAAACGCCTTACCTAAGGGCTATGAGCCACAAAATGTCGAAGCACGCTGGTGTGAACATTGGGAACAAAATTCCACCTTTACCCCAGATATGGACGCTGAGGGTGAGCCCTATGCCATCGTTATTCCCCCGCCCAATGTGACGGGCGTATTACATATTGGTCATGCGCTAAACCTTACACTTATTGACGTTTTATGCCGCCATGCACGCCAAAAAGGCAAAAAAGTGTTGTGGGTTCCCGGTACAGATCATGCCGGCATTGCCACCCAAAATGTGGTGGAACGATCCCTTGCTAAAGATGGCATTAAGCGCCAAGATTTAGGCCGTGAAGCCTTTGTGGAAAAAGTATGGGAATGGCGTGAAGAATACGGCAATACCATTTTAAACCAAGTGCGCAAAATGGGCGCCTCTGTGGATTGGAGCCGCTTGCGCTTTACCATGGACGAAGGCCTTTCCACAGCCGTGCGTAAGGTTTTTGTGGATTTATATAATCAAGGCTACATTTATAAAGGTGATTATATCATCAACTGGTGCAGTCGTTGTCATACCGCTTTGGCTGATGATGAAGTGGAACACGAGCAACGCGGTGGGCATTTGTGGCATATTCGCTATCATGTAGTGGGCTCTTCTGAGACCATCACCATTGCCACCACGCGTCCTGAAACCATTGTGGCAGACACCGCCGTATGTGTGCACCCTGAAGATGAACGCTACACGCACCTTGTGGGTAAAAAGGTCTATGTGCCTATTTTACAACGTGAAATACCCATCATTGCCGATGCCTATGTGGACCGTGAAT
>CAYJPR010000283.1:0-2195 GCA_964372075.1 uncultured Desulfovibrionaceae bacterium | reverse complement strand
CTCAAAGCATCTTTACGCAAATGCGCTTCGGCGGAAAGTTCTGTAAGCCAGCGCGGCGCGCCAAAGGTATCAAAGGTGAAGTGACACCATGTGCGCGTATCATCCAAGGGACATTCATGCCCATGGGGGCAAGGGGCCACAGGGGATAAGGCAAAATTTTGTGCTACTTCACGCAAAGAAACAATGGTTTTTCCGCCAAGACGGGTACCCGGTTCCACAAAAAGCAAACGCGCATCGGGGGCTTGGGCATTATGCAGAAGTTTTTCCAGCACATCTTCCAAGCGATCTTCACTGCTTTGATCGCTACGCCCCTTAAGTTCATTACATACATTGGCAGCAGTGATAAGCCAAGGAATACCTTCTGTTTTGTGGATTTCCGAGCCGCTGCTTTCCACATGACAGCGCTTAGTAACAATGCGCCAAGGGCTGTCCTTACCTGCCATGGCTTCAAAAATCTTCTGTCCTATGGCGAGGGGCTGGGGCGAAATATCTGTACACAGCACCGTTAAGGGAATTTGGCGCCACTCAGGTTTAGCCAGCCATAAAGCTATGGGCAAAGAAAGGGGGCCACTGCCCATATCAGCAAAAATACGGGGGATGGCGGGGCCATTTTTTTTCACCGGCATGGGGGTGGGCTCTGGCAGTTCAAGACTGTGCAATAAACGGCTTAAGCGTAAAATATTCCAAGGAAGAAAATACCATACATAGGCTGAAGTAAAGCGCGGTGCAATCCAATAGGGCTGTTGCAATAAACTGCGTTCGCTGGTTAAGCGCATGGACAGCTCTTCAATGGCTTTGGGTAAGAGTACACGATGCTTGCTTTGCATGGGCAAGACTTCGCGCAAAACTTGTGGAAAGTCTTGTAAAGCTGAAATGATGTGACGTGGTAAGGGGGGGAAAAGTTCTTGCATAATTATCCTGTATAAGAAAAATTCATGTGTTGCACAAACTTTTCCGTAAAATGTTCATCTTCTGTAAGTTGTAAGAGAGTGCAATTCTTGCTCCATTGGTGCAAGGTCTTGCGTAAATTTTTTTCTAAAAGTAGACGGCCTATACCTTCTAAAGCGCTGTTGCCAAGGGCTGTTACGCGGCCTCCGGCTCCGGCAGGAATAAAGCCCAGTCCCTCAAGGTTTTGCACTTGTACATGCTTGCCCATGGCTCCTGCAAGAAATATATGACGTAAATCCTTGGGCGCAAGGCCTGAGACTGCAAGTAACTGTGCCATAGCTAAGGAAAAAGCCGCTTTTACTTTGAGCACTTCCTCCACATCTCTTGCATAGAGATACATGGGAGCAGTGTGGTGTTTTGCTGAAAGCTCCGGCCAAAGCTCTAAAGCTGTATCTTCGCCATCAGTTATAAGATGCGCCGCAATTTTTTGCACATAGGGCGTATGTTTGCGTTGCTCTGCAGGCAGAAAAAGCCCTGATTCAGACAGTATACCTGCTTTATACAGGGTTTGAATAAGAGAAATATAGCCCGTGCCGCAAAGTTTTTGCGGAGCAGAGCCGTCTAAAGTACTGGGGCTGAGCCCTGACGGCGCTGTGGGATTAAGCCCCACAGTATGTACTATGCCGGGGCTTCCATCCACCATGTGGCCATGGGAAAGGCCAATGCCTTCTAAAGCTGGCCCCATGGGCACAGAGGCTATGAAAGCTTTGTGGACATCTATAGCTAAAATAAATTCTCCATTGGTGCCCAAGTCTGCCAAGAGAAAAGGAAAGGCTATGTCTTCACCTTGTGCTTGTCGTGCCAAAAGAGCCGCATAGCCGGCGCTGATATCGCCGCCCACAAAGGGAGCCAATTGCGGCGGAATATAGATGGGAGGCAAGCTTGATTTTTCTTCTTGGCTATTTCCTTGTAAAGGTAAGGAATAGGGCGCATGGCACAGACCTGTAATGTCTTTTTCCAAAAAAATAGCTGTCATGGCGGTATTGGCGGCTAAACCAATTTCTTGCACATGGCTTTGAGAAGGGAGCTTTTCTATAATATTTTGAAGGCTTGTTTGCACAGCTTGGGCTAACATATGCTTACCCTCATGATGCATAGCAAAACGTAAACGTGAAATAATATCGGCTCCTGCGCCCATTTGTGGATTTAATTCACTTCCTTCCTCATGGCAAATACCTTGAGCATCAAGAACTTGCCAGCAGAGGGATGTGGTTCCAAGGTCTATGGCTAAAAAATAGGACTTTGCG
>CAYJPR010000282.1:0-2200 GCA_964372075.1 uncultured Desulfovibrionaceae bacterium | reverse complement strand
ACATAGCCAAAGGTACGCGCATCGTCAAAAAAGAGTTGCTTAGCTTGCCCTTGATGTAAAATATCTAGACTTAGGCGGGTGTGTTTTTGTGGGGGGAAGGCAGCATCATAAACAAAAAGACGCCCTGTCATTTTAAGGTGCACGGCCAGCATATGCGCTTCTTGCGCTGTGCCTGTGACGGGCTTTAAGCCAATGAGAGCTAATTTACCACGGCGTTTTACATGTGAGATTTCTCGCCCTTGTAAAAGCGAAAGAGGTAAGGACGCACCGCCGCTGGCATCTAGAGTGCGGTCAAGATAAAGATGCACACCTGTAATACACGCCCCCTGAATGAGCGGCTCCAAGGTTCTGGCAATGGTTTCCACTTCAGGTAATTCGGGCATGGCGTAGTACCTTATGCAGGATTATTTTGTAGGATTTTCAGGTTTGCTTTTGGGCTTTTGCATCTTATGTTTTTGTACAGCTTTGGGCCCTTTAGGTTCTTTGGCTTCTGTCATATACAGCTCCACAAGACCTTCCGGCGGGCTCACGTAGACAATGCCGGCTTCCATGTCGAAATTATCGATGAATTCTTCCACAGCAGGAAGCAAAATTTCTTGCCCAGATGCCGCACGAATGGACCAAAGCATTTGAGATTCGGTGGGAAATTCTACCCCTTCCAAAATGCCAAGTTCAGCATCTGTGCTACTCTCTACAATGGTAAGGCCTATAAGATCATGCAAATAGGCTTCATCTTCGGAAATTTCTGGTAAGGAGTCGCGCGAGATATAAATGCGCACGCCGCGTAAAAGCTCGGCGGCATTTCTATCTTGCACATGGGGAAGTGTTAAGAGAGGGCGGCCCTTATGCATACGCACCTTGGCTCCGTCCACAGAACGCAAAGGTTCATTGCCTGCTTGCAGAAAAAATTCTGCTTGCAAAGCACGCGGGGAGTCTGCGTACCAATCTACACAGAGCTCCCCTCGGATGCCATGGGGACGGGTAATAGTCCCCATATGAATATGCTTTGTAGCCATAGCCCTCGCCACAATGATGACTTCTATATTTTGCTATTCTAAAATTTCTAACACAGTACGCTTTTTTGCCTTAGTAGCGGCTGCTCCAAGAATGGTGCGCATGGCACGGGCAGTTCTGCCTTGTTTGCCAATAACTTTACCAATATCTTCTTTAGCCACTTTCAACTCAAGAACAGAGGTTTGTTCCCCTTCTACTTCTTTTACGTGTACGCTGTCTGGCGTATCTACTAATGCTTTTGCAATGTACTCAATAAGATCCTTCATAATGCACCTCCTAGAAGTCAAAAGCAGGGAGGCTCACTGCCCTTAGCCCATGTGCTTTTTGATGAGCGAACGAACAGTATCAGTGGGCTCAG
This sequence comes from uncultured Desulfovibrionaceae bacterium, assembly GCA_964372075.1. Lineage (GTDB taxonomy): Bacteria > Desulfobacterota > Desulfovibrionia > Desulfovibrionales > Desulfovibrionaceae > CAYJAD01. The sequence goes on along the minus strand of CAYJPR010000282.1, from coordinate 828 downwards.
CACCAAGGGCGATCCACTTTTTGATGTTTTCAGCGTCAAGCTTTACTTCAGCAGGTTCTACCATGGGGTTATAGTAACCAAGGTATTCCAAAGCGCGGCCATCACGACGGGTTTCAGCATTTGCTGCTACTACGCGATAAAAAGGTTTTTTCTTGCTGCCCATACGTGTGAGTCTAATTTTCACAGCCATTAAATTTCTCCCAATTAGGTTTTTTTCATGATATATATCTTGCGCTAAAAGGGCAAGATTTTATTCACCAAATATACACATACTGCAAATGCAGTCTTATGCTGTTGTTATTTCTTCTTTTTCTTAACGCGTTTTACTTTGGGATCGCGTTTCTTCACTTTTTTGGTGGCGCTTTTGGTGCTACCACCGCCCATGCCGCCCATACCGGGAAGCCCAGGCATGCCACCCATGCCACCCATTCCAGGAAGGCCACCCATGCCGCTCATATCCGGCATGCCGCCGCCGCCCATACCGGGGAAACCGGCAGGCAAATTCATGCCCTTAGGCAAACGAGGCATTTTTCCGCCGCCCATGCCACCCATGCCGGGCATTTTACCGCCCATGACGCCCTTCATCATTTGGCGCATTTGCTCAAATTGGCGTAACATTTGGTTTACCTGCTGTACACTAACACCAGAGCCCTTGGCAATACGTGCACGGCGTGAACCATTGATAATATCAGGATTACGACGCTCAGCCATGGTCATGGAGTTAATAATAGCTTCGGTGCGGGCCAGCTCTTTTTCAGGGGCCGCGCCGCCGGCTTCTGCCAATTTTTCACGCAGGCCGCCAAGGCCGGGTATCATTTTTAAAATGGA
>CAYJPR010000281.1:0-2205 GCA_964372075.1 uncultured Desulfovibrionaceae bacterium | reverse complement strand
TAACTACGCCGTTGCGTAAGAGGCGCACAGGGGCATTACGGGCCATTTTACCGTCAGACACGTAACAACCGGCGATGACGCCCACTTTGGGCACGCTGATGGCTTCGCGCACTTCGGCTTGACCAAGGTACTGCTCGCGCTGTACAGGGGCCAGCATACCTTGCATGGCGCTCTTAATATCATCGGATAATTTGTAGATGATGTCGTAGTAACGAATATCCACATTTTCGTGCTCGGCCACATCTTTAATCTTAGCTGTGGGACGAATGTTAAAGCCGATGATAATGGCTTGCGAGGCAGAAGCCAGCAAGATGTCCGATTCAGAAATGGCACCGGCGCCGCCGTGTACCACGTTGATGCGTACTTTCTCTGTGCTAAGCTTATGCAGATTTTCCGTAATGGCTTCCAAGGAGCCTTGCACGTCGGCCTTAAGCACAAGGTTTAAGGTAAGGGCTTCTTGATCGGAAGCACGACGTGAGAGGAAGGTTTCCAAAGTTACTTTGGATTCCTTGGCTAAAGCACGTTCGCGTTGTTTCATGGCGCGAGATTCGGCAATGCGGCGGGCCAATTTTTCATCGGCTACGCAAACGAATTCTTCACCACTCATGGCAACGCCATCAAAACCTTGTACTTCCACAGGCATGGAAGGACCGGCTTCTTTAACCTTTTTGCCTTGATCATTGAACAGGGCACGTACGCGACCGGAGAACACGCCACATACAAAGGTATCGCCTTGGCGTAAGGTACCTTCTTGAATGAGTACCGTAGCCACAGGTCCGCGCCCCTTATCCAGCTTTGCTTCCACAATGCGGGCACGAGCTGGTTTATCGGGGTTGGCCTTTAATTCTAATATTTCAGCTTGCAGGGCAACGAGCTCTAAGAGTTCGTCGAGACCTTGGCGGCTCTTGGCAGAAACCATGGCTGTGACTGTGTCACCGCCCCACGATTCTGCTTGTAAGCCAAGCTCTGCCAGTTCACGAAGCACGCGATCAGGCTCGGCGCCTTCTTTATCCATCTTGTTCACTGCTACCATGATGGGTACACCGGCAGCTTTGGAGTGGTTGATGGCTTCACGGGTTTGTTCCATAACACCGTCGTCGGCGGCTACCACAAGGATAACAATATCTGTTACTTGAGCACCGCGAGCACGCATTTCCGTAAAGGCTTCGTGACCGGGGGTATCAAGGAATACAATGTCGCCGCGCTTGGTGCTTACTTGATAGGCACCAATATGCTGGGTTATGCCGCCAGCTTCGCCGCTGGTAACGTTGGATTCACGAATGGCGTCCAGAAGCGAAGTTTTACCGTGGTCAACGTGGCCCATGATGGTAACCACAGGAGGACGGGGCTTAAGGCTTTCTGGGGCATCGCTTTCGGTGGGGATGAGGTAATCATCCTCAGAAAAGCCCACTTTTTCCACTTCGTAATCAAATTCAGCGGCCACAAGAGTAGCGGTGTCTAAGTCAAGGGATTGGTTAATGGTAGCCATAATCCCAAGGCCGAAGAGCACTTTAATGATTTCGTTAGACTTAAGGCCCATTTGGTGAGCCATGTCAGCCACGCGAATGGCTTCCGTTACGCGAATTTTACGTTTAGCTGCCTTAAGCGGCTGGGTGGTGGAGGATACTTGACGTACATCCTTACCCTTACGGCGCGACTTATGGCGGCTGCCCATGCGCTTAGCGTTTTCATCATCTTGACCAAAGCGGCTAAAATCACCATTGCCACCTGCGGGGAAGTCCACAGTACGGCGGCCTTTGTTGCGCTTTTTCTTACTTTGCTCGTTACCGGCTGCTGGGGCGCCAAAATTCATGCCGCCATCAGGACGTGGTCCTCCACCAGGACGGGGCGCGCCACCGGGACGGGGAGCTCCACCAGGACGGGGACTGCGCGGGGCGTCTTTATCACCATCTTTACCGCCAGCATGACCACCGGGGCCACCTTGGCCTGGGCGGGGTCGGAAATTGCCTCTATTGTCGCCTTGACCTGCATGTCCACCAGGTCCTCCATGGCCACCGGGACGGGGACCACGATTGCCACCGGGGTGACCACCATGAGGACGAGCATTGTTGCTTTCGGCGCGGCGCTTGGCTTCGCTGGCAGCTTCTGGGCTAGGACGAGAAATAATACGCACAGGGGTGTGTGCTTGCTCTGGTTCAGGACGCTTTTTAGGGGCGCGATCTTTTTTCTTTCTATCGCCTTGAG
>CAYJPR010000280.1:0-2222 GCA_964372075.1 uncultured Desulfovibrionaceae bacterium | reverse complement strand
ACCTCTGGTATATAGTGCTTGCCGGAGGCCCTATGAAACCTTTCTTTCAAGGCAAAATAGATGTTTTTTGCGCTATTTATGCCGTACTCAACGGACTTAAAGTCACCCATCAAATTCGCACCTTACATGCTAGAGACATATTTCATGAAGCCTTGTTGGGAATATCGCAAAACCCCAAAGTCTTTAAGGCTGTACTAGATCAGCAAACGGATTATATTGCCTTGGTGGATGCTATTCTCAGCATTCAAAGCAAAAAACTCTCCCTAGAAGTGACCCGACCATTTGAAAATTGCACATCCATTCCCACACCGGAGGATGTGTGGCGCGTCATAGAAGAGTGGCTGGCCCCCAATGTTTATTCGGGAGATGGGGATGACTTATATAATGTACGAACCATACAGCACAATAATTTATTGGGCCGCTGTGTCATTTTCCGTTTTTTACGCTATATGCGTGCGGACACCGAGCCCATGAATAAGCATTGGACTACGGCTTATTATATGAATGAAAAAGGACTGCAGTTTTTTGATTGCAGTTTGGAAGAAAGCGCCATCTATAATCTAAAATTGGGTGATTTTGCCACAGACCCCAAGGATGTATGCCCAGAAAGATTATGCTGTATTGACCCTGCGTCCATTCGTTTTATGGCTCCGCGCACGGCCCCCAGGCGAAGCCACTAAATTTACAGAAAACAAAAAAGCTTCGCGCATAGCCTTTTAAGGTCATGCGCGAAGCTTTATATTCTCTAAAAGCTAAAGCCTTTGAGAGAGAAAATTAGGGTCTGTCGGTAATGGCGGCAGTAATAGTAGCTTGCGCCACAAGCTTGCCATCCACATAAGCCTTGGCATCCATCTTACAAAGTTGCAATTTCCACTTAGGATTGGAGCATTCAAGGTCAAGTCTATCCCCGGGGACAACCTGTCTGCGGAATTTTACATTATCTAAGCCAGTAAAAAGAAATAATTTACTACTAGTATCTTCCATATCAGCCACGCCTAAAAGGCCGCCTACCTGAGCTAAAGCTTCTAGAATGAGCACGCCTGGCATAATGGGCAAATCAGGAAAATGGCCCTGAAAAAAAGGCTCATTATAGGTCACATTTTTATAGGCTTTAATATGCGAGCCGGGCACACATTCCACAACTCTATCTACCAACATAAAGGGGTAGCGATGGGGCAAAATGGAAAGGATGTGTTGCAAATCCATGGGGGGCTTTTGACTCATAATAACTCCAAACTTAGTATGCCCCCAATCTCTTGCCTTTTGGGCTGCAGACTAACTGCAAAGATTGAGGGCACAAATGCTATTATAAAATGCTAATTATTTCTTTTCTTTGGTTTCGCCGGCTTTCCAAAGCTTATTTACTTCTTCAAGTACAGCCTTGGTCATATCCATGCTTTGATCTGCGTATAATACGCCACCAGCAGTAATATCTACAATATAGTTAAGACCCTTAGCTTGAGCAACTTCATAAGAAGCGCGGAAAACAAGGGTTACCATTTCTTGACGAATTTTCACTTCATCTTGCTCTACATTGCGAGCAAACTTATATTGCTTTTCATCAAAGGCGCGCTTGAGCTTAACAAATTCCACTTGCTTAGCTTCGGTAGGCTTTTTTTGCAAAGCTTCGCCCTTGCTTTGTAATTCTTTGGCTTGCTTTTCAAGTTCCGTCTTTTCAGCACCAAACTTAGCATCCATTTTTTTCTTAGCGTCTTTTGCAGGCTCGCTTTCAGTTGCAATAACTTGCATATCTACAACGCCAATTTTTACTTCTGCAAGAGCAACACTAGCTGTCATCATTGTCAGCATGAGAGCCATTAATAACACTTTACGCATGGGAGTCTCCTTCCTCAAAATCTGTTAAAATTTTCTGTTATCACCTTGAAAACAAAGGATTTCCCACACAAATCCATGGAAAAACCGAATAAGCGCTTCAAGACTAGTCCAAAAAAAACAAAAAAGCAAGTGCAAAACGACACTTAGGGAATACTTTTACCTCCTAATGAAGGGAAAATCTCTAAGCACTTTTACCTTGCGAAAAGTTTCGTGTTTTGATTTTATACAATATCCACACTTTGCACTATGTTACGCGCAAAAAATCACTTACCAGACGCTAGTTTTTTCGTCAAGGTAAAATGCGCATCTCGCTCTTTTTCCAGCTGTTTTTTATATTCTATAATGCCTTGTACAATACCTTTTGCCAAAAGATTACGATAATCATT
>CAYJPR010000279.1:0-2222 GCA_964372075.1 uncultured Desulfovibrionaceae bacterium | reverse complement strand
TTTTTTCTTAGCCTGCTGTGAGTATATTAGTCCGTTTAAGCACTTTGTTATGTCTTTAATTCTTCAATTAGTTTGGTGAGTTGTTGAGATTGGTTGCTAAGTTCTGCAACCGCTTCGGTGGCTTCAGTCATGGCATGGGTGGTATTGTTCACAATGGCGGATACATCGGCAATGGATTGAGCGATTTCGTCAGAAGTGGCTGATTGCTCTTCGCTGGCCGTGGCAATGGCGCGAACCCCATCTGCGCTCACTTCGGCCATTTCTAAAATACCGCTTAAAGATTCTCCGCTGGCAATAGCTAATTGGGTTGCCTCTTCAATGCTTTTTACCGTTGCGTCAATCTTATGCACATTAACTTCTGTACTTTGTTGAATGGCGTTAATGGCTTGTGAAACATCTGCTGTGGAGGTCATGGTTTTTTCTGCAAGCTTACGTACTTCATCGGCTACCACGGCAAAGCCACGTCCTGCCTCTCCGGCTCGGGCTGCTTCGATGGCGGCGTTCAAGGCCAAGAGGTTGGTTTGGTCTGCAATGTCAGAAATCACGCCCATAACAGCATTGATGGATTGAGCATGGTCTGCCAACTCGCCCATACTTACTTTGATGGCCAAGGATTCATCACGCAAGCGTACCATGGTGTTCTCAGTTTTTTTGCTAATACTTGAACCTTCAAGAGCTTTTTGTTTGGTGTTTTCGGCCAATTCTGCGCTTGTGTTAGAATTTTGTGCTACTTCAAGCACTGTACTATTCATTTCATCCATAGCTGTGGCTGTTTCTATCATACGCGTGGCGGCAGTGTCGGCCCCTTGGGCGGAGTTATCAATTTCCGCTGTTAATTTTTCGGAAACAGCCGCAATACTTTCCACAATCACTTCTAAACTATGAGCGGCGCCATGACGACCTTCCACAAGGGCTTGCTCCGCTTCAGTGACCAATTTTACTTCTTGGTTACGATCAAAAACCATGTCCACGTAACCGATATGCTTACCGGCGGGGTCTAAAAGGCGCGCTGCCATAGCTTTGAAATGCCCGGCGCCTGGCTGTTCAAAATTTACTTCGCCAATGCCACGCTCGCAGCAGTCAATGGCGCATTTATCCGTTCTACAAATGGAAGCACCCCAATTATAGCAGGCCTTCCCCAGCAAATCTTCTTTGGATTTGCCTGTCATTTCGCATACGGCGTTGTTTACAAAAGCAAAATTTCTTTCTGTATCCATAACAGCCAAGGGCGAAGGTAGGCAGTTGAGTGTAGATTCATACCAGTGAGCTTGTTTTTTTAGCTCATTTACCATGCCTTCTAAGGCGTGAGCCAAGGTGCCAAGTTCATCTTGGCTTGTTATGTGCAAGGTTGCATCAAGCTTGCCACTTTCTACGTCCTTAACATATTTCATGAGCTGCTTAATGGGCGCGGTAAAACGTAAACCCATATACACCGCTACCATAAGGAGCATTAAAAACACCCCAATAGCCACAAGGATAGTGTTAATGCGAGCTTGTGTTTCTAGAAGCAAAGCCTGCGAAACGGGCAAGCCGATAAACCACATGCCTACAGTTTTCTTCTCAAAAGTTTGTGCAGGCCAGTAGGCCGCAAAATAGGTAGTACCATTGATAAGGCTTTCGCCAAAGTAAAGCTGCCCTCGGTTTAAGACCTGATTTTCAATATGCGGATTGTTTAGCTTGGTGCCCACAAGGCGTTGCCCCTGGGCACTTTGAATGGTGGTCATGGCACGAGTGCTCTCCCTAAAGAAGGTAACTTGCACTCCTAAGGTAGTGCTCACCCAGTCCAAAAAGTTTGGTTTGCCAAGATCATGCCCGATGGAGATGGTTCCCACAATTTTTCCGTTCACGTCTTTGATAGGGCTGGAAGCACGCAAAGAAGCTGCCACGGCGCCCATGTTTACGCCGGTGGAACTGATTCCTTTAAGAGCCTCGGAAATGGTAGATTGAGCGGCAATGCTATCACCTTGTTTTTCATTATGTCCGCGAGCGAGTACAAGCCCTTGAGCGTCGGTGATAGTTAAAATGGTGGTGCCCGTCTCTTGCATAATAGATTTGGCAATAGTTTGTACCGCAGTACCATCATTGCGGGCTATAGCAGAGGCTAAGTCCTTACTGTTGGCACCAAGTTTTGCTATATCCAGAATATTATCTTCTGTGGCTTTAATGGTGGCAGCGAAATTTGTTTGAGCTGTACGAATATTTTCTTCTAAAACAAAGGTTAG
>CAYJPR010000278.1:0-2238 GCA_964372075.1 uncultured Desulfovibrionaceae bacterium | reverse complement strand
GAAAAAATGTATGCAGAAATGGGTCGCACCGCTGTGTTTACCCTTGAAATTGAAGACAATGGCGCTAAAACCACCCATCCAGTAATGATTTGGGAAGCCAAACGTCACCCTTATAAAAATGAATTTGTACACATCGATTTCTACGGTGTAGACCTTGAAAAGGCTGTAAAAGTTCTCGTAAACATCGAGTTCACCGGTACTTCCAAGGGTGTGAAGCTTGGTGGCAAGCTTGAAACCTATCGTGAGCGCGTATACCTTGTGGGCAAGCCCCAAGATCTTCCCAAGAAGATTGTTATCGACGTGACCGAAATGGGTCTTAACTCTTCCTTACGTGTAGCTGACCTTGAATTGCCTGAAGGCGTAAAAGCTAGCTACGACCAAAACTTCGCCATCGTTTCTGTTATCTCTAAGGTAAAAGAAGAAGAAGGCGAAAACGCCTAAGACGTATTTGCTTACAAGCACAATGTATATAGCCGATTGCCTTTGGGTGATCGGCTATTTTTTCTATACCGTATAAAATTGCTCATATATGCCAAGTCAACGCCCTCCTCTCTTCCTTGCACGCACCGTGCACATTCCTTCCTGTGGAAGCACCATTGCTTTAACTGTGCTTGAAACAGCGCCAGAAGCTGTGACTGTGCTCTTTTATCCCGGCACCATGGCCTCTCCCCTCATGTACGCCGTTCTCTTAGAAGAATTACATCGCTTAGGTTGCAATGTGGTGGGCATACATCCCTTGGGTCACGGTTTAAGCCAAGGCGGAAAAAAGTCTTTCACCGTGCAGGATATGCTCCAAAATGGTATGGATGCGCAAGCATGGGCCAGAAAGCATTTTAGCGGGCCTATTGTGCTCAGTGGACACAGTCAAGGAGGCATTCTAAGCCTTGCCCATGCCTTGCAAAATCAAGACTTACAAGCTGTCTTTCCCATAACTACTCTTTTGCCGCATAAAGATGAAGCTGTTGAGGTATCGCGTTTACGCTCTCTACGCTCTTACAAACCACAATTTTTACAACTGGTGCGCTTCATAGCCAAATATATACCGGCACTGCCCATACCTTTTTTAGCCTATCTTGAGCTTACCCCTTTGCTTAAACATGGCCATAAAGTCTATGTACCGCACCGCAATAAAAGAAGCACCTATCCCTTAAGCTTTCTTTCTAGCCTCTTTCATCTTGATATGAGTGCGGCAGAACAAGCCCCCGGGCTTAACTGCCCTGTTATTTTACTTACGGCTAAAGATGATGCGCTCTTTAAACTCTCACTTATACAAAATATTTATGAATCTTTAGTAGCGCCGCAAAAGAAACTTATTATTATTCAAGGGGGCGGACATTTATGCGCCATGAGTCGTCACTATGCCTGCCATATAGCAACGCATATGGTGCAGTCGTGCCTTGCTCTTGGGCTAACCATTCACACACCCCCTCTCAGTACGGAGACCTCTTATGCAATATAAAGGACTAATCGTTGGCCTTGGAAACCCAGGCAATCAATATACAGATACGCGCCACAATATGGGCTTTATGCTTGTGGACCATTTACTGGAAAGAGCTTCCTACCATGGGCGTCAAGAAAGCATGAATGGCTCCAAATTTAAGTGCGATTTATGGCGTGCCTCTTTGGACAAAAGCGGAGATTGGTGGCTTTTTGCTAAGCCCCTTACCTTTATGAATTTGAGTGGTCAAAGTGTGCAGCCGCTTTTGGCTTGGCATAAATTGCAAGCTAAAGATCTTATAGTCTTGCACGATGAACTGGATATTAAACCGGGGCAAATTCGCTTTAAATGCGGCGGCGGCAATGCCGGACATAATGGCCTAAAATCCATTACACAAAGCCTTGGAACACCGGATTTTTATCGCTTACGTATGGGTATTGGGCGTCCCACCTTGCCAGAACATGGCGATGTGGCCTCCTACGTGCTTGCCAGAGCCAAGGGCGAGGAAAAAGACTGCCTTGAAGCATCGCTACCAAATGCCGTTGAGGTATTAAATATTTTTGTGGAAGAAGGCCTTAAAGCTGCCACCAGCCATGCTTTAAGTATAAAATAACAGGCGCTTAAAAAAGAAATTTGTTGTAAAAAAAAGCCTCACAAAAAATGAAATTTGTCTTGACAACTGGACAAGTCTAAAATTGTACTTATCTTATAAACATCCGGTTGAAGTCTCATTTCTCACCCCCTAAAAATGCGAGGCCTACCTTGTTCCAAACTGATGAATTAGTCGTCTACCCTGCCCA
>CAYJPR010000277.1:0-2243 GCA_964372075.1 uncultured Desulfovibrionaceae bacterium | reverse complement strand
ATGCCTTCTACCCCAGAAGCCACAGCAGCTTTCTTGGATGCTAAAATTGCTTACGGTCCAGCTAAATGCGCCAATGCCGGCGGCGTAGCCACCAGCCAATTGGAAATGGCCCAAAACTCCAGCATGCAACCTTGGACCTTCAACGAAGTGGATACCAAGTTGCAAGGCATCATGAAAAATATCTTCACCGCAGCTCAATCTGCTGCCAATGAATTTGACAAGCCCGGCGATTATGTGCTTGGCGGTAACATTGCAGGTTTCCGCAAAGTTGCTGACGCCATGATTGAACAAGGCGTTATGTAATCATTCTCCTTTTGTAAAATTAAGCCCCTTGCCATTGGTAAGGGGTTTTTTTTGGGCTTTCCATGCCGAAAAAACACATAAAAAAAGACGCTTCTCAGTAAAAAGAAGCGTCATGCATACATTGTATATATATTAAAATTTCTTTGGCTTTTTCTTGCGACAGTCCATGCAAATACCATAAAGACACATGGTGTGAGAAGTGAGCGTAAAGCCTTGTTTTTCTGCAATGGTTTCTTGCAGTTTTTCCAGCTTTTTATTTAAGATTTCTACAGTTTTGCCGCATTGTTCGCACACAAGGTGGTCATGATGCTCTTCGCAAAAAGGCTCATAACGAGTAATACCGTCACCCAAGTGCACTTCATTGGCAAGACCGGACTCGCTCAAAAGCTTCATGGTACGGTACACCGTAGATTGCCCTACAGAAGGATCCACAGCGCGCACCATATCGTACACTTCTTCTGTAGAAAGGTGCCCCTTGGAGTCCATAAAAACTTCTACAATACGAGCGCGTTGAGCGGTGTTTTTAAGACCGCTTTGCGAAACATAATTTTGGAATTGCTGTAGGTATGTCTTCATAAAAAAAAGTTAACATAAGCCCTTAGACGCGTCAAGCATGAGGCTCTCTTTTGTGAAGTCCTTTTTTTCAGTGTAAACAATATGTTTATTTATACAAACTATACATTATGTATAAAGTATATTGTTTAAATAAAGCGTATTTTGAAGAAAAAAACACCTTGCCCTCACAGCTTTTCTTGTCGTAAAGTGCGCTCCAACAAAAACAAAATTATACCCCATGCTGGAGAAAAATATGGATAAAAATCAACGCTTATTGGAAGGCTTTTTTGAACTGGTAAAAGTAGATTGCCCCACCAGACAAGAAGCGGAAATTGCGGCCCTGCTTACCAAAAAATTGCAAGATTTAGGCTTTAGTGTTGAAGAAGACAATGCCGGCGAGCTCATTGGCGGCAATGCCAACAATCTTTTTGCCTACTTAAAAGGCACGGCTCCCCATGCCGATTCCTTGCCTACGGTTATGATGACCGCCCATATGGACTGCGTTAACCCTTGCTGCGGCATTGAGCCCATGGTAAAAGACGGGGTTATCTATTCCAAAGGCGATACCATTCTTGGCGGCGATGATAAGTCCGGCGTTATGGCTATTTTAGAAGGCGTACGTCGCTTGCAAGAAGACAACGTCCCCCTATGTAACTTACAAGTGGTCTTTACAGTGGCTGAAGAAGGCGGCGTAAATGGCTCTAAAAATATGGACGTGAGCAAAATTAAGGGCGACTTTGCCTTTGTGCTGGACTCCAGCGGCGCCCCAGGGGAAATTGTTTACGCAGCCCCCGGCATTAATAAAATAAAAGTGGTCGTTAAGGGCCAAGCAGCTCATGCCGGCATTGCTCCGGAAAAGGGCGTTAATGCTATCTATGTGCTTTCCAAAGCCTTAGCCAACTTCCCCCAAGGCCGTAAAGACGAAGACACCACAGCCAATATTGGCACCATTAGCGGCGGTAATGCCACCAATGTTGTGGCAGATTATGCAGAAGTTGTGGTGGAAACACGTAGCCTTATTCAAGAAAAGCTTGAAGATATGACAAAGCTTATTGTGGAAACTTTTGAAAATGCCGGTAAAGAATTTGGCGCAGAAATGGAAATTTCTGTGAACCCCAGCTATGGCGGCTTTAAGCTAGACCATGATTTACCCGTCATTCAATTGGCAAAGCAAGCCGCTGAAGATTTGGGCTTCCCTGTGGTGCTAAAGCGCTCCGGCGGCGGCTCTGATGCCAATAACTTCAATGCGCGTGTACCTGCCATCCCCTTGGGAACAGGCATGACCAATGTGCATACCACCTCGGAAAGCCTCAAGGTAGAGCATTTAGAGCAAACCTGTGAGTGGGTAGTGAATATTTTAAAACTGGCTTCTAAGTAGTTTTAAC
>CAYJPR010000276.1:0-2249 GCA_964372075.1 uncultured Desulfovibrionaceae bacterium | reverse complement strand
TTCCGTTAAAGTCTTTATGGTCAAGACTAGCCAATTCTTCAGGGGTGTATAAAGTGTGCAGTGGAGGGCTATACTCATGCAACTCTTTCCAATCTTCCATATGGCCTAAAAAATGTACCGCAAAAGCATTGGCGTGCATGTGTGGGTAGAGAATATGGTCAGAAAATTCAGCATATATTCTCCATGGGGAGGTCGGCGTGGCCCGCCCCACAAGAGCCCAAAAATTATAGGTATCATAACACGCTTGTGGCGCAAAATGGGTAATGGAAAAATCCTTAACTTCATTGACCACAGCACGTACAAAAACATGCTCGTGTAAATTCAATTGCTGTAATACAGGCATGGCTTCTTCAGCCAAAATTAGGCTTTGATGCCCCACTTCTTCTGCGGGTATGGTGTTCATTTTTTCAATAATATAGCCGGGAATAAAGCTTTTCTGTGCCACGCGCTCTTGCCGCTCTTCAGCCTTAATATTCCATAAAGGATCCTCAATGGGAATGGTTATAGTTTTGAGAGTGGTGAAATCGTCGTTGATAAGGGTTTGGAAATAGGTGTAATATATATATTCTTGCTCATTATTTGGCATGTCTTCCACCATAAGAAAACGCCCCTTATTAAATAGGGCGGAAGAACTGAAATTATCCATGGGTGGGTACTTTGCAAGCTTTTGTTTTTCTTTATTAATATATAGTTTAAGCTCTTCCATTTTCTGCGCTGTGATATTGCTTATGCTTTGCGTATGTATATTTTTCATCCACGTTTCATAGAGGGGAGTAAAGGTGGCCTTACTCACTATTTTACCGTCTATGCTATAGTCAACGCCATCTGTATTGTGGGCATTGAACTGTGATGCGAAGGATTTCACTTGAACAAATTTCAGCACGGAATCGTCGCTTGTAAGCTCCCAAAGCGTTTTTCGCCAATCCATGGCGTCGTAAGCATGACCGCTAAGAATATATTTCTTCCCCTCCATAGTGGCTATTTGTACCGTGAGGGCAAGGTCTTGGTGTAAGAGGGGAAAGGAGCCCACATGCTCTAAATCATGCCCCTTCACCAAGGTGAAAATATGTAAAATATTCCTTTTATGATTTTCAGCGGAAAAGACCTCATATTCCTTGGGGCCATCGTACATGCGTACAAGTAAGAGTTCGTCTATGCCGTCGCCATTAAGGTCTGTAAGTTGCACAAAGGGCACACCCCACACGTCATACAACTCCATACCTTTGAATTTTTTGGCTGTAAGTTTGCCAAATTCTTTTTCATAGGCATGGATGATGGAAGTATAGATACCATAATTGGGTTGAGCGTGGGCGTAAGCGTGCCAAAGCAAGAATATCAAAATACATACATAGAAAATGGGGGTGAACATTCTCTTGGTAAACATGACTATGCTCCTTCTAGATAGGGCTTGGTTGTACGTTTTGTACCGCACAAGCTGTCGCAGTGGAAAATCCATGACCACAAGCCTTGCCTCAGCGTCTCTATCTTTTTCATGGATGTTACTTGGCTCCGTACTTTTTTAGCACTGCCATTATTCCCTTTTGCGGGCTTATCTTGGCATAATACAGGGCCGTTCGGCCTTGCTTGTCCTTCATATTGGGCTTGGCGCCATTTTTCAGAAGCACTTCCACATTTTCCTTAACAGCAAATTCAGCGCCATACATGAGCGCTGTTTTGCCATTCTCGTCCACAGCATGCATATCCACCTTATTATCTATAAGAAATTGCATGGTGCTACGCTTATCTTCTTCGCTTACTCCGTCATCGGTGGGGTATTGTTCGGCAATGAGCATAAGCAGGGTTTTTTGATATTGGTCTCGCACATGTACATTGGCTCCCTTGGCTACAAGTAGGGGAAGATATTTTACTCTAGCACCACTTACGGCAAATTGTATAGGATTAAAGCCAAAGTTTTCAGTGCCATTGGGGTCTGCGCCATAGTCTAGGAGCACTTGCACTAGCTCGCTTTTATCCTTAAATACGCCCATCATGGCGTGGATGAGCGGGGACGTGTTTGGGTAATTTACTTGCGCTTTATGCTTTAAGAGAAGCTTTGCTGCGTCCACATGATTTTCTAAGGCAGCTAGGTTGAGCGGCACGAGATTGTTGTGAACCTTGGTATTACCTTCCACATGGGCGCCGTGCTCAAGTAAGAGCTTCATGATGGGTAAAGCATTTTTTTGTGTGGCGGTAGCCAAGGGGGTAGAGCCGTTGAGGGGAAAATTTATGTCGATACCGCTTTGCACAAG
>CAYJPR010000275.1:0-2259 GCA_964372075.1 uncultured Desulfovibrionaceae bacterium | reverse complement strand
AAGGGGCCGACCCCGACGTAGCCAGAGATATGACAGGCTTTTTCACGGCGCTGGTGCCGCAAGATCCGCGTTTTCGTCATGCCGAAGGCAATAGTGATGCCCATATTAAAACCAGCCTCTTTGGCCCTTCGCTTATGCTTATAGTGGAAAACGGGCGCGTACAATTGGGCACATGGCAGCATATCTATCTTTGCGAAGGGGACGGACCCAGAAGACGTACCTTGTGGGTGCAATTTTTAGGGGCCTAATGGACAACACGCCTTTATCTGCGCCCTATATTTCATGGATAATTCACGTGGATATGGACGCCTTCTACGCTTCTGTGGAGCAAATGGATAATCCAGATTTGCGCGGTAAACCCGTGGCAGTGGGCACAGACTGCACACGTGGCGTCCTTTCGGCGGCCTCTTACGAAGCGCGCAAATTTGGCGTACGCTCTGCCATGCCCTCAGGTATGGCAAAAAAGCTGTGCCCGCAGCTTATCTTTGTACCGGGCCACATGAGCAGATATAAGGAAATTTCTCAGAAAATCATGGGGGCTTTGCAAGACTTTTCCCCCCATGTGGAGCAAGCCTCCATTGATGAAGCCTATGTGGACGCCGCAGGTCTTGAGCGGCTTTTTGGCCCCATTGAAAGCATCTGCCAAAAAATGCAACGTGCAGTCTTTGAGGTGAGCGGCGGACTTACCTGCTCTGTGGGGGCGGCCCCCAAGAAGTTTTTAGCAAAAATCGCTTCAGATATTCACAAACCTCACGGCATTTATGTGTTGCACCCCGAAGCCATTACAGTCTTTTTACAAACATTGCCTGTGCAAAAAATCCCCGGCGTAGGCAAAAAGTTCATGGCGGAATTACAAAAACTTGGCGTGCGCCATGCCGGCGATGTGGGACGCTTTCCAGAAGAATTTTGGCAACGCCGCTTTGGCAAGGGCGGTACACAATTATGGCATCGAGCCCATGGGGAAGATGAAGGTAAGGTCACACCCTATACGGAGCCTAAAAGCGAAAGTAGCGAAGTGACTTTTCACGAAGACACGCTAGACAGGGCTTTTTTGCAAAAAAATCTTTTGGCGCAGGCCGAACGCGTGGGAACTTCGCTACGCAAACAAGGCCTTTCGGGGCGAACCATTACCTTAAAAGTAAAATTTTCTGACTTTACGCAAATAACGCGCTCGCGCACCTTGCCTCACAGCACGCATGGCACGCAATGTATCTTTACTACTGCCTGCGAACTCTTGGAAAATGAAGCTCTACCGCAGAAAGTGCGCCTCATAGGCCTTGGGGTTTCCGGCTTTCATGGCGGCGCTGAGCAAGGTTTACTTATGCCCTCAAGCCCGCAAAAAGATATGGAAAAACAAAAAAATCTGGACTGCGCACTGGATTCATTACGGCAAAAATTTGGTCACAAAGCGGTGGTACGTGGGCGTTTATTTTCCCCTGACAAACCCACAGAATAATATTTTATACACTGTTTCTGACAATTTTTGCAACGTACATACTGCCTTTATACGCTTTTTAAGCAAATTTTACACACGTGTAAAAACATCACTACAAGCTAAAATCATAAAAAAATATTTTTTTCACAAATTTTCTCTTGTGTTTTTTGGTATCGGTCATATATATTTTATAACCATGGCTGATTTCACAAGGCTTTGATAAAGCCTTTCAATTTCCTTTTTCAAAAATCATATCCATTCGAGGTTCACTATGACTAAGGTACGTGTTGGCATTAACGGTTTCGGGCGCATTGGTCGTCAAATGTTTAATATTCTCTACAATAACTTCCAAGATGAAGTGGAAGTTGTAGCTATTAACGACTTATGCGATGCGCACACCTGCTTCCATTTACTTGAGTACGACTCCGTCTATGGACGTGGAAATTTCGGTGCTGTTCTTACAGAAACAGGCGCCACTGTTGGCCCTTGGACTGTTCACTGCTCCAAAGAGCGCGACCCTAAAAACATCCCCTGGGGTGAGCATGGGGTAGATATTGTCGTAGAATCTTCCGGTGTATTCCGCGATGCAGAACAAGCTAAAGTGCACCTAGCTAACGGCCCCAAAAAAGTTATCTTCTCTTCCCCTGCTAAGAACGAAGACCTCACGTTAGTTCTGGGCGTTAACGAAAAAGACTATGATCCTGCCAAGCATCATATGGTTTCCAACGCCTCTTGCACCACTAACTGCCTTGCTCCTGTGGTAAAAGTGTTACACGAAGCCTTTGGCATTAATCAGGGCACCATGTGCACCATACACTCCTACA
>CAYJPR010000274.1:0-2266 GCA_964372075.1 uncultured Desulfovibrionaceae bacterium | reverse complement strand
AAGATTCACTTTGGTTCCATGAACGACTCTGCAGAAGACTATTACTATGTTCGCATTGGTGATAGCACCGCTTCTGCCTTGGGTCTTGGTATGCAAAGTGTTGCAAATGCTGGTCATACAGTATCTACTCAGTCGCAAGCTCAGGCCTCTCTTGTGGCCGTAAACGACGCCATTGTTTCTAAGGACAAGATTCGTGCTCACATTGGTGCTTTGCAAAACCGCTTAGAATCCACTGTGAACAACTTGACCGTACAGTCTGAGAATATGGCTGCTGCAGAGTCTCGCATTTCCGACGTGGACGTATCCATGGAAATGACCAACTTTGTGCGTAACCAAATTCTAACTCAGTCTGCTGTGGCCATGCTTGGTCAAGCAAACTCCATGCCCCGTATGGCTATGAACCTTATCGGCGGCTAACAATATTTGGCTGTTTAGGTGCCTTGCTCCCCGAGGTAAGGCACCTAGCAACCAAAGCCAGAAATGGCACCAATACCCTCAAGATGCTGGGATCTTGAGGGTATTTATTTTTGAAGCCGTAAATAGTGCATTATAGAGTGTTAAAGTCCACAGGCAAGCGCACCTTTTGTTTGGCCTTATTAGTAAAAAGCACATGCCCATGTTCTAGGCCATATTCATAGACAGCTCGCGTAATCTCCACATCTTTTTGGCAATATTGCCCTATAAGGTCAAGACGTCCTTCTTTCCACCAAGCGAGTGCTTGTAAACCATCGGCACTTTTTTGCGCATCTAAAGTAGCTGTGGCAATATTATCTAAGGAAACTCTATAGTTCAGAGTGCTTTTTACTTTTTCTAGTAAATCAAGAGTGGGTAAGCTTTTGAGGGTATAGCCACAAAAAGGCTGTAAAACTGCATAGTCAAAGCGGGCAATATTAAATCCTATAATGAGTTGCGCTTCTTGCATGCGCCTGAACATGGCTTCAAGCTGGTCTTGTTCATAATGGGTGTAAGAGCCATCTTGACTGTCAAAAAGCACAGCTATGCTCACACCCATATCAGAGGCTTTATGCCAGCCCCCCACCTCTGCGGCGGAATATCTGGTTTCAACGTCCAACACCATGAAACGCTTATATTCTGATATAGCAGTGTTTTCTTGTTCTTTGCCCTCATGCACAGCCTTTGTGCTAAGTTTTTCTTGCAGTTCTATAAGAGGGAGTACATGTTGATTGTCATTGAGTTTCTTTTTCATAATAAGCTCCAGCAGGCGCATGGCGCCCATTTTGCTTAAGGGTCTATTGCCAGAACCGCACTTCGGAGAATGTACGCAAGAAGGGCATCCGTCATCGCATGTGCACATATCCATGGCTTTGTAGCATTGTTCAAAAAGGGTGGCAGCATCTTTGTAAGCTTCTTCGCAAAGACCGGCACCGCCGGCAAGGGCGTCGTAAATAAAAATGGCAGGCAGGGCTAATTCAGCATGCATGGGGGTGGATATGCCGCCAAAGTCATTGCGATCTGCCATAACTTGTAAGGGAAGCAAGCCTATGGCCACATGCTCTATGGCGTGAATAGCCCCCATGAAGTGTATATAGTCTTCTTCCAATTCATGACGAATACTGTCGGGTATACTTATCCATAATCCCACGGTTTCAAAGACTATGGGGTCAAATTGTAAAGGGATAATGGAGAGAAGTTTATTGCCCTTTACCGAGCGTTTTTCATAGCCTGTAATGTGCTCGGTAATGCGTAAACGCCCGTAAGCCACATGAGCGCCGCCTTCTATATAAAGGGCTTTATGGTCTTTTATTTCTAAAATATCAGTATGTTTTTGGGTACGTATGCGAGTGAACCATGCTCTACGTGCGGGCTTGGCTACTATGCGCTGGGTGTGTTGATCTAAATGGCTAATTTCATAGCTTTGCCCGCGATGCAAATAGATGGCTCCGGGGTGATTTTCTTTCACAGCGCGAATAGCATCCACAGTACCAATGATGGCTCCCGTTTCATCTTCTATGCTGTAATTGCCGTCCATGCCATCTTGCCCACGCAAGTCCACATGGCGCTGTGGCCTTTTACGCGCACAGATATAATCTAAGCCTTGTGCGCTTTGGAGTAGCTCGCCTCGTAGGCAAAGATTTTGTAAGGCTTGCTTTGCCGCCGCTGAGCTGAGCCACGCGCTGTCTTTATCTTGCGGACGCAGGGGATATTCCGCCGCGGCGCAGCATAAATGTTTTTCCAAAATGGTAGTGTTATAAATATTAATAATGGCTTTTTCTGCAGGACGTGTGAAAAAATCTTCAGGGTGGCG